>CAYZXK010000152.1:0-30559 GCA_964482395.1 uncultured Planctomycetales bacterium | reverse complement strand
GTGCAGTGCCTGACGAGCTAAAGGGCACTTGACGGGGCTCCGGGCCGGATGCAGAAGGTCCGGCCCGGGGTGACCGTATCAGGATAATAGACGTAGAGCAGACCGGCCGGTCTGCGGCGAGCACTGCCCTCCGCAGACCGGCTTTTTTTCCTGTACAAGTCTCCGACCGCTTACTGCCGGGCCGGTATTGAAATGGCCGTGCGTCCGCGCGCGGCGTGCACTCGTGGCGGGGCACACCATGGGGTGTGGCCAACCGGCGGCCGCGTAAAGCTGGGTGTGCGGATTGAACGAGTTCTCAGGCCAGTTCGCCTGGCAGGAGGCCTTCGGCGACTTCGCGTAGAGCCTGGTGGTCGATGATTCGGACCCGTTGCTGATCGGGCGTCTCGATCAGGTTGGCCTCGACCAGGCGCCGCAGCGTGCGGGAGAGGGTCTCACGCGTCAGGTTGAGGTGGCTGGCCAGGTCTTTCTTGAGGACCGGCAGGCGGAAAGCCGCGGCCTGGCCGCCGGGCGCGGTGCGCAGGAGGTAGCCGGCCACCCGGCCGATCGCGTCGCGCAGGACGATGTCCTCCAGCAGGCCGACAAGCTGGCGCACCCAGGCGGTGAGGCCCGCCATGAGCTGGAGGCAGAGCCGGTGGTCGCTTTCCAGCAGGCGGCGAAACCGGTCGGCGGGGACAAAAGCACAAACTGAGGCCTCCACCGCCTGGGCATGGGCCGGACTGGGGAATTGCCCGATCGCGGCCACCTCGGCGAAGCTGCTGCCGGGGTGGGCGAAATGCAGGACGTGGTCCTTGCCGCTGGCGGCGACCTTGTAAATCCGAATCAACCCGCTTCCCACGCAGTACAAGCCGGGGCAAGGTTCATCTTGGCGCAGGATGATCTGGCCGGCCTCGAAGTGGACCACCCGGGCCATGGAGTCTATCAGGGCCAGGCAGGAGTCATCCAAGCCCTTGAACAGACCGCACTTACGTAGAATCTCGCCAGCCGCCGAGGCCATCGCGTAAGCCACGCCGCGAAAAATCGCGACTTTGATTCAGGTCAATGCCATATCTTGGCTCAGGCCGGATGCTTATTGTGTCCGGCCAGTTTGCGGCGGACAAGGTGCAGCGTCTGTGCGCGGAGCTTTCAGGGGTACAGTGCGGTTTGGTGCGTGGAGTGCGGCAGGTCAATGACCGACTTCGACGATCTGGCGGATCTTTACGACGCCCTGATTGACTGGCCCAGACGGCTGGTCAACGAGGAGCCGTTTTATCGGGCGATCTTCGAGCGAGTGGGGGCTGGTCGGGTGCTCGACGCGGCCTGCGGCGCCGGTCGGCATGCGGCGATGTTCCATTCCTGGGGCTGCCAGGTCGAGGGCGCGGACATCAGCCCGGGCATGATCGAGCGATGTCGCCGCGAGTTTGGCGAGTCGGAGTCGCTGCGGTGGGTGGTGCGGGCGTTTGATCAACCGCCCGCCGACCGGCAGCGATTCGACGCGGTGATCTGCGTGGGCAACTCGCTGGCCCTGGCGCCGGACCTGGCTGCGGTCCGGCAGGCGGTCGAGCAAATGTTGGCCGCTTTGCGTAGAGGCGGGGTGTGCGTGATACAGGTGGTGAACCTCTGGCATTTGCCGGACGGGCCGACCGTCTGGCAGAAATGCAAACGCGTTCGCGTATGCGGCCGGGACCACATCCTCATCAAGGGGACGCATCGCAGCGGGGACCGCGGATATGTGGATTTCATTGACCTGCTGATAGACTCGGAGACGGTCGAGCCGCGTTTCGACTCGCCGGTGTTCCTGGGGTTGGAGGCCGAGGATTTGGCGCGGGTGGCGCGGGAGGCCGGCGCGCGTCGCGTTAGGTGTTACGGCGACTATCAGCTCGCCCCTTATCAGCGTGCCGCCAGTCAGGACTTGATCCTTGTAGCTGAGGTATGACCCGTGAGCGAACTGATTGACAACCGAGCCCGGCGAATTCAAACCCTAAAGCGAATCATCGAGCAACTGCACCAGGGCGTCGATCCCGCCCAGGTGAAAACGCAACTCGCCGAGCTGGTGGGGCAGGCCAGTGCGGCGGAGATCGCGGCCATGGAGCAGGAGCTGATCGCCGGCGGAGTCCCGGTGGAGCAGATCAAGTCGATGTGCGATTTGCACGCCGCCGTGGTCCAGGACCTGCTGAGCAAGCCGCAGGAGCACGCTGTCCCGCCGGGGCATCCGGTGGACACTTTCCGGCGTGAGAACGCGGCCCTGCGTGAAGCGGTGGCATCTCTGCGGCAGGCCATGACGGAGATTAGACGCTTGCCGCCGGCCGGCCAGGCGGGGCCGGTTCTGGCCCGCTGGCAGCAGGCGGTCAACGACCTGATGGACGTGGATAAGCATTACCAGCGGAAGGAGAATCTGCTGTTCTCCTGCCTGGAGCGGCACGGCATCACCGGCCCGTCGAAGGTGATGTGGGCTAAGGACGATGAAGTGCGAGGGCTGCTGAGGTCGTTGCATCAGGCCCTGAGTAAAAGGGACGCGACCGCCGGCGAGCTGGCCGAGATCGTCGACCGGATCGGCGAGCCGGTCGCCCAGGCGGTCTTGGGCATGATTGACAAGGAAGAGCACATTCTCCTGCCGATGTCGCTCCAGACGCTCACGGAGGAAGAATGGGGCGAAATCTGGCAGCAATCGCCGCAGTACGGTTGGTGCCTGGTTGAGCCGCGGACGGGCTATCAGCCTCCCGCCGCGGTCCAGCCGACAGACTTGGCCGAGCTGGGGCCCGGGCAGGCCGTCCAATTTCCCAGCGGCAGCCTGGACCGCGAGCAGTTGATCGGTCTGTTCTCGACCTTGCCAGTGGACGTGACTTTTGTGGACGCCGATGACCGGGTGCGCTTCTTTTCGGAGGGGCCGGATCGCGTCTTTAGTCGCAGCCGGGCGATCATTGGCCGCAAGGTTCAGCACTGTCATCCGCCGGCCAGCGTGCATGTCGTAGAGCAGATCCTGGCCGATTTCCGCTCCGGCCGGCAGAATGTAGCCGAGTTCTGGATCAACTTCCGCGGGAAGTTTGTGCATATTCGGTATTTCGCGGTCCGAAACAGCTCCGGCGGCTACTTGGGGACACTGGAAGTCACTCAGGACCTAACCCGTTTGCGGAGTTTGCAGGGCGAGCGGCGGTTATTGCAGTATGACGAACCGATTGCGGTCGGACCGGATTGAGGATTGTCGGCCGGAACTCTTGGTATAGACTGCTGGCCGGGCGCGGCGAGCGTTGGCAGGGTGAACAGGCCGCTCCGTCGCTGTGCGCCGCCGGCTGAGGATCTGGTCGATGGAGCAGCTTGACGGCCGGCTCAAGTCGCCGCCACCCACATCGGATGGTCGGCGGGCCATGGTGGTGCCGCTGGTGCTGCTGGCGCTGGGCGGATTGCTGGCGGCCGATCTGGGTCCGTTTGCCAGTCCGGTGCCGCCGCCCACCGTTGTGCCCGCGTGGGCGGTCGATCCGACGCCGGTGCGGCGGCCGTCGCTGCGACCCGAGATCGAGCTGGCGGGTTTCACCTATCGGTGCAGTGACTGCCATCGGCTGTTCGCGTCGCCGCCCGAAACCACTCGCTCGCTCACCCAGCACCGCGACATCGTGCTGGATCATGGGATCAACGCGCGCTGCTTCAACTGCCATCACTTGACGAATCGCGACGCGTTCGTGGATGACTGGGGGCGGGAGATCCCGCCGGATCAGCCGCAGTTGCTTTGCGCCAAGTGCCACGGCCCGGTGTACCGCGACTGGCTGCATGGCTCGCACGGGCGCACCGACGGGTATTGGGACACCCGGCAGGGCCCGCAACAGCGAAGGAAATGCATTGAGTGCCACGACCCGCATCGGCCGCCATTTCCAGGGCTGGTGCCGGCGCCGCCGCCGAACACGCTGCGGATGGGAGATCAGACATCGCCGCGCAGCGAGCCGGCGGTGGGCAGTCCGCTTTGGGTTTATGGCCCGGGGCCGGTGGATGTGGACCGGTCGAGGCTGAGCGAGGGAGATCCGTGAGTAGCTCGCCAATCGGATCGGGCAAGAGGCCGGGCGGCCCGCGGGGCTCCCGGGGGACGGGGCTCAGCCGGCGGGGCTTCCTCCGCAAAGGGGCGGCGGCAGTCGCCGGTGCGACGGGGCTGGCCGGAGCTCTCTCGCCCCTGCGGGCCCTTGCTCCCGCCGACTGGCCCACCCTGGAGCAGTTCTTCCAGAGCCACTACAAGGAAATGACGCCGCCGGAAAAGCAGGCCGTCCTGGAGCGGATCGCGCGTGAAGTCAAGGCGCGCTACCAGGTTGATGCGGAGATCGACGATCCGCCGCCCCTGGTGGGGGTGGAGTATGTCTACGCGCTGAATATCAGCCGTTGCATCGGATGTCGGCGTTGCGTCTTCGCCTGCATGAAGGAAAACAACTCGTCGCGGGCGCCGGAGATTCAGTACATACGCGTGCTGAAGATGCAGAAGGGGAGCATCGACGTAGAAACTTCGGACCATCACTACAACCCGCCCATGGTGCCCGAGCACGACAGTTACTACATGCCGGTCCAATGCCATCAGTGTAAGAAGCCGCCTTGCGTGAAAGTCTGTCCGGTGGGGGCGACCTGGCAGGAGCCGGATGGCATCACGGTAATCGACTATGACTGGTGCATCGGCTGCCGCTACTGCGAGGCCGCTTGTCCCTACTGGGCCCGCCGGTTCAACTTCGCGGCGCCCCAGGTCCCGGCTGACCAGCTCAATGTCAACATGAGCTATCTGTCGAACCGGCCCCGGGCTAAAGGGGTGATGGAAAAGTGTACCTATTGCCTTCATCGCGTGCGCCGCGGGCGCATGCCGGCCTGCGTCGAGGCGTGTCCCACCGGATCGCGCAAGTTCGGCAACGTGCTCGATCCGGATAGCGAGGTCGCCTATATTCTCCGGCACAAGCGGGTATATGTTTTCAAGGAGGAGGTCGGGACGCTGCCGCGGTTCTTCTATTACTTCGACGAACGCGGCAGCCGCTATCGCGAGCCGATCTCCACCTCCCAGCCGGGAGCTGAGCTGTGAGGCGGTACTTCACTTTCCTGTGGGAGTGTGGCCGAATCAGCTTCGTCGGCGACTGGCGCTACCACGCATGGATGACCGCCCTGACCGTGATGTCGCTGCTGGGGCTTTACGCCTGGTGTCAACAACTCGTGCACGGTTTGGTCACCACCGGAATGACCGATCAGGTCTCGTGGGGCCTGTATATCGCGAACTTCACATACCTGGTGGGCCTGGCCGCCGCAGCCGCCATGCTGGTCATTCCGGTCTATGTTTACCGGAACATGCATTTGCATGACGTGGTGGTCTTCGGCGAGCTGCTGGCGGTGGCGGTCATCATCATGTGCCTGCTGTTCGTCACCGTTGATCTGGGCCGGCCCGAGCGGGCCCTGCATCTGCTGCGACGCTTCAACTTCCCGCTTTCCATGCTCACCTGGGACGTCATCGCGCTGTGCGGTTATCTGCTGCTGAATCTGCATATCTGCGGCTATCTGCTGTACTCCGCATACTGTCGGCGCAAGCCGTCGCCGACGTTCTATGTTCCGTTCGTATTCATCGCCATCGTCTGGGCGGTGAGCATCCACACGGTGACGGCTTTCCTGTACGTCGGGCTGGGCGGCCGGCCTTTCTGGAACTCGGCCATTATCGCCCCGCGGTTTCTGGCCAGCGCCTTCGCGGCCGGCCCCGCCTTCATCATCCTCACGCTTCAGATAGTGCGAAAATACACCACCCACCGGGTGACCGATGACGCGCTTCTGACCCTGCGCCGAATCGTGCAGGTGGCGATCCTGATCAACTTTTTTCTGCTGGGTTGTGAGGCATTTACCGAGTTTTACACGGATTCGGCGCACGTGGCTTCGGCGCGATACCTCTACCTTGGCCTGCACGGGCGCCATGGCCTGGTGCCGTGGATCTGGACCGCGATAGCATGCAACGCTTTGGCGACCATCCTTCTGGTGCTTCCGGCCTCCCGGGCCCTGCCGACCTTGAATACCGCCTGCGTTTCGGCCATCGTGGGAATCTGGATCGAGAAGGGCATGGGTCTGATCGTGCCGGCGTTTATCCCGACCCAGCTAGGCGAATTAGTCGAGTATGCGCCGACGGGGCGCGAAATCATGGTGTGCCTGGGAATCTGGGCCTTCGGCCTGCTGCTGTATACCGTCTTCGTAAGGATTTCCGTGCCGGTGCTGGCCGGCGAACTGACCTGCGAACAGCGCTACGGAGTCAAAGGATCATGAGAACCATTGCAACGCGGCGGTTGATTGCATTGGCGGCCTGCCCGCTGATGGTCGAACTCGCGGTCGGCCAGACCTGGGGACTGACCGAACTGTCCGGCGAGACCAAAGCCTGCCTCGATTGCCACAAGTTTGAAAACCCCGCGGTCTATCAACAATGGGGTTGGAGCAAGCACTACCGAGCCAACGTCGGGTGCTTTGAATGCCATGCGGCCCGGGAGGAGGAGCCGGACGCGTTCAGGCATGAGGGTCAATGGATTGCAACCATCGTTTCGCCCAGGGATTGCGCCCGCTGTCATGTCAGGGAGACCAAGGAATTCACGGACTCGCACCACTCCAAGGGCGGCCGAATTATCGGGTCGCTGGACAACACGCTGGCCGAGGTCGTGGAGGGCAACCGCGGCATGGTGACGCCCGGGTTTCAGAACGGCGTGGCCGCGTCGGCGGTTTTGGGCTGCTGGCAATGCCACGGGAGCCAGATCAAGGTGCTGGAAGGGGGCAAGCTCGACCCGGCTACCTGGCCCAACACCGGCATCGGGCGCATAAATCCCGATGGCTCAGAGGGTTGCTGCTCGGCCTGCCATGGTCGACACGCCTTCTCGGCCGAGCAGGCCCGGAATTCGGACACCTGCGGCAAATGCCACATGGGCCCGGATCATCCGCAGATGGAAATCTACTATGAATCCAAGCACGGCATCGCCTTCCGCGCCTACAAGGACAAGCTGAATCTGGATTCGCCGAAGTGGGTGGTCGGAGAAGACTACAGCCATGCTCCCACCTGCGCGACCTGCCACATGAGCGCGACCAACCGGCAGCCGGTGACCCACGATGTCGGCCTGCGGATCAGTTGGAACAATCGCCCGGAAATCTCGATCCGTCCCGAGGTCAGCGACAAAAAGCTGGGGTTGCCGGGAGCAAATATCGACTGGCAAACGCGCCGGGCCAGTATGAAGGACGTGTGCCGGAACTGCCATCAGCAGGAATGGGTGGACAACTTCTATATCCAGTACGACGCCCTGGTCGAACTGTATCATGAGAAGTTCGCCCGGCCGGGACTGGAACTCTATGGCCTGGCCAAGCCGCTGCTGAAGCCGGTCCAGTTCTCCAACAGGCTGGATTTCGTCTGGTACGAGCTGTGGCATCATGAGGGCCGGCGGGCCCGGCACGGGGCCTCGATGATGGGCCCCGATTACACCCATTGGCACGGCACCTACGAGGTCGCCAAACATTTCTACTCCGAGATGATCCCCGAGCTGGAACGGCTCGTTCAGGAGGGCAGGCAGTCGGGTGACCCCTCGAAGGCGGCGGCTGCGGAGGCTCTGGCGAAAAAGCTTGAGGAAGTGCTCAATTCCGCCAGCCACCGGTGGTATATCAACAAACTGGACCCGGCCGAGCTCGAACGCCGGAAGCAGCAGATGGAGGAGTTCCGCAAGCGGTACGCACCGTGAACCAGGCTGCGCAGCGCGGCGGCGTGCGCTAGCGGTCGACCGCGTGGCCGGTCATACAACGTTGCGGCACCGTCAGGGATGGCCACGGAACCGGATTCAACGCCGGCATCAGCGGGAGTTGCTCGGTCGAGTCGGAGGACGTCGACCCACTCTTCGGGCTGCTGACAAGCGAGCAGTCGTCGCCGTGAGCGAGTTGGCCCCTGGCCCTTGCAGTCCGAGGTGGGGGTCGATAGAGTGACTGTACCTCAGGAGGCGTCGGGCGTCCGACGCGAGGCGGACAGACTCTGCGGGTTCCTTTCTCTGCTCCCTTTCTCGATTTCAGGTTGGCAGTAGGGGGCCGGTGCGGGCTTGCGCGCCGCAGGACAGGCACATGATTGATCCAGGTCTTTTTAAGGATATTGAAGTCACTGATGCCGAGATTCAGGCTCAATTTCGGGAGGCCCTGGGCAAAGACCCCACGCCGGAGGTGCTGGAGCGTGAGGTCGCCGGCAAATCCGGCGCCGGGTTGGACTTCGATCAGATTCTCAAGGCCAAAGTAGTGGCCATCAGCGGCAATGAAGCCGTGCTGGACGTGGGGCTCAAGAGTGAGGGCATTGTCGCCCTGGATGAATGGGATGATCCATCCCAGGTCAAGGTTGGCCAGGAGGTGGAAGTGTTGGTCGAGGACATCGACGAGACCGGCATGATTATCCTCTCCAAACGTCGGGCCGATCGGATTCTGAACTGGAAGCGGATTGTCGAGACCACTCGCGAGGGCGACACGGTCAAGGGCAAGGTCTTGCGGAAGATCAAGGGCGGGTTGCTGGTGGACATCGGCGTGCCGGTTTTCCTGCCGGCTTCCCAGGTTGACATTCGCCGGCCCGCCGACGTGGGTGAGTTCATCGGTCAGGAGATAGAGGCCAAGATCCTCAAGATCGACACCGAGCGCCGCAACATCGTGATCTCGCGGCGCAAGGTGATCGAGGAAGCCCGGGCTCGGGCCAAAGCCAAGCTGCTGGACGAGATCGAGGTCGGGCAGTTGCGCAAGGGGGTGGTCAAGAACATCGCCGATTTCGGGGCTTTTGTGGACCTGGGCGGGATCGACGGCCTGCTGCATATCACCGACATGTCCTGGGACCGCGTCGAGCACCCCAGCCAGATGCTCAAAGTCGACCAGGAGGTCGAGGTCAAGGTGCTGTCGATCGACCGCGAGCGCGAGAAGATCGCCCTGGGGCTGAAACAGAAGGAGGAGAATCCCTGGGAGCGGGTGGCGGAGCGCTATCCGGTGGGTTCACGGGTGCGTGGCGAAGTCGTCAACATCATGAACTACGGTGCCTTCGTGAAGCTCGAGCCGGGCATCGAGGGCCTGGTCCACATTTCGGAGATGAGCTGGACCCGACGGGTCAACCACCCCTCGGAACTGGTCAACGTCGGTGACGTGGTCGAGGTGGTGGTGCTGGAGGTCGACAAGGATCGCCAGGAGATTTCGCTGGGAATGAAGCAGACCGAGATCAACCCCTGGACCACCGTGGCCCAGAAGTATCCCCCCGGCACGGTGGTGGAGGGCACGGTGCGAAACCTCACCAATTATGGGGCCTTCGTCGAAATCGAGGAGGGCATCGACGGCCTGCTCCACGTCTCCGACATGAGCTGGACCAAGAAGGTTAGCCATCCCTCGGAGGTGGTCAAGAAGGGTGACCGCATCCGCTGCGTCGTGCTCACCGTCGACCAGGAGAAGATGCGAATTGGCCTGGGACTCAAGCAGATGACCGAGGACCCGTGGCTGCGGGCGGTTCCCGAACGCTACCAGCCCGGCATGGTGGTCCGCGGGAAGGTCACCAAAATCACCAACTTCGGCGTGTTCGTCGAGCTGGAGCCGGAGCTGGAGGGCCTGCTGCACGTCTCCGAACTGGCCGACCATAAGGTGGAGAAGCCGGAGGACGAAGTCCAGAGCGGGCAGGAAATCGACGTCAAGATCCTCCGCGTGGACACCATCGAGCGGAAGATCGGCCTGTCCAAGAAGCGGGCCGAATGGGCTTCCACCCCCGGGGGCCAGGCCGAAGAGGAGGGTCGTAAGCGGGAGCGTCGTCGTCGGGGCGGGCTGGGGGACGAGTCGACCGAAGGGCTGGGCGGTTTCTTCCAGAGCGCTGCCCGCGAGCCGGCCTCGGGCGGACCGGAGCAGCCGGAGACTGACGATCCCTGACAATTTTGGCCCCGGGAGATTCGTGTCGTACCGACCGGCCTGACCACCAACCCGGCCGCCGCCGGCTGGCCGCCCCGGGATTGTCGCCCTGCGGCCCAGCCGCTACCATCGCGTGGACGCGCGGCAGCCGGCGCTTCCTGCGAGAACGGCTGGATTTCCGGCGGGGTGATTGATGCCCGCGACGTTGAACCTCGATCAGCTCGAAGAACTGACCCGCAGACTCGGTGGGGAGATGTTCGAACGCATGCGCGGCAGCCAGCCGCGCTGCTACCAGTTTGCCTGGTGGCAGGAGCGGATGTTGCGGTTGTGCATGCAGGACGAGTGGTTCAAGGTGCAGGCGTTCCGCTTCATCGACGTTCTGCCGATGATGCAGAACTCTGAGGATGTCGCCCGGCACCTCAAGGAGTACTTCGTCCTGCCGGCCCGGAACGGTCAGCCGCGAAGAGGCCGTCCGGGCGGCCGGCAGTCCGACGACCGCGCACGCCCGGCGGTCGAGGAGGCGGTCCGGGAGTTGGAGCCGGTGCCCGCCGGCCGCGTGATGGTCCGGTGGGTCTCCCGGCTGATGAACTTTCGGCGTCTGGATTCGCCCACCGCCCGGCTGCTGGCCCTGATCGCCCGGCGAAGCTCCGAAGTGATGGCCGGCAGCTTTATCGCCGGGTCGAGCATTGAGCAGGCCGAGCAGGCCATCTGCCGGTTGCGCCGCCAGCGGATGGCCTTCACTATCGATGTCCTGGGCGAGGCGGCCCTGTCCGCCAGCGAGGCCGAGGTCTACCACCGCACTTACCTGAACCTGATCGGCGAGCTGCCGCGCCATGCCGCCGGGTGGCCGGCGGTGCCGCTGGTGGATCAGGCCGACGGGCGGGCCATCCCGCGGGTCAACGTCTCCGTCAAGCTCACCTCGCTCTACCCGGGCTTCGATCCGATTGCCCCGGAGGCTTGCAAAGCCCGAGCCAAGGAATTGCTGCGGCCGCTGATGCGGAAGGCCATGGAGGGCGGCGTCCATCTCCACATCGACATGGAGCACTACGCCATCAAGGACCTCACGCTGGAGGTCTTCGAGGAGCTGCTGTTGGAGCCGCAGTTCCGCGACTATCCGCATTTCGGCATCGTGCTGCAAGCGTACCTGAAGGAGGGGGACCGTGACGCCGACCGGATGATCGAGTATGCCCGGCATCGCGGGACGCCTTTCTGGGTCCGGCTGGTGAAGGGGGCCTATTGGGACTCGGAAACCGTCTGGGCCGCTCAGCGACACACCCCCGTACCGGTGTGGGAGCAGAAGTGGCAGTCGGACGCGTGTTTCGAGCGGATGACCCGGGCGCTGCTGGCCAACCACCGGCATCTCTACACCGCTTTTGCCAGCCACAACGTGCGCAGCCTGTGCCACGCGATGGCGGTTCGCCAGTTGTTGGAAGTGCCGGGGTGGGCGTTCGAGCTTCAGATGCTTTATGGGATGGGCGATCCGATCAAGCGGGCCGGCGTCCAGATGGGGCAGCGCTGCCGGATTTACACCCCCTATGGCAACCTGCTGTCGGGCATGGCGTATCTAATTCGTCGGCTGCTGGAGAACACGGCCAACGAATCGTTCCTGCGTCAGGCTGGCAGTGATGAGGCGAGCGAAGACCAACTTCTGGAGGAGCCGGCGGTGATCGGCCGTCGGACGCCGCCGCCGACCCGGCCGCCGGTTATTCGCTACGAATTCGAGGAACCCATCATGAATCCGTTTGAGAACGTGGCCAATACCGAGTTCGCCTTTGCGGAGAGTCGTCAGCGGATGCAGGCCGGGCTGGCCCAGGTGCGGGCCGAGCTGGGACGCGAGTATCCGCTGGTGATCGGTGGAACCGCGGTCACGACCGGACGGTGGTTGGAGTCCAGGAATCCTTCCCGGCCAAGTGAAATCGTGGCCAAGATCGCGCAGGCCGATTCGGCGGCTGCGGATCGGGCGGTGGAGGCTGCGGCGGCCGCGTTCCGCCAGTGGCGGGCGGTCCCGCCCGTGCAGCGGGCCGACTACCTGGCTCGCGTCGCGCAGCGGCTGGAGGAGCGACGTTTCGAGTTTGCCGCTCTGATGGCCTACGAGGTCGGCAAGACCTGGCGGGAGGCGGACGCGGATGTGTCGGAAGCCGTCGATTATTGCGATTATTATGCCCGCGAAATGCGGCGGATCGCCGAGCATCCGCGTCGTCGCGATATCGAGGGCGAAACCAATGAGTATTTTTACACGCCGCGCGGGGTAGTCGCGGTTATCAGCCCCTGGAACTTCCCGCTGGCCCTTCTGGCCAATATGACGGCGGCGGCCGTGGTCACCGGCAACACCGTGGTCATGAAGCCGGCCAGTACCGCCGCGGCGGTGGCCGCCCGATTCATGGAAGTTTTCGACCAAGTGGGGTTTCCGCCCGGCGTAGTGAACTACCTCCCGGGCCCGGGCGCCCAGATTGGTGAAGCGCTGGTCAGGAACCCCGGAGTCGCGGTCATCGCATTCACGGGCTCCCGCGAAACCGGCTGCCGGATCAACAGACTGGCGGCGGAAACGCCCACTTCGCGGCCGGGGCTCAAACGCGTGATTGCCGAGCTGGGGGGCAAGAACGCGATCATCGTGGATTCCGACGCCGACCTGGACGAAGCCGTCAAAGGGGTCGTGGCCAGCGCTTTCAGCTACGCCGGCCAGAAGTGCTCCGCCGCTTCCCGGGCGATCGTGCTGGAAGCGGTTGCTGACCGGTTCGTGGAGCGGCTGGTCGAAGCGGCTCGCTCCAAGGCTCTCGGGCCGGCCGACGAGCCGACCACTGCCATCCCGCCGCTCATTGACCAGGCTGCCCGGCAGACCGTTCTGCAATACATCGAGATCGGGAAAACCGAAGGCAAGTGCGTGCTGGCGGTCGACGCCTCGCCGCTGGTCGAGCAGACCGGCGGATACTACGTGGGACCCCACATTTTCGACCATGTGCCTCCCACCGCCCGGATCGCCCGCGAAGAGATTTTCGGACCCGTCTTGGTCGTGCTGCGAGCCAAAGACTTCGACCAGGCCATAGGCCTGTTCAACGACAGCGACTATGCCCTGACCGGCGGCATCTACTCCCGCAGCCCCGCCAACCTCGAAAGGGCCCGGCGGGAGTGCGAATGCGGCAACCTGTATATCAATCGGCCGATAACCGGCTCGCGGGTCGACTTGCAGCCATACGGGGGGTTCAAAATGTCTGGGATCGGCTCTAAGTACGGGGGGCCGGACTACTTGATACAGTATTGCGAGCCACGGACCATCACCGAGAACACCCTTCGCAGGGGCTTTGCACCCAGCGAAGAGGTGATCGAAGCCTTGGGCTGATCGCCCGGCCCGCGGCCGGCCGCCGATGGCCGGACCGCCGATAGCGCGTAGCTCACTTCTGGTTGCCGTCGGCCACGCAGAGGCTCATCAGGTCGCCGACATCTTTCAGCTTTTCGAGCTGGAGGATGGTGTCGCGGAGCTGGGTGCGGCGTTTTTCACTCATGATCGGCGAAGCCAGGGCATCGAACTTGATCTGCAATTCCTCCAGCGTCATGGGGTCGCGCGGGTCGCCTTTGGGATAGTCCATGGCGTGGGTGAAGCTGCGGCCGTCGTGGGTCGTGATGGTCACTCGCGTGCACTGCTTGGCCGGAAAAGCCCGCTCGAACTCCGGGTTGGCCACCACTTTGACCTTCGCCATCTGGGCCCGCAGGCGGGGGTCCCAGAGTTTCTCCGGCCGGAACTCCAGCGGGGTCACGCGCCCCTCGGCCAGGGCGGCGGCAATGCAATACGGCAGACTGTGGTCGGCGGACTCCTTGGTCTGCGGATCGTACTTGGCCGGATCCGAGAGAATGTCGGCCGCTCGGGCGATGCTCTCGATCAGCACGCTCTTGACATCTTCGGCCCGCAGGCCGTTGGCCTTCATGATGTGCAGCGTCGCCGAGACCGGGGAATGCATCAGGGCTTCGATCGGGTAGCTCTTCATGCCGCACTGGCTGATCATCCAGCCGACGCCCTGGGCGGCAGGCGGGACGCCCGCGTCGCCCGGCCCGCAGGTAGACGTGGCGCCGCGGCCAGATAGGGTGGACGCCAGCTTCTCGGTGATCCAGCTATAGTCCCAACCTTTGCCCAGGCAATGTTCCATGCCCTCCTTGCCTTCGAAGACCCCTTCTGGTCCGGTGTAGCCCCGCGCAGCCAGCAGTGCGGCTTCCACGCCATCCCGGGTGGACATCGGACTGACCGTGTTCTTCATCATGGTCAGCTTGCCGGCCACGGCGCAGCCCAGGGTGAAGCGGTGACAGGCGGCAATCCCGATGGCGTTCTGAATCTGCTGCCAGCTCAGCCCCAGCATCCTTCCGGCGACCGCCGGAGCCGCGTAGGCCATCAGGGTGGCGTGGTGCCAGCCGCGCTCCCGGATGCCCGGCACGGCGATATGACACAGCCGCATCGTCAGGTCCCAGCCCAGCACCAGCCCGACCAGCAGGTCCTTGCCCGACAGGTGCTTCCATTCGGCGATGGCCAGCGGAGCGGACGCCAGGTCCGAAGGGTGGGAGGGGTCCTGCTTCCAGTAAATATCGTTGTAGTCCATGGCCCGGACCATCAGGGCGTTGAGCATCGCGGCCGCAACGACGTTCATCCGATCCCCGCTGCCGATGACCGTGCACGGCCCCGGCTGACCCAGGCTGCGATAGTGCTCAAGGAAAATCTGGCAGTCATGGACCTGGGAACCGCCCAAGGCGCAGCCAATGGTGTCATAGAGGAAGCGTTTGGCGGCATCTATGGCCTCGTCAGTCAGGTGCTCATACCGCACTTCGGCGGCCCACCGGGCGATGGTCTTGCTGATCGTCGGCATTTTTGGCTCCCGGTTCTTTACTGAATCAAGGTTCCCTTCTCCAGCATCACCAGCGGATCGAAAGTCGCAAAGTCGGCTTGGTGTATCAACACGGTTTCCAGACACTTCGGCGCGCCTTCACCTTCCTTGGCGTGGCAGGCTATGGTATTCAGAATGACCTCATCGCGGATCCCGGCCTCCTGAGCCAGAGCCGTGCCGGAAATCGGGTGGCGCAGGCAGGTGCCCGAGCGGCTCTTGCGGAAACCGCCTTTGCCATCCGGCTCGGTCTCCAGCAGCTTCCCGACGTCGTGGAGCAGCCCGCCGGCCAGGAGCCGGTCGTAGTCGATCTTGTACGGCAGCCTCCGGTAGGCGGTTTCCTGCGCTTTTGCCAGCCCGTAGGCGCCCTCCGCGACGGCGATCGTGTGCTCGATAAAACTGATGCCATGCGTGTTGGTCAACAGTGTGAAGGGCATCGACCGGAGCTGCTCGACGCTGGTCCAGCCGCCGCGCTGGCAGCCCAATACCCAGGTCCGGATGACCTGGTCGCGCAGCTCCCCGTTTGCGATGCGATCCAGGACCGACCCCAGCAGCTCATGAACTTGGCTTTCGGTTATCATCCGATGCTCCGGTTCGTGACCTGGGTTACCGGGATTCGCCTCGGGATGGTCGCCAGCGGCGGACAGACCCGGCCCCAAGCCAGCTTCCGTTCGACGTGGACTCTCATAGACCCGCAAGCTGATCGCGAATGACTGCTTCGAATCCGCCTTTGATGACCAACTCCTGCGCGACCGGCCCCAATGCCGGGAAGTTGTACTTCTTGCCCGGCGGGCCGGGTGCTCCCGGCCCGACGGTCAGCTCCGAACTGGCGAAGTCAAGCGTTGCCACCCAGCCGGTGCGGATGGTCAACTCCTTACGGTCCTTGAATGCCGCCCGGAGGTCGTCCACCAGGGCGGGGCACTCGATACAGATGTAGCCGTTGTTATACGCATTGCGACTGTAGGTTTGCGAGAAGGAGCCCGCAATGACCAGTTGCACGCCGCGGTACTTCAAAGCCGTAGCCGCCTGCTCGCGCGACGACCCGGATCCAAAGTTGTACCCGCCGACCAGAATGTCGCCCTTGCGGGCAATCTTCTGGAACTCCGGGTCGTAGTTGAGCATCGCGACCTTGGCCATCTCCTCTGGCGGCAGATTCTTGTACGTGTAGTCCTTGCCATAGATCCCGTCGGTGTTCAGGTTGTCTTTGGGGATCCACAGCAGTTCGCCCTCCAGGCGCTGGGGGAAGCCGGGCAGGATGCTGACCTGCGCGGCGACTGCCGGCCGGCGATTCAGGCGGATCGGAGTCGCGGGCTTCAGGCCGCCGGTCTGAGCCGCGGTGCTCGGGCAGGCAATCTTCCCCGCGACAGCCGACGCTGCCACTACCGCCGGGCTGGCCAGGTACACGATCGACTTCGGCGAGCCCATGCGGCCCTTGAAGTTGCGGTTGGTGGCTGAAATTGCGACCTCGTTATCGGTCAGGACACCCTCGCCAAGGCCGATGCATGCACCGCAGCCCGGGGGGAGCGCAATAGCGCCGGCGTCCAGCAAAGTCTGCCAGTAACCGTGTTTTTTCGCTTCCGCCTCGACCTCGCTGGAGGCAGCCGCGATGTAGAACCTGACATGCTCGGCTACTTTTCGGCCCCGAATGACGGTCGCCGCCTCCGCGAAGTCCCCGAGCCGGCCGTTTACGCAGCTCATCAGGAATGCCTTGTCGATGCGGATGTCCTCTCGCTCGAGCTCGGTGGCTAGGCGCACGGTCTTGACTTCGTTCGGCCCGGCCACCAGCGGCACCACCGTCGACAGGTCGAAATCGAGTTCCTTGGCGTAGATCGCATCCGGGTCGGCATGGGGCATCCGGGCTTCAATCTGCTGGAGCCGCTGGGGGGTCATTCGCGGGTTCGGGTCGCCCCGCAGTCTGAAGACCTCGGCCCGTGAGAGGAGGTAGGCCCGCGTCACCTGGTCGTACGGGAAAACGCCGGCCAGTGCTCCCCATTCGGTAGTCATGTTGGCTATGGTCAGCCGCTGTTCCAGATTCAGGCTGGCCAGCCCTGGCCCGGCGAATTCCAGACAGCAGTTCAGCACTTCGTCCCGGTTGAACGTGCCAATAAGTGCCAGGATGATGTCTTTTCCACTCACTCCCTGCTGAGGGGCGCCGGTCAGGTTGACTCTGACCACCTCGGGCACCTGCCACCAGGTTCGACCGGTCGCCCAAATCGCGGCCGCGTCGGTACGCACCACCGGCGTGCCCAGGGCCGCAACTCCGCCATAGATGTTGGAGTGCGAGTCCGACGCCACCACCAGCGAGCCCGGCAGCGCGAAGCACTCCTCAATCATGATCTGATGCCCGATCCCGCGCCCGATCGGGTAGAAGGCAATGCCGTGCTTGCGGGCGAACTCCTCGATTTTGGCGTAGGCCGCGAGATTCTCGGGGCTGCGGTTCTGGATGTCGTGATCCAGAGCGAACACCGGCTGGCTGGGATCGTGTACCTTCTTTGCCCCGATGGACTGGAACTTGGGGATTACGGCCGCGGTGTTGTCATGGGTCATGCAGTGCGCCGGGCGGACCGACAGAAAGTCTCCCGCATGCACCTCGTATCCCGGCGGCAGGCCGACCGCGTGCTGCTGGGCGATTTTCTCAACCAATGTCTGAGCCACACTGGACCTCCGGTTTCCTCAATACACTCCACTCCGCGGCCGGCCTTCCGGGTCCTGCGCCGCTGGCGCTGCGACTGGCCGACAGGGGCCGCGGTCCGCCGGGCTTGCTGGCCACTTCATTCTCCCTTTGTGATTCCGTGGCTAGAGCTTGGCGATGATGGCGTCGGTCATCTGCCGGGTGCTGGCCGCGCCGTGTTTAAAGACCTCGGGGCCGCCGGTCAGACGGAGCATGTCGTAGGTACGCACTTTACCCTCGGCGACTACGGCCGCGATCGCGGCCCGAATCCGCCGGGCCATTTCGATTTCCCCCAGATGGTCCAGCATCATGCAGGCGGACAGTATCATTGCGATCGGATTGACAATCGGCGGATCGAGCTTCTCGTACTTCGGCGCCGAGCCGTGGGTCGGCTCGAAAACCGCGACCTCCTCGCCTATGTTGGCGCTGCACGCGAACCCCAGGCCGCCGACCAGCCCGGCGAAGGCGTCCGAAACGATGTCGCCGAACATGTTGCTGCACACGATGACCCCGTAGTCCTCGGGGTTCTTGGTCAGCCACATCATCTGGGCGTCGATGTTGGTTTCCCACAGAGCGATGCCGGGATAGTCCTTGGCGACCCGTCGGGCCTCGTTGATGAACAGGCCCGAGGTCTCGCGGAGCACGTTGGGCTTCTCGCAGACCGTCACCGAGCGGTAGCCGAACTTCTTGGCGTACTCGAATGCCGCCTGGCAGATCCGCCAACTGGCCGGGCGGGTGATGACCCGCAGTGTGATCGCCATGTCCTCGCTCGGCACTTTCGCAAATGCGGACATCTTCTTGTGCGTTTCCAGGGCCCGCCGGACATCGGCCGGAGGGTTGGTCCATTCGACGCCGGCATACAGACCTTCGGTGTTCTGTCGGAAGATTACCGCGTTGACCTGCGGCTCGTCGAATCCCCCGTCCGGTCGCTTGCGGATGAAGTTGAGCGGGTTCCCTTTGAAGGAAATGCAGGGGCGGATGCAGATATCCAGGTTGAAATGCTGACGCATGGTGACGATCGGGCTGTAGTAGGTATAGCCCTTGCCCTTGAGAGCCGGCGACAGCTCGGCGTCCGCCTTGTCCTTCGGCTTTGAGGTGATCGCGCCGAACAGGCCGATCTTGTGGCGCTCCAACAGCTCGATGGTCCGCTGCGGCAGCGCGTTGCCTTCCTTGATCCAGAACTCCCAGCCGACGTCCGCCGGCACGTAATCCGCCTGGAAGCCGACCCGGTCGAGGACCCGCAGCGCCTCCGGCAATACCACCCTCCCGATCCCGTCGCCGGGCATGATTACGATTGTTCGCTTGGCCACGTGTGTTCCTCCCAACAATTCCGAGGGGCGATCGCCCAGTCCGGTTCGGGGTCCTGTAGCTCCGGGCCCCTCAGATCGACGAATTACCCTCGCGGCCCCGGCGTGCTTCGCCGGTCACGCATTCCTTCGACCGACCCTGACGGCCGGCACTCTGTTTCAGTCTAGTACCGGCGGCGGCGCGACGCAACGCCTGGTCCGCCGGCGCGGGCCGCCCCGCGCAGCGCCGGCCTTTCTCAGTTGACTTGTCTGCTGGGTCGCTTCGCGGCTTTTCAGACGCCCAGTTCGGCGAAAAGCCGGCTCACCCAGCCCGGGGTGATGGCCAGTGCCTGTTCCAGGTGGCGCTTGCGCGTAAAGTAGTAGAAGGCCATCCCGCCCTGGACGGCCGCACTGAGGATGATCACCAGCAGGTAGAAGCCGATCACGGCCGGCGGAGTCCAGACCCGTAGCGCCTGGTCCAGTTGGGCTGCGACTTCAGGCGCGGCGGAGAGCTGCCCCCGCAGTTCGGTCGGCAGCAGGCCGGATTCGGTCCTGACCGACCAGAAGCCGGCCATCTGAAACAGGCAATAGCCGCTGACCAGCACCAGCAACGCCAACTGGTTCAGTCCCAGCAGCCCGGCCGCGGATGGTAGACCCTTCCGCATTCGGCCGGCGCCCACGTATTCGACCATACCGATGATCCCGATCCCTCCGACCATGAGCCAAGCCAGCCAGCCGGGAAAGGCTAAAGCCAGGGGCAGGCCGAGTGCGGCGATAACCAGCAGCGTCAAGGCTGAACCGCGAGCGACCCGGGCGGCCTTCTGCACCGGTCGGCGGGCTGCGACGGCCTGACGGATGACCTGAAAGTGCGTTTCGGTCAGCGGTTGGGCGGTCTGGCCCGACAGCGGCCGGGCGCCCGCTGGCAGTGTGGGCGGACTCTCCAGGACTGGGCCCATGTTCCACAGTTCGGCTGTTTGGTGCCGGGTCTACAGACCGGGTCCGATAGTGTGGGGGCTGACGCCAGCCGCCGGATTACTTGAGCAGATGTGAATCCGTGGCACAGAGGGGACCTTCGTGGCCCGTGTACTCGGTTACGTCGCGAAGCGTCCAGATGTTGTCCCCGTCAACCCCGACCAGCGGGGAACTGGCCCATTTGACTTCGCCACGCAGCGTCAGAATGTTCTGCCCGGTCCCGCCATGGGCCAGCGAGTTGGCCAAGGCCGGCGGGCCGCCGGTCAGACGACGAATGTCAAACAGCGGCACACCGTCGGCAAACAGCGGATTCTCATCGGCCAGGACCGGCAGGCGCGGGTCATCGTGGGCGGAGGGCCGCACCCCAGCCATGTTCTGGTAGGCATAGCTGACGTTCCGGCCTTCTACGAAATCATTGTGTTGTGCGACCTGCTCGGGCGGCATCGGCACGTGGGGCTGCGACGGGCAGATGAAGAACCGCGGATCACTGACCAGTCGCAGACGAAGCAGTTGGTACACATGCCGCCGGTTGGGAACGGTAGCCGTCCCGCCATCCACGCCCGGTCGCCACGAGCTGCCCGGACCGAACCCCGCGAACGGCAGACTGGCATTGAAGACACTGGCATATTGCTGTAGGCCCGTCCCGAGCCGCGCCAAGTTATATGAGCAGCCCAGCCGCTGCTGTCGATCACGCATGTGCAGCATGGCCGGCACTCCCAGACCCACCGCCAGCACCAGAAGCGCGGCCACTGCGACGATATCGCGCAAGGTGGGCCCCAGTCGGAGCAGCCGTCCCCGCTCCGGCTGCCTCTGACCTTCGGGGTGCGCCGGGCGAATCACGCGCGGCGGCGCCCCCACTGCCCGCACCCGCGCCACGGTTCGGGCTGCCAGATCTTCAGGCATCCGGTCTGCCGCTGCCGCGGCCAACGCCCGAAAGACTGTCGTCAGGGCCTCATCCTGGGCGCGCAGCGCCGGGTCTTCGGATATGCATTGTCGAAGCCGGCTCTGTTCCGCTTCGGACAAGTGCCCCAGGTGCAGGTCCAGCAGTCGGGCGTCGAAGTTTTCTGGAGCCAGGTCCGACATTCACCTTTCCCTCCTGCCGATCGTCATTCGGGTCTCGAAGCCTTGGTACGTGCCATCCAGAGCTTGGCAAAGCAGGTTACTGCCGCATGCAGCCGGGATTTCACGGTCCCCACCGGCACTCCCAGGATCTCCGCGATCTCCGAATACGGCAGCCGATGGTAGTAACCCAGCAGCAGAATGAACCGTTGCGGCTCCGGCATCCTGGTGATCATTTCCCGCACGCTTTCTCGCAGTTGCTCGGCCTCGAACTGATCGGCGGGGGATTCCCCGCCCCAGGCCAGCAGGTCGGCCGATGTCGGCCCGTCGCTGTCGCCGGCCCGCCGGTCCAGGGATCGCACCGCGCGCCGACTCCGGGCCCGCATGTAGTCCCGGGCCTTGTTAGCCGCGATGGTGTACAACCACGGCCGGAACGCCCGGCCCGGGTCGAAGGTGCCGGCGGCCAAATGCACTTGGAGGAAGGTCTCCTGCACCAGGTCGTCGGCGGCAGCCCGATTGCCCACAAACCTCTGAAAAAAGCTGTACAAATCCTGGGCATACCGGGCCACCAGGGCTTCGAACGCGACCGGATTGCCGGCCAAGTGCTCGGCTAGAAGCTCCTCGTCGCGTTTCTGATCCAAGCCACTCATGTCTAATACGCCACCGGGGTGGTCCGGTTCGACCCACGGTTTCGAGTCGCTCCCCCAGGTCCCAGTCCGGCGCTCTTATCCGGCAACGGATAATACGGGAATCTGTCTGTGACCGGGGCCAGCGAAAGCTGGGATGACCGTTTGGCGCGGTCTAACGATTTTCTTTTATCAGGCCCAGCAGCCGGGCCGCGTTACCGCCGGCGACCTGCCCGAACTGCTCCGGCGGCAACGAGTTGCGCAGTGCGTCCAATAGCTGCCTTTGTCGGTCCGGATGCCGGGCCCCGTAGCTTAGAGCGTCACTCCCGTACACGACACGTTCTGGGCCGACCGCGTCAACTGCCTGTCGGATTTCCGTTGCCGTTGCGTAAGAAGTGTCCAGGTAAAGGTTTGCGTCTTGGCGACCCAGGGCTTCCCGTACCACCTCGATGGCCACGGCCAATTGGGCGGTCGCCCCGTCGCAAATGCAAAGGATTACGGGCACATCCGGGTGACGCCGAGCGGTCTGATACACTTTGGTCGGAGAGGCCCGTTGGTCCGCCGACACGCAGAATAAGGCGGGTCGGCCTAACTTGCTCAGGGCCGCCAGGTATGGATCGAGGACCGCATCTGAGGCGTCGAAACCCCCAGTCGCGGGCGAAAAAGTCACTGCTACAAACGGCTCGCTCTCCAGTGCCCCCACCATGCACAACACGTGGCTGTCCACTCGACCGGGCCGTACCCAGTACGAGGCCGCCAGATGTTTCAGCGACTTGCAAACCACAAGACCGGCCAGATTAGCGTCGGCCTCATCAACGTTGGCGGCCGTAAATGGCTCGCTGGCCGCATCCCGGTTTGAGACCACCACCAGGTCCAGCCCGCAGATGTCCGCGTACCGCGAAACCTCGCCCGGCGGGGCAACACCGGGCGTAGAAGGGCCAATGTGTCCATGCACGTCTATTAGCACACTAACCGACTCGGCAAGGCCGTCGTAGCGGCCACGGTACGCCTTACGGATGCTAACCGGACCGCCCGGCGGCCGGCAACCCGCCGCCAGGTGCGCCGAATTGCCATAGGAGTGTGCCGACAAGAACCACCGGCCCCGGATCGGGGACGGTTTGCGACGATTGCGGCCCTTCCCGCCGCGAAGTCCTTGTTCCCTTCGCGACGACCGAAGCGGTCCATTCCAGCTTTGGGCGTCAGCGATGGGCCGACTGAAGCGCGGCCCCCCGACGACAGCGACTTGTCCGGACAGTTGGCTTGGCGGCCCGATTTAGCCGGGTTCAATCGTCATCGTCGTCGTGGTCATGGTCGAAGTGCCACAGGCCGATATGCAGATCGCCGTCATCGGTAGACACATCGACGCCGACCAGGTGCAAGGCGCTGGTTACAGGTCGCCAGCAGCCGTTGAAATCGATTACCACGGCCGACAATACCAACGGCAGCAGGGTCAGCCTTTTGAGCAGGTATTTCATACTCACACTCCTTGCCGGGGTTGGCAGGGGACTGAGAGCGGGGGCCGCGCGGCTGAAAGTCCACGGGCCGCTGGCGCCGTCGCACACGGACCGGCCCCGTCTCTCGAAAATCTTAGACCGGCAGAGGTTGGTATCGTTAGTGGTTGCGGTCCGATAAACTGATCCGACCTTGCCGGTTGCCACGTTGCCCGGGCCGGCCGGCTCGGTCACCGCACGCGGTCAGCCTCGGCTGGTCGTGCCGGGCCCCGCCGGATAAGCTTAGTGGCGTCGCAGAAGCGGGTAACACGGCCGGTGAGCCGGGTCCTGGTGATGGTAGCCCGCCCGGTAAGCGGGCAGCCGCTGGCGGCACCTGATTATCAAGATTCCGGCCGGGTGCGAGGTTTTCAAACGGCAGCATGACTTCCCGCGAGATCGTCAAACGTGCTATTACGTTCAGCGATCCGCCGCGGCTGCCGTTGAAGTTCGACATAGTGGGGGTCAACGACTGCTACGACGTGTGGACGGTCGATCCCACCGGCTGGGACTGGGGCTTCGAAGGCCGGGCCGTTGACGAGTGGGGCTGCGTTTGGGCCAAGAGCGCCGTGGCCAACGCGGGGCAGGTGGTGGGGCACCCGCTGTCGGATTTGGCCCGGTATCGGCATTACCGCTGGCCGGACCCGGACGATCCGCGCCGTTACGCCGACTTTCGCCAGCAGCTTGCCGGTGCCGGCGAACGGTTCGTGATGTTTTGCTTTGGGCCGGGCATCTGGGAGCGGCTGCACATGCTGCTGGGCATGGAGCAGGCCCTGACCGCGCTGGTCCGCCACAAGGACCTGGTGCATGAGATTCTTGACCGGGTGTTGGACCATCACCTGAGGGTGCTGCGCAAGGTGCACGAACTAGCTGGGGGACGGCTGGACGCCGCCGCCATGTCCGACGACTGGGGCGTGCAGGACCGGGCCTTCATCAGCGTGCGGATGTTCCGCGAGTTCTTCAAGCCGCGGTACCAGAAGTGGTTCGATGCCATCCGCGGCCTGGGCCTGCACACCTGGATGCACTCTTGCGGCCGCATCAACACCATCCTGCCGGAACTGCTGGACTGCGGCCTGGAGGTCATCAATAACCAGCAACCCAACACTGTCGGCCTGCGCGAGTTCGGTGATCAATTCCGGGGCAAAGTGTGCTTCGAGGCGATCGTGGACACCCAGACCACTCTGCCGCGGGGGACCTACGAGGAGATCATCCAGCAGGCCCGCGACCTGATCACTTACTATGGCACGCCGCACGGCGGCCTGATCGCCAGCGATTACAACGACGCGGAAGCGATCGGCGTCACGACCGACCGAAGATATGTGATGTTCGAGGCTTTCGCGGAAGCGGGCGGCTATCCCGGATACAGGGAAGTTCTGGCCCGGGCACGTCGCGGCCAGATCCCCGCCGGGCACGGCTGGGGCCGGCAAACTCAAGCCTGAACCCGCACTCGCCGAACCACTTTCAAGAGAAGCGAACCGGCGCCACTCGCACGGCCCGGCAGTAGAGCAGGCCGGGCGCGGCGGAGCTAGTTGACTTCCGAAACTAGCCGCGGTCCAAGCCATGCCATTGTTTCAGAATGTCCCGAGGCTCGGCCGATAAAGCGGGAGTGAGGGGCCGGTGGTCCGGTTTGGCGGCGATGATCCCTGATAGTTGCTGCGCAGGCGTCACCTGGATGAAAAGCCAACACTTATCGGACAGTCACGTCCTGGTCGTCGATGATGATGCCATGTTCCGCAAGGTGCTGTGCGCCCAGTTGGAGCAGGTCGGTTGCCACGTTGTCGCGGCGGATTCATATGACCAGGCCCTGGAACTTTTCCACCGCGACCCCCGGATCAGTCTGGTCATTCTCGACCATCCCACGGTCGGCGCCGGACTCCGTGAGATGGTTGCTCGCCTCCGCCACATCCGACAGACTGTCACAATTGTCGGCAACAGCGGCCTGGACCGGCGGGAGGAGTTCGCCGCTGCCGGCGTGGACAAGTACCTGGACAAACCCTGGCGTCTGCCTGACCTGGTAAACGTTTTGGAGGACGGTCTGATACGCTGTGTCGAGTGCGGGCGGCGCCTTCCGCTGCGACACCCGCGCCCCGGCGAGCCGGCCGGTAATTGGGTCTGCGTCTCCTGCGGTGCCCGGTATCGAGCCCGGTTGCACGAAGCCGCACCGGCCGATTTGCGGCCGTATGCGGCTCCTTCGCCCGAGCAGGGTCTATGTTAGACCCGGCGCTAACCCTCCGTGGAGCAAAGGCGCCTCGTGCCGGGCCATTGCGGTTGTCGGCATGTGGCCTGCCGCCGACGCCTTGTCTCCTTTTCTCAACGTCTTACCGGGGGGCGCACCCGAGCTGGCGAATCAACCGTAAGCACCGGACGCCTGGCGGATCGGGCCTACCGCTGATGACCGATCAGTTCTGAGACCGCCATCCCGCCCAGGACCGACCTGGCGTAGTTAGCGATGTCCTGGCAGGTTTTCTCCAGGCGAGAGCGAATCTTCTGCTTGGAGGATGCCAGGTTGCGCAGCATCAGGTCCCCATTGACCGGGCCTTCGATGGCCTCGACGATCTCAAGCAAAGTGATCTCGGCAGCGGGCTTGCGCAGCACGAAGCCGCCCGCGGGACCTCGTTCGCTGGCTAGAATCTGAGCCCGCACGAGCTGTTGGAGTATCTTGAGCAGATGTCCGGGCGGGATCCCGCAGGACTCCGCGATGTCCCTGCCCTGGATGGGGACGTTGCTGTCGTGCTCCGCCAGGTGGGCGGTAGCCAGTACGGCGTACGCTGCTGCCCTTCCGAGTCGCATACTTCACCTCTATACAGCCCTGGAAAAACAAGAAGATTACGTCTGCCGGTTTAAATGCGAAGGTCGGTCCGGCGCCTCACCACTGAGTGCCGCTGACCGTTATGGCTGGCTGCCGGCCGGTCGGCTTCACAGTCGCGTCGCGCGTCAAACCCGACTGTCGGCGCTGTCACGCCCCCGTTATTACCGCGAGGCGCCCGGCAGCGCCTCGATCCAGCCGCAACCTTCAACATTAACAGGCAGTATAGCGCCTGAAATGCCTTCTGCAAGTCACCTATGCAGAAATCTAGTTGAAGCCTGCCCGGCCTGCCGGGCTGCCTCAGCCGGCAGGTCGGTCCCGGCCTGGTGGTGGGTCTGCCGGTTACTGCTTCACGAACACCAGCATGATGGCCGCGTTTCCGGTCGGTGCCTCGGCGGTAATGTCGATTTTATACGACGTGACGGCGACTTCCTCCGAAGATTGTAGCACCACGGTGTCGGGGAAGGCCTCCTTTGGCAGGGTGACCGTGTAAGTGCCGGCCTCGGACAGCTCTCCAAGCTCCTCGGCGGTAACGTAGTAGGTGGTGCCCTGCATGTTGACAATCGGCATCGGCCAGGTGGCCTCGGCGTCGATCTGGCCGTTTAGCTGATGCATAGAAACATCATGGTAGAAAAATTGAAACGTATAGTTCATTCCGGTAATCGGTGCGCCGGTCTCGTCCGGCGGGGGGTTGAACACCAGAACCAGGTCCTGCGTACCGTCAAACCTGATCGGCCGGGTAGGACTTCCATCCACCTCTTCGTCGGTCACGTCAAACGGGGTGAGGTTATGCGGCGACCCGTACTCCACCAGCTTGGGGATATTTGTGAACACGTAGTTGATCATCCGCGTGTAATGCTCGGTGGTGCCGTCGTCGAACTCCACCTCCAGGGTAAAGGAATCACCAGCGTCCATCGCGGCATTGGGTATGACGAAGGCATAAAAGCGGTCGGCCTGCTGGTCGAAAGCGTAGCCCAGATCTGCCCACAGTGACGGCTCCGAGCCATCGGCCCACTTGAGCGCGATGGGCAGATAGGCCGGTCCGGGCGTTTCCAGCAGGTGAGCCGACACGATCGAACGCGTGGCCGTCGGTTCGGTCATGACCTCGAAGGTGATGACCGTGTCCTGTGCCCGCGCGGCGGCGATTTCGTCCGCGTCCCCACTATAGTAAACCGGCGCCTCTTCCGCCTGGATCTTCAGGTTCATAAAGAAATTGACATGCACGTCCGGCGGAGTGCCGGTCGCATCGCCCCCTCCGTCGAAATCGTCGACCACCCCGTCTCCGTCGTCGTCGGCGTCGAAGATGTCGATCAGGCCGTCCTGGTCAGTGTCTACCAGAGCCTCGCTCTGCTCCTGGGTCTGAGCCTCCGCGCCTTTGCCGTGCGAAGCCAGACCGATGGGTACGCCGTTCTCATCCACTCGCGCGGTCAGTAGCGGGTCGACCAGGTCGGCGATGTCGCTGTCACTTCCCGCGGTGATCGGTGCCTCGGTTGGGTCGTCGGGCAAGTCGATGGTCCCCAGGTCGGCTTCGCGGTCCACGCTTAGCCCAGTCGCCGCGCCGTCGTCGATCTGGTCCATGACCACCGGACCAACGGCTCGTCCGTCGGGCCCCAGCACGGTGACCACGAACGAGTTGCCAGTCTCAGAATCGGGCAGATCGATGCTGAAGTCGCCGTCGGGGCTGGTTTCGGCCCGGTAGATCGCGCCGGTTTGATTGCTCTGAGCTACGATAGTGAAAGGATACTCCTGCTCTTGCATGCGTGGTCGGGACTTGGCCGCCTGACCGGGGTTGATCCGGCCGCGGATGCCGATGGCGCCGCCCACCTGATCGTCAGCGCCCTCATCGCCGCCGGCTTGGTCGTCCCCCTGATCGACGCTACCGTCGCCGCCGGTGTCGTCGCTGGTGCCGGCGTCGTTGGGCACGTTGGTCTGAAACGGGCAGATCACGTGACAACCTGCCAGGGCCGCACAGATTGCGATCAGGGGCAAGTACTTGAGGATCCAGCTGAACATGATGGTCTCCTGTCGAATCGGAATCGCGGTGTGCCGGCTGGCTACCATGCACCGCGGCCGCCAAAGACCGACGCCGGCACTGTTCTACGGGTTATGTTTATCGGCCAGGGACCGGTTGAATCCCTCGTTCGGTCGAAGTGCCGCGCTGAAGTTGCGCGCTGGTCTACTCCGGACGCCGGTCAGTAGGCGCCCGAACCAAGGCTGAAAATCGCGAACCGTTCGGTTGCGCTGAGGCTGGGGCGGCCGGGAAGGGTCTGGGTGACCCGGCCGGTACTGCCTGTAGCGGCTGGCAGGAACGGGAGTGGACGGGAATCGAACCCGCCAAGCGCCGCTGGTACGACGCTTCAACGGCTTTGAAGGCCGCGGGACCCACCAGGCGTCCGGACACTCCCTCAAGCCCGAGCCAGAGGGACTGGCCCGGAAAGGCTATGTTCGCCGACGCGGGGATAATCCGCAAGTGGCCGAGCCGGGAGGGTGGCGCCATGGTTGGCCCGGTTTGGACCGGCAGTTATAATCGCAGCGATTTGATGCCCGGGAGGGGATTGGCACGCAGACCGGCCTCTTGGCTTATGTGCCGGTCGGGCCTTGGATGCGGGTGCCCGGTCCCAGTGAGCTTCCTGCTCGGCAGGTGCCCAGCCGGTGGGTGCGGCGTCGGCAGGCCACGGGCAGGACGGACTGGGCCGAACCGTGCGGTCGCGGTTGCCAGCGGGCATGAAGCGGAAAGGCCGAGGCAAGCATGTCGAATAACGATCGGGTGTCGGACCTGTACTACGGTCGCATACACAGCCCGGCGGCCCAGAATGCCTGCCGCGACCGGATTCACTGGCTGTGCCGCCAGGTTCGGGGGACCCGCGTGCTCGACGTGGGGTGCAGCCAGGGCATCACGGCGATCATCCTGGGGCGCGAGGGGCACTCGGTCGTGGGGCTGGACGTCGAGGATCAGGCGATCCAGACCGCCCGGCAAGCATTGCAACAGGAATCCGAGGAGGTCCGTCAGCGGGTGAAGTTTCAGGTGGGGGACGTCTTCGCGGTCGACTTCCCGCCCCGATCTTTCGACACCGTTGTCCTCGGTGAGCTGCTGGAGCATCTGGCGGCGCCTGAGATTCTGCTGGGCCGGGTGGCAGGCTGGCTCGAGCCGGGTGGCCGGGTGGTGGTGACGGTGCCGCACGGATACGAGCCCTTTTACGACCATAAGCAGACTTATTACTGGCTGGGCCTGGCCCGCCTGCTGACGCGCGACTTCGTTTTGGTCGAGCTGAACACGGTTGCCGGCCGGTACCTGGGGGCGGTGGGTGTGCGGCCGCGGGAGGGGGCTAAGCCGCAGCCGCCGGACATGCAGACCTTGCTGGAATGGGCGTCCCGCTGCGAACAGTCGCTGGCCGAGCTCCAGCGTCACGAGTATCAGCAGCGGCTGACGCTGAAAGCCCGCTGCCAGGAGCTGGAGCAGGATTTGGCCAAGCGGCGTGTTGCGCTGGCCGAGCAGCAGAAAGCCGCCGAGGTGTTTCGCAACCTGCATCAGGAGCAGGCACTCCTGGTTGCCGACTTACGTCGGCAGCTTGCCGGGGAGGGGGAGACGAGCCAAGCACTCCGCCAGCGTTTGGCCCAGTTGGAGGCCCAGCTTGGGACTGTGGAGGCCGAGCTCTCCAGGCAGCGACAGACTTGCGATGGCCTGCGAGCCGAGTTGAACCGGCAGCAGCGGGTGGCAAAGGAACGCCAGGAGGCATTGGAGCGCTCCAAACAGCTCCACCAATCGCTTCAGGATCAATACCGAGCGCTCCAGGCCGAACACCGTCAGTTGGTTGCCCAGGAGCGGGCGAATCGGCAGCTTCGGCAGCGGGTAGCTTGCCTGCAAGGCGAGGTGGATGAGCTTCGGCAGACCGTGCGTTACCGGATCGGCGATGCCTTTGTTCAGGCGTCCCGTTCGCCGGTCGCGGCCCTCGCTCTGCCATTTCGGCTGGCGCAATTGCTGGTGGTCGGCCTGCGGCGAGTGCGGGCTCGACGAGCCGAGCGGCGGGCCGCGAAGCCCGGACCTGCGGTGCGCGTCAGGCCGGTTGCCAGTGGGCCGGCGGCCGCTTCCGGTCCAGCCGGCGAGCATTCGGCGCCCGCTGCTGCGGTGGCCTCGGCTCCGGCGGCCAGCGGCCATTCCGGGGACGGCCGCCAGGCGCCCTGTGCCACCACCGGCGGCGCTCGGCTGCTGGAGCACATCCCCAGTTTGCTGCCGCCTTTCGCCTCGACTCCGGATGATCTGATCGTCCGTAAAGACCTGACGGTGGCCGCCGTCATGGACGAGTTCTCCTGGCGGGCCTGGCAATACGAAGCCCGGCTGAGGGCCATCACGCCCCAGAATTGGAAAGCAGTCCTGGAACAGAGTAAGCCTGACCTGCTGCTGGTGGAGTCTACCTGGGGTGGGGTAGATAACAGTTGGTACTTTCAGGTGCGCGACTATGGCAAGCGGCAGGACGTGATCCGGTATTATGCGCTGGGCGAGATCGTGGAGTGGTGTCGGAAACGCGGTGTGCCGACGGTTTTCTACAACAAGGAGGATCCGCCGAACTTCGACGTCTTCATCGACGCGGCCGGCCTTTTCGATCACGTCTTCACCACCGACGCGAACTGCATCCCCGAGTACCGCAAACACCTGGGGCACGATCGCGTGTGGGCTCTGCCCTTCGCGGCCCAGCCGCAGATTCATAACCCGGTCCTGACCGCGCCTCGCACCGGCTCGGTCTGCTTCGCCGGCACCTGGTACGCCCATCGCCACTTCGGCCGGCAGGAGGACGCGGAAAAGATCCTGCGACCGGCCCTGGAGTTCGGGCTGCACATCTTCGACCGGATGGCCCACAGCAACAACGAGAACTACCGCTGGCCGGAGATCTTCCAGTCTGCCGTTCGCGGCAGCCTGCCGTACGCCGAGATGGTGGAGGCGTATAAGCGCTACAA
>CAYZXK010000151.1:0-3990 GCA_964482395.1 uncultured Planctomycetales bacterium | reverse complement strand
CCCGACGCCTGAAACACCAACTCCGGGTGATCGGAATCCAGCAGACGCCCTCCGGTCAAACGCGCCAGATCGTCCAGCAAACCCTCGTTTGGCCGAAGGGTACGGTACTCCGGGGAGTAGCTCATGGCGACTGCGGTCCGCAGGATGCCGGCCCGCTCTCCCTCGGTGCCATAGCGGTAGCGCAGGTTCACCAGGTAGGTGCCCGGGGCATCGGTCGGGAAGGTGGCCTCGAAACGGTCGGCAGCGATGCGCTCCAAACGCAGCGGCTGCACGGAGAAGTCCGGGTTCACCAGGTGCCCCGAGAGGGTGAGCGATCTTTGCAGTTGGAGCGGCAATTGTTCGGCCGAGATTACCACCCGGGCCTGACCGTCCTTGAGAGTCGACTCGACGGTCAGCTCGGAGCCGACGCCCGGCCGACCGGCGTAGCGGACAAGCTGGGTCCAGAATTTGCCGAATCCGGACCAGGCCGCCCATTCCGGGCCCCATCGTGAAAACAGGCCGCTGGTGAACGCGACCGCTCGACCCAGCCCCACCTGCCAGTACGACAGCACGGGGTCTTCTTCCTCTTCGGTTTTCCTGACCAGCGGCGTGTGGGCCAGTGGCTTGGCGGCGGTGATCACGTGGCCACGCAGCGGGGGGATGTCGGTCTGCTCGAAGCCCACCAGAACCGGGTCGCCGGCGGTAACCCGCAACCGCGGGGTGAACGGCTGCTCGAACAGGCCGGAGCGACTGGCCACGATGGTCTCGCGAACGAAAATCTGCGGCAGCGGGCGGGCACTCTCCGCCGCGTACATCCGCCCGCCGCTCAGCTCGGCAATTCGAGCCAGCAGACCCTGATCGGCGTCGGGTCCGACCGCGACCGTCGATATTGTGATGCCGGCCTGGCCGCACTGCCTGGAGATGTGCTCGAAATCCGCCGGCGCCGATTGCCCGTCGGTCAGCAGGATGATGTGCTTTAGGTTGGCTTCGGTGCCGGCCAGGGCCAGGTAGGCCGCTTCCAGGGCCGGGTACATGACCGTGCCGCCCCCCGCCTCAATGGTAGAAATACGCCGCAAGATTTCCGCCGGATCGTCCACCCGCCGCAAGGGCACGACCCACTCGGTCAGGGCGCTGAAGGCGATCACTCCGACCCGGTCCAAGCTCCGCAGCAGCTTCACCGCTGCCATCGCGGCCTGCCGGGCCATGGCGATCTTCTCTCCAATCATTGATCCGGATCGGTCGATGATGATGACCATAGCCAGGTTGAGAAGCTTGAGCTTGTCCCGCGCGGTCTCGACCGGCAGCACTTCCTCCAGCGGCGTATGGGCGTAACCACCGACGCTGAACGCTTGATCCCCGCCGATCACGATCAGTCCGCCACCCTGATCCCGGACGTAGGAGGCCAGGACCTGCTGGCGGGCCCGCCCCATCGCGAAGGCCGAGACGTTCACCAGGATCACCGTCGAGCAGTCGGCCAGAGGGGCCGCGTCCTCCGGCAGCTCGTCAATCGGCACCTGGTCGCACTCGACGCCTCCATCCTGAAGGGCCCGGGCCAGCAGCGCGGCCGAAGTCCGGTCCACCTCGGTCAGATCGAGGCGGGGGCCGGTTACCAGCAGGACGCGCTGCGCGGTCCCCACGACGGTGAAGGCCATGGCTTCATTGTTGCAGGCCAGCGTGTCCACATTCGGGCTGTCCGCTTCCACCACGGTGCGGAAACGATGCACACCCGGACGGCGCAGTTCTACTGGGATGGAGAGCCGGTTGGGCCCGGGCTGGAGCCTGATGGGCAGTCCCGCGCCCGGCCCGCTCGGGTCCAGATCCACCAGCCGGTCATTGTGATAAAGGAGCAGGCGTGCTTTGGCGGGCAGCCGGGACCGCACGACCAGATGCAGGTTGATGACCTCGTCCCGCCTGGCGACCGCCGGTGCGGAAAGCTGCTCCACCAGTATCTCGGCCCCGTGCTCGTAGCGCAGCGGCAGAACGTCGATCGGGACACCTAAGGCGAGGTAGGCTTCCATCTCGGCCGCCGCGCTGCCCAGGTTCTCGTTGCCGTCCGAGACCAGGACCAGTCGCCGGGCGGTGTCGGCGGGCAAAGTGGCCAGCCCGAGCCGCAGAGCGGCCGCAATGCTGGTCCGATGCGGCTGCATCGGCTTTCCGATCCGGTCGACAACCAGCTCCGCCAGCGGCGTCTGCTCCACCGTGGCCCGCCCGTCGAAAGAGATCAGGGCCACTCGGTCCCTCCCCCGGCGCATGCTGGCCGACGAGGCCTTCACAAACTGTAGGGCCTGTCGCTGCAAATCGGACGGCACGCTGTCGGACCGGTCCACGGCGAAGACCACCGTCTGATCTTCGATCCGGCGGACCCGCTCCGGGCTGGCCAGCGCCGCCAACATGATGGCGACTACCAGGCAGCGCAGGCTGATCGCCAGCAGTTGTCGCGTCCGACCCAGGCCCGATAGCGACCTCAGGCCCAGGACGACCAGTAACGGAATGATGGCCAGCGCCGCGAGATAACCCGGCTCTGCGAACTCCACCATGTTCAGCCACCGGTCGCCCGACATCGTTGTCCATTATGGGTAGACCTGCGGGGCTGGCAACCACGGGTTGTCGGAAACACTTTCCGGCCGGTTGAAAGATTCGTGGGCCGGCGCTAGACTAGGGCGGAAACTGGGCAAGGGTGCGGCGCGTGTGGCCCGCAGGAATGCCGGACGGTCGGGCCGCCGTCCGGACGTGCGAAGCAAAGCAACGCAAAGCTGTGGGTGCGCCTATGAACTCTGATCCCAATTCCGCTAGCGCCCAAGGAGCGCAAATCACTAGTCTCGGCGTGCTGGGTGCTCGCCTGACCTGGGTCCTGCTGGGTCCCGTGGCCATTGCGGGCATCGCCTGGGGCATCCTGTCCAGCGGAAGCGGCTGGCTGACCGCTTTGGATGCGGCTTTCGCAGTGGTGATCGGCCTGATGCTTCTGGGACGCTGGATCGAACATCGCTCCGGCACGGCCACTACGCTTACCGGGCAACCGGCCACCGTCGCTCATTTCAGGCGATACGTGGTTATTCTCGTACCGGCTGCGGCGGCGGTGTGGGCTGTCGCCAATCTGGTCGGCAACCACGTGCTCAGGTAGGGCAGCCGCCCCAGGCAGCCGGGCACAGTCGACAGTCGCCAGTCCGGCTGACCAAGCCGGCCGGGTGGCAGCGAGCCGGTCGGAATCATTTGGTAGGCAGGTGCAGGATGGATAAACCGGTCTTCTGCGTTTTGGGAGCCGGGCATGGCGGCCTGGCGATGGCCGGGCACCTGGCCCTCATGGGCTTCGATGTGCGGCTGTATAACCGATCTCCGGAGCGACTGGTACCAATCAACGCCTTGGGCGGCATCGCGGTCGAGGGCGAAGTCGAAGGCTTCGGCAGAATCTCCGTCGCCACGACCGACCCGGCCGAGGCGGTGCGCGGAGCCGCGGTGCTGATGGTGGTCGTTCCCGCAACGGCCCATCGCAGCATCGCCGAAGCCGTGGCACCGCATCTGACCGATGGGCAGGTGGTGGTTCTGAATCCCGGTCGAACTTTCGGGGCCTTGGAGTTCCGACAGGTTCTTACCGCGCGCGGGGTGAAGGCGGACGTGATCGTCAGCGAGGCTCAGACTCTGATTTATGCCTCGCGAGCCACCAACCCGGGCCAAGTACGCATTTTTCGAATCAAGAACTCCATCCCGCTGGCGTCGATCCGGGCTTATCGCATCCCCGAGGTCCTCCGCCTGGTGCGCCCCGCCTACCCGCAGTTTGTGCCTGGAGACAACGTTTTCAAGACCAGCTTCGACAACATCGGGGCGGTGTTCCATCCGGCCTTGACCGTGCTCAACGCCGGCTGGATCGAGGACGTCTCGGACTTCCAGTTCTACATTCAGGGCTGCACGCCCTCGGTGGCCCGCGTGCTGGAACGTCTGGACGCCGAGCGGCTCGCCGTCGCTGAAGCGGTCGGGTTCCGTGCCATGACCGCACGACAGTGGCTGTACTTCGCC
>CAYZXK010000150.1:0-8918 GCA_964482395.1 uncultured Planctomycetales bacterium | reverse complement strand
GTACAGCGGCGGCTGCGCGATGTAGATGACGCCCCGCTCGATCAGCGGACGCAGATGACGGAAGAAAAAGGTCAACAGCAGGGTGCGGATGTGCGAGCCGTCCACGTCGGCGTCGGTCATGAGGATTATCCGCCCGTATCGCAGCTTGGAGAGGTCGAACTCCTCTTCCCCGATGCCCGTCCCGACCGCTTTGATGATCTCGAGGATCTCCTCGTGACTGAGCACCTTGTGCAGGCGAGCCTTCTCGACGTTCAGGATTTTGCCGCGGATGGGGAGGATCGCCTGGGTCTTGGGGTCGCGATGGCCCTTGGCCGAGCCGGCGGCGGAATCACCCTCGACGATGAACAGCTCGGTGGAGTCCACCTCGCGGCTGGAGCAGTCTACGAGTTTGCGGGACAGCCCGCCGCTGCTCATGGCGCTCTTGCGAGCAGTCTCCCGGGCCTTCCGGGCGGCCTCTCGGGCCAAGGCGGCCTGGACGGCCTTGCCCACAATCCGCCTGGCCTCGGCCGGGTGCTCTTCCAGGAAATTGCCCAGCATCTCATTGACCGAGGTCTCGACGAAGGTCCCGACCTCGCTGTTGCTCAGCTTGGTCTTGGTCTGTCCCTCGAACTGCGGCTCCGGGACTTTGACTGAGACGATGGCGGTGAGCCCCTCCCGGACGTCCTCGCCGGCAGGCGTTGGGTCGCTTGGCTTGAGGAGGTTGTTCTTGCGGGCGTAGGCGTTGATGCTGCGCGTAAGCGCGGTCCGGAACGCCGAAAGGTGCGTTCCGCCCTCGACCGTGTTAATGTTGTTGGCGAAAGCCAGGGTGGTTTCGTTGTACTGGTCGGTGTATTGGAGGGCGACCTCCACAATCAGCCGTTGCTCGGGATCCTCGCGCCTGAAATACACTGGGGGGCTGTGCAGCGGGGCCCGGCCCTCGTTGAGATGCTCCACGAACTGCCGCAGACCACGTTCGAAGCAGAAGCTCTCCGTGGTTCCGTCCCGCTCGTCGGTCAGGGTGATCCGCAGGCCAGCGTTGAGGTACGCCAGCTCGCGCAGCCGCCGGGCCAGCAGGTCGTAGTGGAACCGCACATCCCGGAATATCTCCGGATCGGGCTTGAAACGAACCACCGTGCCGGTACCGTTGCTGGGGCCGATCGCCTCCAATGGTGAGACGGTCTTGCCGCGCTGGAACGACATGGTCCAGGTCTGGCCGTCACGCCTAGTCCGCACCCGCAGCCACTCGGACAGAGCGTTCACGACGCTCACCCCGACGCCATGCAGGCCGCCGGACACCTTGTAGGAATCGCGGTCGAACTTCGCTCCCGCCCCCAGGCGCGTCAGGCACAACTCCAGGGCCGATAACCCATACTCTTCTTTGATGCCGACCGGGAACCCGCGGCCGTCATCCTCGACGCTGACGCTCCCGTCAGCATGGATGGTGACGTTTATGTTCTGGCAGGCACCGGCCATCGCCTCGTCGATCGAGTTGTCCACAACCTCGTAGACCAGGTGGTGCAGGCCGCGCAGTCCGGTGTCGCCGATGTACATGCTCGGCCGGCGGCGCACGTGCTCGGTCCCCTCCAGCACCTGCACGTTCCTTTCGTCGTAGCTGTCCAGCGGCCGGTCGTCAGTCACTGCCGCCTCCTACCGTACCGGTCCGGCCCCGGCAGCCTGGTCTGACGGCGCACCCAGAACCCACCGGATGCGCCGGACTCCCGGCACCAGCCTGGCCAGCGCGCCCTCTAGCCGCCCCTGATCCCTCGCGAGCTGATACAGGGCAGCCGAGGCATCCACGCGGATTATGACCGTTCTCGAACCGGCGCCGGCGACCTCGAGCACCTGCGTGTGCTCGGCCAGGCGGGGCCCCACCACCTTCTGCCATGCCCCGCGCGCGGCCTGAAGAAGACGGTGCGCTTCCGCCGCCTCGGCCACCATCCGCTGCACCGGGCCATCCAGCGGTAGGCCGTGAGAAGCCCGTACTGCCCCCGGTGGCGGCTCAGCAAGCCGCTGGATCCACCAGGGCCGCCGGTTATGTCTCAGCCACTCGTATTGCCGCTGGTTCATCCGCTCAGCGAGTTCCCGAGCCGGACTCACAGCGAGACCGGCATGACCACGTACAGAAATTCGTTCTTGTCGCCCCCGCTGATCACTCCCGGCCGGAAGCCATCCTGGAGTTCCAGGCAGACCTGCTGGCAGGTAAGGGCCTTCAGGGCATCATTGATGAACGCGGGGTTGAACCCAATCTCCAGCCGGTCACCCTCAAACTCCAGCGGCAACTCCACCCGTGCCTCACCCTGCTCAGGCGACTGGGCGGTGACCACCAGGCCGGCGGGCTCGAACGCCAGCCTCACCGCGCGGGCCTCGTCGCTGGTCAAGATCGCCGCCCTGCGGACCGCCCCGTACAGCGCCTCCCGATCAACCCGCGCCCGCCGGCTGCTCTCACGCGGAATCACGTCCTCATACTTCGGGAACGCCCCCTCCACCAGCACAGTGGACAGCACCCGGCCCTCGCCCCGTAAGACCATCTGGTTCGGCAGGACCCGGACCTCCACGCGCGACTCGGTATCACTCCGGCCACCGACAAAGACCCGCTCAAACACATTCAGGGCCTTCGCGGGCACGATGGCCTCGAAATCGGCGCTGCCAGACTCCAGCACGCTGCCGCCCGCCCGGGCCAGGCGTCGTCCGTCAGTAGCAACCAACCACAATCGCCTTCCCCGCTTCTCCCAGAGAACCCCGTTGATGGCATAGCGACTCGTCTCGCGCGCGGCCGCGTAGATCACCAGCCCGATCATGGTCCGCAGGGCCCGAGTATCCAACACAAGGTCTGGCCCATCCTCGAAGCCAGGGACCGGGGGAAAGTCGGCTGCCGGCTGAGCAAAAAGCTTGAACTCACTGCCAGCCCCACTCACCACACAACAGCGCTCATCAGCCTCAAGCCGGAGTTCCGCATCCGGCATCTCGCGCACGACGCTCAGCAGCCTCTCCGCGAGTACGACCGTCTCGCCGGGCTCCGCCACAGAGAAGGCATCCACACCGAGGCGGAGGCCCACTTCGCCATCCGTGCCACTCAGCTCAAGCCCCTCCCCCTCGGTCGCGAGTCTCACACAGCTCAGAATAGGCCTGGTGGTCCTCCCGCCAGTGACGGTCGCTACCGCAGCCAGCGCCTCCACAAACCGCCCCCGTGGCAACCGCGTCTTCATAAGCGCAACCCCATTAAGCGGTTAATACTACCATTTCATGTCACACCAGCCGTCCGGCGCAGACATCAGCACTCACAAGCAGCCGCACCCACCTGGTTGGCCCAATATATAACCCAAATCCTGGTAATTGGCTACCACGTGCCCCGCTCCCAGGCCCTCGTATCACGCGAAGCCCCGACCCTGCGCGGTAGTCAGAGCAAGCTATGGCTGATAGGTGGTGGCGTAAATCTTGTAGGTCCCAGTACGCCGCAAGGACATGTCAATTGTGAGCTTAGCTGGGCGTCGGCTGCTAAGGCGTTGCGTTTCAGGCGCTTAGTGGCGGGGCGCCCGGGAAGATGCCTGACAGTCGCATGTCCACGGTTGTCGGTCGGTCAAGCTGACGGCTAGCGGTCGGGCAAAGTTGGTGGCCAGAGGTGCCTTGAACTGACAACCATAGACAGCCACTAGTCGGGACTGCCGGGGCGGGCTGTCAATGGTGGCTGAGCAGCCGGCTGGTTAGTTGTGATAACATCTGAGCAACCTGGGGGTCGGCGGCTTGGGCGGTTTCTACGACTCGCTCGGCGTAGAGGACGGTGGAGTGATCGCGCCCGCCGAGTTGCATGCCGATTTCCTCGAGGCTTAGCGTCGTCAGCTTTCGTGCAAGGTACATGACTACCTGCCGGGGGAAGCTGATCGACCGGCTTCGCTTGCGGCTGAGCAACTCCTGCGGGCGCACGCCAAAGACGGCTGATACTGCCTGGAGGATGTCCCCGATATGCAGTGGCGGTTGAGACCGGCTGGCGTGCAGCTGGAGGAGTTCGCAGGCAGTGCGCCGGTCGAGCGGCTTGCCCTGGACTTGGGCTGCGGTGACGAGGGTAGTGAGCGCGCCTTCCAGAAGGCGGATGTTCCCATGGAACTGCTCGGCAATTAGGTCGATGACCTCGTCAGGGAGCTCGACGCCGCGGATTCGTGCCTTTTGGCGGAGGATGGCTTGGCGGGTTTCGCGGTCAGGTGCGTCCACGCGAATAACGAGGCCCCAGTTGAAGCGGCTGATGAGCCGGTCATTCAAGGTGGGTATCTCGCCGGGGGGACAGTCTGCGGAGAGGATGAGTTGCCGCCCGCGCTGGTGGAGGGCATTGAAGGTGTGAAACAGCTCTTCCTGGCTGGACTCGCGATTGGCCAGGAACTGGAGGTCGTCGAGGGCTAGCAGATCGAGTTCACGGGTGCGCTGGCGGAAGGATTGGAGCTGACCTTGGGCCATGGCCTGGACTAGGCCGTTTACGAAGTCTTCGCAGGTCTGGTAACTTACTCGTAGATCGGGGTTTAGCTCCGCAGCCCGCGCGCACGTGGCTTGGAGCAGGTGAGTCTTTCCCAGGCCGCTGCCGCCGTGCAGGAAGAGCGGGTTGTAGACTGCGCCGGGACGTTCGGACGCCGCGAGGCAGGCCGCGTGTGCGAGGCGGTTAGAGGGTCCGACCACGAATTGCTCGAAGGTGTAATCTGGTGCCAAAGCGGGGCCGCTGGCCGCAGTTCCTTGGGGTCCGGCGCGGCAGGTGAACCGGACGGTGAGCAGCCGCCGTGTCAGGCGCATGGCCGCGGCGGCGAAGAGCTCGCGGCAGTTCTCCTGAAGGTAGTTAAGCTGCGGCAGATCCTGGGCCCTTATCTCGAGTTCTCCACGTTGCGGCTGGGCGGCTTCCAGCTCGGCAAACCATGAGCGATACCGGTCCAGGGCTTGCAGCCGGAGCATGTCCAGCAGGCGTTGCCAGTCTAGCGTCGGCTCCGTGGCCATGGACTAGCTGCTAAGTGAGAATGCCTGCGGCCTCAAGGTGAAACCTCTGCTGCCTGCTCCTCAGTCTCCACGTCCGTCGTGCTCTCCTCCGGGAGCTCGAAGAGCTCCCGGAGCAGGGCCGTAGCGTAGGATCCCCGCGGCAGGACGAAGCGCAGTTCAAGATAGGGTCCATGGTCATCGCTGCCAACTGAGACCTGGGGGCTGCCCGGCTGGAAGCGGAGGGGCCGGCGGCCGCCCTTGACCCTGAGGGGCCGGGTCCGGGCCCAGTCTGCGGGCAGTTGCTCCCCCGCCAGGAGTTCGGCCTCAAGCCTGCCAGCCGTCTCCTGAGGGGTGGTCATGCGGTAGCCGAAGATCGGGCCGGTCGGGCTGATCTCGAACCGGTCGGCCCGCGGCTGTTCGCGGCTCGGGTCTTGGACTCGAAAAACCGCTCCGGAAGCGTGCAGCCAGGCCAGGTCCCCCTCCCACAGCACGTGCAGCCCGGCCGACAGCCGCCTAGCAACCACTCGGTTAAAGAGGTGCGACTGGTAGGCGGAGACGTAGAAGCTACGGGTGCTCCGGTCGATGGCGGCGAAGGCCCGGAGCCGTTCGCCCCCGCAGCGTGCCAGGGCCTTCAATGCCCGCCGCTCGGTGCGGAAGAGGACCGGCCAGAGGCGCGCCGCCTGGGCGTACTGCCCGCATTCGTATAGCTGCCGGGCCCGGCGCAGGCGCGGGTGGTCCTTCGGGGCGGGCTTGCCAAGGATCAGGTCGACGGCCTCGTCGACCTGCCGCCGAAGGATCGCCCGGCCGATTTGCCAGGTATCGCCGCGGTAGCCGAAGCGCTGCGAGCCAAAGTAATTCGGTACCCCGACGGTGCACAGATGAGCCAAGGCCCGCTCGAGCTCAGGCAGTCGCTGGGGCTGGCTTTGGCGGACACGGATGGTGAAGGAGTTGCCCTTGAGGTGGCCCAGACGGAGCTTGTTGCGGTGCCGGGTCACCTCCCGCACCTGGATCCGTGGCAGGCGCAGTCCAGCCAGTCGGTCGGGTTCGACGTGTTCGATGGACATCCATTGGCGGGTCAGGGCTCGGGCATCCTTCAGACCCGCTATGCCGATCGCATGGCGCGGCACGTTGAGGGCCAGGGCCAGCTCCTGCACCGCCTGGAAGGTGGTCAGGCCGACCTTCTCGACCAGGAAGTAGGTGTGCGTGCCCTGGCCGTCGGCTAGGTAGAGGGGTATTTCCTCCACGATGAAGTCGCTGTAGTGACACTTGATCAGCCCCGGCAGGCGAGGAAAGTCGGCCAGCAGCCGCGGTAACATTTGCATTACAGGCGCGCCTCGGCCGGGGCCAGCAGGAGTTCAGCAATTTGCACCGCGTTGAGCGCGGCACCTTTGCGCAGTTGATCGCCGCAGCAGATCAGTTGCAGACCGCGCCCATCGGGAAGGCTGGGGTCCTGACGGATTCGGCCCACCAGGATGCAGTCTTGGCCGGCGGCTTCCAGGGGCGTTGGGAAGCGCCGGGTCTGCGGCTCGTCCACAATTCGTAGTCCCGGCGCTGCGGCCAGAGCCGCTCGGGCGCGCTCAACCGAGATAGGCCCCGAGAACTCTATGCTTAACGCTTCGGTGTGAGCCCGCATGACCGGCACACGCATGCAGGTCGGAGCGATCTGGATGGTGGGTTCGCCGAGGATCCTACGGGTCTCCAAAATCATCTTTCTTTCTTCGGCGTTGCAGCCATCCGGGCCGACGGGGCTGTCGTGGCTGAAAACGTTGAACGCGCACGGCACCGGGAAGACTTCCGGCCGGGCCGGCTGGCCGCTCAGCGCAGCTCGGGTCTGGTGCTCTAGCTCAGCCATCGCCCGGGCGCCGGCGCCGCTGGCGGCCTGGTAGGTTGCCACCACCACGCGGCGAATCGGGTTGATCCGATGCAGTGGCCAGAGAACCAGCGTCATGATAATGGTGGAGCAGTTGGGGTTGGCTATCAGCCCCTGGTGCCGGCGGGCGGCCTGCGGGTTGATCTCCGGGACGACCAGCGGCACATCGGGATCCAGCCGGAACGCTGAGGAGTTGTCGATGACCAGCGCGCCGACCTTTCTGGCGTGGCCGACCAGTTCGCGGCTGACCGCCGCTCCAGCGGAAAAGAAGGCCAGGTCGATTCCCTCGAGCATTTCCGGCCTCAGCAGCTCGACCCGGGCCGGACCGATCGGCCCCTCAACCGTCCTTCCGGCTGAGCGGGCCGAGGCGAGTAGTCTGACCGACTCGATGGGAAAGCGGCGTTGGCGGAGGATCGTGCAGAACTCCTGCCCGACTGCCCCCGTCGCTCCGACTATGGCCACGCGGTTCACTTCGAGCCTCGTTACTGAAAAGTTTGCGCTCGCGTCTCCCCAGTTGACGCCGGCACATGATACCATAGGAATCTTGCCCATGGGACCGTGGACGTATTACTCGCCGTTGTGGATCGGGGCGCTGCTGGTTCTGGCTTTGGCCGACCTGATCCGGGCCGGGCTGCCCCCGATGGCGCCCTGGGCCCAGTGGCTGGCGGTGGCGGGGTTGGCAGTGCTGTCGGGGGTGCAGTGCCAGCTTCTGATGATCGGCGCCCAGGGAGCCTTCGCGCAGGTGCTGCCGGTGCCGTGGGGCCGTTCGATCCGCGGCCGCCCAGCGGAGCTGGTCGGCTGGCTGTGGATAGCCTGGGTGCTGTTGAGCGCGGTCACGGCCTTGCTGGCGTACGAGGGCTTGGCCCCCGCGGCCTGGGTGATCGGCGGGTTGGGCGTGGCTGACTTGGCCGTGGCCGTCGTCGCCTATGCCTGGAACGTTCCCGCCGCAGTCCCCGACTTCCGCAGCCGCGATCGGCCGCCGCCTGGCCAGAGGCGGAGCGCCGGCCCCTAACCAGACCGGCAGGCTGCGGTCAGATAACTATATGCGGACCCAGACCGCGTTCGATAGGACTGGTTGTTGTCTTGGACGCGGAGGAGACCGAAATGCTCGCTCTGGCCTGGGCCAGCCTGGCGCATCACAAGCTGCGGACCCTGCTGAGCACGCTAGCGGTGGGGATCGGAATCATGCTGCTGCTGGTCTCGCGCGGACTGGCGGGGGGATCGATCGCGGAAGTGGACCACCGCATGCAAAGCGTGGACGCGGAGCTGGTCGTGCTCCCGGCTCAGGACAACATCATTTTCACCAATGGCGCGCCGTTCCGCGGCGCTCACGAGCGCCAGTTGAGGCGGCTCAGTGATGATCGCGGGCCGCTGGCCGCCGTGGTTATTCCGGTCTTCTTCGGCCAGGTCCGCATGGCCGGTCAGCAGCAGCGTTTGTTCGGGGTCGACCCCGACCAGATGGGCCTTTTTCTTGGCGCGCGGCGTCTGCTGGCCGGCAAGCTGTTTGACCGCGCGGGGGAGCTGGTGCGGCGGCTGGAGCGTGGGGAGCGGCCTCCGGCCGACCCATCTACTTCGGCCTACGCCGAGTACCTGGCCGACGGGCTGGAGTTGGTGATCGATGAGCGCCTCCAGCGGGTCGGCAATTACCAGCTTGGCGATCGGCTACAGATCATGGGGCAGGTCTTTCGGATCGTGGGCGTGGTAGAGGCCGGTGTTGCCGGACGGGTCTTCGCCCCGCTCCAGACTCTGCGCGAGATCGCCGTGGCTGGAGAGCCCAACGCGAGCATGTACTTCGTCAAGTTGCGCCCGGGCCTGCCGCCGCCGGCGGCGGCCGACTTGATTCAGGAACACCTGGGACCCGCGGCCCGCGTGGAGCTCAAGAGCGAGTATGGCCGGCTGCTGCGCGAGAGTTTCGCCTCGGTCAGCCTGTACATGAATGCTTCGAGCGGAGTCGCCTTGGTGGCTTGCTTCCTGTTCATTCTGCTCACCATGTATACTACGGTCATTGAGCGCACCCGGGAGATCGGCATCCTCAAGTCCCTGGGTGTCACGCGCCTGGGCCTGGTTCGCCTGTCGCTGATTGAGGCCCTGCTGATTTCCCTGGGCGGGGCTGGGGTTG
>CAYZXK010000149.1:0-8822 GCA_964482395.1 uncultured Planctomycetales bacterium | reverse complement strand
TCTTCCTGTTCTACATCTTCTGGGAAGTCATGCTGCTGCCCATGTACTTCCTGATCGGGGTGTGGGGCGGCCCACGCAAGGAATACGCGGCGATCAAGTTCTTCATCTATACCTTGGTCGGCAGCGTGCTGATGCTGGTCGTGCTCCTGGCGTTCTACTTCTACGCCCCGCCCGGCCACCGTACTTTAAACCTGATCCAGATGGCTAACGATCCGGCCATCCAGGAGGCGTTCGGCAGCGCGACCTTCCTGGGCTGGCGCTTCGCGCCCCTGATGTTCGTTCTGCTGTATATCGGCTTCGCGATCAAGGTGCCGGTCTTCCCGTTCCATACTTGGTTGCCCGATGCGCACGTCGAAGCCCCCACGCCGATCTCGATGATCCTGGCCGGCATCCTGCTGAAAATGGGCGCCTACGGCCTGATGCGAATCAGCTACCCGATCCTGCCGCAGGCCGGCCACTGGGCCGCTTACGGGCTGGCGATCCTGGCGCTGATCAACATCGTCTACGGGGCCCTGTGCGCCATGGCCCAGACCGACTTCAAGCGACTGGTCGCTTACAGCTCGATCAGCCACATGGGCTATGTGCTGCTGGGCCTGGCTATCATGACGCCCGGCGGATGGCAGGGCGCCATGTTCCAGGTCATCGCCCACGGCATCTCCAGCCCCATGTGCTTCTTCCTGGTGGGCGTCATCTATGACCGGGCCCACCATCGCGAAATCAACCGCTTCGGCGGCCTGTGGCTGACCATGCCGGTCTACGGCTCGCTGGCCACGCTCGGCTTCTTCGCCTCACTGGGTCTGCCCGGGCTGTGCGGATTCATCGGCGAGTTCTGGGTGCTGATCGCCACGTTCAGCGCCGATTTCGTCTGGGCCAAGCCGTTCGCCGTGATCGCGGCCACCGGCGTCATCCTCACCGCGGGGTACATCCTGTGGATGATTCAGCGGGTCTACCTCGGTCCGCGGCGTGAGGAGTATCGGGACCTGCCGGAAGCCAGTGCCCGTGAAATCGCGGTCCTCGCGCCGCTCGGCGCCCTGGCGTTGGCGCTGGGAATTCTGCCCCAGCAAACCCTGTTCAACTTCATGAACGGAACTCTGAACCAGATTGTGGACCTGCTGGCCGCGGTGCGGCCTTTGCCGGGACTGAGCTGATGTTGCCACCGACCGCGACCATGTGGGTGCCGGCCCTGGACGAGCTGCGGCTGGTCGCGCCCGAGCTGATTCTGACCGGCACCATCGTCGCCGTGCTGCTGGTCCCGATCTTCACCGGCCGGAATGCGTACCTGGCGGCCGTGATCGCTTTGGCCGGGACGGTCGCCAGCCTGCTGGCGACCGGGCCGCTGACCGGCCGGATAGCGGAGGCCCCGACCGCGGGCCTGGCACCGCCCGGCTCGACCCCCACGCTGGTTGTGGACCGTTTCGCGCTGTTCTTCCGACTCCTGCTGCTGACATTCCTGATGCTGATCACCTGGCTCTGGCTGATCGGCATCGGTCAGACCGACCCCGCCGCCGCATCATCCAGCCCGCTGAAGCTCGCCGGCACGAGCGGATCCGCGGAGTCATCCGTCAGCGGTCCGGTTTTCTTCGCACTGCTGCTGACCAGCGCCCTGGGCATGATGCTGATGGTCAGTACGCTGAACCTGCTGGTTCTCGTGGTGGCGATGGAGACCGCCTCGCTGCCGAGCTATGCGATTGTCGCCAGCGACCGCCGGTCGCGTCTGGGGGCCGAGGCGGGCCTGAAGTATGTGGTGTTCGGGGCGGCCGCAGCCGCGATCATGGTTTACGGGATCTCGCTCTTGTACGGCTGCTTCGGCACGCTGGATCTGGGCATCATGGCCCGGTCGATCCAGCAAGGGCAAGTGACGACGAGTCCGCTGTTTTGGCTGGGGCTGGCCGGGCTGGGAGCGGGGATCGCCTTCAAGATCGCCGCCGTGCCCATGCATTTCTGGTGCCCGGACGTGTTCGAGGGTGCGCCGATCGAGGTCACGACCTGGCTGAGCGTGGCCAGTAAAGCCGCGGGGCTGGGCGTGCTGCTGCGAGTGGTCGATACGCTGGCCGGAGGTGTGGCCGCCGTCACGCCGCTTACCTGGTGCGTCGGGGCGATCGCGGCCATCACCTGCACTGTGGGCAACCTAGCGGCTTTGCGACAGGAGAGCGTCAAGCGCATCCTGGCCTACTCATCCATCGCCCACGCCGGCTACATGATGATGGCCGGCGCGATCCTGCTGGTTCCCGGCGGGCAGGTCAATCGCGGAGTGGGCGCGCTGGTGTCGTATCTGCTGGTCTACGTGATCATGAACCTGGGGGCGTTCGGCGCGACCGCGCTGGTGGTGTGGCAAACCGGCAGCGACCATCTGTCGGCGTTCACCGGCCTGGGCCGCCGAGCACCCTGGCTGGCGGTGCCCATGGCGGTGTGCCTGTTCTCGCTGGTGGGGTTGCCGCCGCTGGGCGGGTTCGCGGCCAAGTGGTTTTTGCTGCTGGCCCTGGGCCGAGCCGCCGGCTCACATCCCTGGCTCTGGACCCTGGTGATCATCGCCGTGCTCAACACGGCCATCAGCTTGTACTACTACGTGCGGATTGTCCGACAGATGTACCTGGCGGACGAGCCGGGATTGCCCGCTTTGCGGCCGCCGATCGGCGGGCTGGCGGTGGTGAACCTCTGTGCCCTGATGCTCGTGCTGCTTGGCACGCTATGGTTCAACCCGCTCGGGCGACGGGCGGAAGCGATGGCCGTCGGCCTGTACCGCACGCCGGCCCCGGCCTGGGTCGACTCGACGCCGCTGCCGGCCCCCCGGCCGGACGGCTGACCTGTCGGCCGATCCCTGCGGGCCGGTGCCTCCGCAGGCTACCGATTGGGCGGCCAAGCGGCCCGGGCCTGAGTGGACCGAACCGAGCGGGATCTGGCGCGGTATATTGTGTCAGAGGCGATGGAGGTGACATCGAGGAGGCATCCATGGACACGGTCCTGATTCATCCCCCCCTGAGCATCGGAAAGGACTTCATCCCGGCCGAGTACCTGCCGGCAGGAGAAGACGAGTACTACCTGCGCAATATCCAGTGCGGCAAGCCACTCGGACAATGGCGTCACCTGCGGGCCGACGAAGTGGAGCGCCTGGTCAAGAACAACAATACCGCGGCCTGCTGGGACGACATTCTGGTCACCGACCAGTTCGAGCCCGGGCTGATCAAGAACACGGAGTTCTTCGGCCTGGTTCGCGTCGGCCGGCTGCGCCCGGTGGTCCTGCAACACCACGACCTGCGGCTGCCGGCCGGCATCACCAACAGCTTCATCGTGGCTTGCGATATCGGCGACGACGTGGCGATCCACAACGTGCGCTACCTGGCCCATTACCTGATCGGCGACCGATGCATGCTGGTTAACATCGGGGAGATGCACACTACCGACCATGCCAAGTTCGGCAACGGAATCCTCAAGGACGGCGAGCCGGAAAGCGTGCGGGTGTGGCTGGACCTGATGAACGAAAGCGGCGCCCGGCGGGTAATGCCGTTCGATGGAATGATCGCGGCCGACGCCTACCTGTGGGCCAAGTACCGGGACGACCGGACCCTCCAGACCGCACTCAAGGAGATCACCCAACGGAGCTTCGACTCGCGCCGCGGCTACTACGGCAGCATCGGAGCCCAGTGCGTGATCAAGAACTGCGGGATTCTCAAAGACGTCAAAATCGGCTCGCATTGCTACATCAAAGGCGCCAACAAGCTGAAGAACCTGACCATCAACTCCTCGGAGGCCGAACCCAGCCAGATTGGCGAAGGAGTCGAGCTGGTCAACGGGATCATCGGCTTCGGCTGCCATATCTTCTATGGGTGCAAGGCGGTGCGCTTCGTGCTGGGAAACAACTCGAATCTCAAGTATGGCGCGCGACTGATCAACTCGTTCCTGGGCGACAACTCGACCATCTCATGCTGCGAAGTGCTGAATAACCTGATATTCCCCGGCCACGAACAACACCACAACAACTCGTTTCTGATCGCTTCGGTGGTGCTGGGACAGAGCAACATGGCGGCCGGAGCGACAGTCGGCTCGAACCATAACAGCCGGGCCAACGACAACGAGGTGCAGGCCGGGCGCGGGTTCTGGCCGGGGCTGTGCACCAGCATCAAGCATTCCTCCCGCTTCGCTTCGTTCACGCTGCTGGCCAAGGGCGATTACCCGGCCGAGCTGGACATACCGCTGCCCTTCTCCTTGCTCAACAACAACGTTGCCAAGGACCAGTTGGAAGTGATGCCGGCCTACTGGTGGCGGCATAACATGTTCGCCCTGGCCCGCAACGCCTGGAAGTACCTGAGCCGCGACAAGCGGATCACCAAAATCCAGAACATCGAGTTCGACGCCCTGGCCCCGGACACCGTGGAGGAAATATTCCGGGCCCGTGAGCTGCTGGAGATCTGGACCGGGAAGGCCCATCTGCGCCACTCGGCCGGCTCGGCCGACGGCAAGTCCCAGGAGGAACTGGCCCGGTTGGGCCGGGATCTGTTGACCGGGCCGCAGGACCGGATGAACCGACTGGTGGTAACCGGCGAGAACCTGGAGAGAAGTAGTCGGCCGGCCGTGATTCTCAAGCCCCACAGCGGCTACCAGGCCTATGGCGAAATGCTCCATTACTACGCGGTCAAAAACCTGATCGCCTACTTCCAAGCCCATCCGGAGGCGAAGCTGGCCTCGATGGTCGACGACCTGCGCGGAGCCCGGGAGCGCAACTGGGTCAACCTGGGAGGCCAACTGATGCCCCAGGCCGAGGTTGACCGGCTGCGGGCCGACATCGGAGCCGGTCGCCTGCGCTCCTGGGAAGACATTCATCGCCGATATGACCAGCTCTGGCAGGAATATCCGCGCCAGAAGCAGCGCCATGCCCTGGCTACGCTGTGCGACCTTCTGGCAGTCCGCGAACTGACCCAGGATGTTTGGGCCGCAGCTCTAAACAAGGCGACGGAGATTCAACAGTATATCTGCGACCAGGTCTACCTTTCGCGCAAGAAAGATTTTGACAATCCATTCCGCCGGGCGACGTTCCGCAACATGGAGGAAATGGCGGCCGCGATCGGAAAAGTGGAGGATAATAGTTTCGTCCAGCAAGTTCGGAAAGAAACCGACGAATTCAAGCAGACAGTAGCAGAAATCGCTCGACGGGGTTAGCCGATGGACAGGCTGGCAGGCCGGGCCGGGCAAGAGGAGACCATTCCGTGAATCTGCAAGAGCGCAAGTACGCGCAGTATGCGCTGGTTCGAGAGATGATGGAAACTGTCGAGGTGGTGCGGCGATTCGATGTCGGGCAGACCAGGGAAGTCGCCGCTGAGATCCGCTCGGTCGGCCGCCTGCTGCTGACCGGAGAGGGATCCAGTCGGATTTTCCCGGCCAAGAACGCCATACGGAAGACTCTGGGCTGGGGCCTGCCGCTCCAGGTAATAACCGAAGGCTCGCGCCAGGCGGCGCAGTATGATCTTTCGCGCTTCGCGGTTTTCTGCGCATCGAATTCCGGCCGCACCAAGGAAGTGGTACTGCTGGCCAGGAAGCTGGCCGAGATGAATAATCGCCACCGTTACGGGCTAAGCGCCAACCGCGGCACGCCGCTGGAGGAGGCCTGCGTCAAGACTTTCCTGCTGAGCTGCGGCTGGGAGCAGGCGGTGGCGGCGACCAAGAGCGTGGTCGAGCAAGGGTTGTTCTACGAGTCGGTCATTCGGCACATCGCCGGCTCAGTCCAGGCTCTGGCCTGTTCGCAACTGGCCACCAAGATCGAAACCGCCCTGACCATGCCGATCGACGCCGAGCTGGTGAAGGCCGCGGCCAGCGCCCCCACCATCTACTTCGCAGGCTACAACGACGGGGTGGCCGAAGAACTCACTCTGAAAACCAATGAGATTACGCGCAAGAAATCGGACTACCTGGAAGGCACCTACGCGGTTCATGGCATCGAAGAAGTCATGGATAGCGATGACGTCGTGTTCGTCGTGGACCCGATCGACGAGGAGGTCGACAAGTTTCACGAGGTTTTGGTGAAGGGCGTCGGCCTGAAAGTACTGGCGATTGCCGACCGACCGACGCGCTTCCCGACCATCCAGGTGCCGGGGACCGGCGAGTTGACACCCTATGTCTACCTGGCCGCCGGCTGGAACCTGCTGGTCGAGATCGGCCTGGCCTGCGGGATCAACCTGGACAAGCCGCAGCGGGCCCGAAAGGTGGGCAATGAGCTTATATCCCCACCGACGTCATAGGCTCACCACGTAGCGCGGCAAAGTTTTTTCGGCAGCGCATAGCACGGTTGGCGCGCGGGGCATAGTGCGCAACCGTGCGCGAATCCAACGCGTCAGCCGAAGACGCGCAGCGTCAGCAAGTCCACCGTTTCTCGTTACGCGGCTCGAGTTTTCCTTCCGATGTGGGTTGCACGCTTGCGCACCCGGTTCTTGAGACGTTGACCGGCAGGCATCCGTCTGGGCCGCGCGAAAAAAGCCGTCCGGCGGGCATCGCGATTGCGGCGGAGGACCGCTGCGTCAATGGCCCGACCAGCCGGGGCCTCGCCGTTCGGCCGCGGCATCCGGGTGACCAACGGTACCGGCAGAGGTCGGGGCGTGAAGCCGAACCATTCGGAGCGCGTCCGGGGACAGGCCGGCGGCTTCCAGCTCCCCGCTCAATCGTAGCTGGTCGGCCCGCAGAGCGCCGACCACCGAAATGATCTGGACGTAGTCGCGGTCCAACTGTCGCTCCAGACCGATCAGGTCGGCTAGGTCGGCGGGCGAGCAAATCCGCCCCTCGACAAGCACCTGCCCGCGAAAATCCACAACTACTGATCGCCGCCGGGGCCTGGCCGGCCCCAGCAGCAGCTTCACCGGAGTGGCCAGCGGTGGAATCGCATCGGTCCTAGCCTCCACCCAAAGGTCGGCCAGGCTGCTCGGGTGACGGCTCGACAGGCAGATCAGACTGTCCGGAAAATCGACCAAGGCTATGCCCACGCCGGTGAAGTCGGACGAAAGCGTCCCATCCGGCAGCCGTCGCGAGCCGGCAAAGACCCAGGGACGGGACAGTGGGGTCCGGCCGTACTCGATCTCCGCCAGCCATTCGCAGGGATCGGCCGCCCGCAACTGTCCAGCCTCCTGCCACTCCAGACGGATATCGAGCAGATCGCCGGCCGGAGGCTGGTACTGACCGGCTTGCTCGTCCCAGGTCGGCGGCCGACCCGGCGTCAGACCGATCAACCCTAGAGCCATGTAGATATGGGCCGCGGCGGCATCCAGACGAATAATGCTCTCGTGCTCCTTGCCGGCAAAACAGGCCAGAAACTCCAGCCCGCCCGATCGAAGCACTACCCGACCCCGAACCTGCACCTGCCGGCCTTCCCAGTCGATCCAGACGCCGGGCTGAAAGGCGACCGGAGCGGACTGGACGGTCGTAGGCTGCGACGCGGGTAATGAAGTCTGGGCACTGGCCGGCAACAGCCCGCCTGCCCAGAGGAGCAAAGCCAGTCTGATCGGGGCCGCGTTCCGGACGGCCGGCGCCCGATCGGCTGCTGGCGCTCCGGCCCGGCGAACGGCTGTGCGAGCCGCTGCGATGCGAGGGAGTCTGGTCAAAGGAACGGCGTCAGGCTCCGGTTCGCGAGAAGGTCGGGAAGGCCTCTTCCTCGGCCTCCTTCTGAATAATGATCTTGCTCTTGACCAGGATCAGCAGCGTCCGGGTGTCCTTGACGGTGGTCTGATTGGTGAAGGCCCGCTTGAGCACGGGGATTTTGCTCAGGATTGGCACGCCGGCCTCCACCTCGACCTCACCAACCTGCTTGAGCCCACCCAGCAGAACCGTCCCGCCGTCCGGGATCGATACCGTGGTCTGAAGGGTGGCGAAGCGCTGGTCCAGCAGCATTATGAATGCCCCGGGCGAGTTTCCGCTGGCCCGCTGAGTCTCGAACCGGAGGAAGTCCGGCTCCTCCCGCTGCTGAACCATGACCGTCAGGGTCACGTACTTGCGGTCGGCGCTGATGGTTCCGTCCACGTACAGCTCCACCCCGCTGTCGGCCTGCGACCGGATCGGGTTGAACCCTACGGCGCCTTCGGCCAATCGGGCCTCCAGGCTGGAGACGTACTCGCGGACGCGCCCGACCGCGATCCGCGATGCCTGTCCGTTGAACAGGACCAACCGTGGGGCCTGGACGATGCTGGAGCGTGAATTGGCCTGGGTGGCTCGGATCAGGAAATCCACCTGCAAGTTGTCCAGGAATGAGCCGGAGATGCTCAGGGCCGGCGACAGGCCGGATCGCTGAGCCCACGAGCCGGGCACGTTGGTATTGATCGAGGTCGGATCCACCAGTGAGAGCGAGCCCTGCTGGACGGAAATCGGGGTGAACTCGTCGGCCTGTGGGATGATGCCCGTGCTGCTGGGCACCAGTCCAGGCTGGCCGTAGGGCTGCTGGACCGCCGGACCGAGGGTCATCGGGTTGCCGAAGCCCGGGACGGCCGGCAGGACCCCGATCCGCGAGTACTCCCGGGGGATCAGCACCAGCGCCCCGGTGGCAGGATCGGTGATGACCCCGGTGGGCCCGGTAGCCCGGTCGTAGCCGGCGCTTCCGGAGTTGAACACGAAGTCCAGGTCGACGCCGAACTCTTCGAGGAAGTTGGAGGTGACGTTGAGGAATCGCGACTCGACGCTGATCTGGAGGGCGCGGGTTTCGCGCAACTGGCTGAGCAGGTCTTTGACCTGTCGGTGGGCGTCGGAGGTATTGTAGATGATGAGTTGGCCGTTGAGTTCACGGATGGAGCCGTCTCCGCCGCCGGTTTCACGCCAGGAATCGGGCTCGACGGTCTGGCGGATGATGTCCATTA
>CAYZXK010000148.1:0-57636 GCA_964482395.1 uncultured Planctomycetales bacterium | reverse complement strand
CCCCATTACTGCTCTCAATGTGGGCAGCCGGTGACGGTCCGGGCAATTAGCGGACGTGAGCGCCTGGTCTGTCCAGCCTGCGACACCGTTTTCTACGAGAACCCTTTGCCGGTGGCCGCCGCGGTGGTGCTCAACTCCCGCCGGGAAGTGTTGCTGGTGAAACGCCGCCGGGATCCGTACCGGGGGATGTGGTGCCTGCCGATGGGGTTTGCCGAGCTGGGCGAAACCATCGGCCAGGCGGCCCTGCGCGAACTGAAGGAAGAAGCCGGCATCGACGGCCGGATCGTCCGATTACTCGACACCGACTCGCTGCCCGGTGAATACTACGGCGACCTGCTGATCGTGAGCTTCGAGATCGAAAAGATCGCCGGACACGAACAGCCCGGCGACGACGCCCAGGAGGTCCGGTATTTCCCCATCGCAGGACATCCGCCCCTGGCCTTCAGTTCCAACGAGAAGGCCCTTCAGGCCTGTGCGGCGGCACACCGGGAAGCCTGGGAAATCCAGGACTCATTCGTGACCCTCCAGCGCCAAGAGGCCAAGGCGATGCTCTCCGACGACCTGATCGCGCTGGTGCAGGATCAGGCCGACCTGGTCGCCCAACGCTGGCTGCGGGACGTCCAATCCAACCCCACCACCCGGTCATATCAGACCCTGCCGCCCCAGGAATTGCTCGCCAGGGCATCCTCCGCCCTCTCCCAACTGGGGCGTTGGCTGCGGGGTGACGAGGCGGCCGAGGAGGTCAAAACCTTCTACCGCGAACTGGCGGCGGAGCGACGGGCCCTGGGTTTCAAGCTTCATGAGGTGCTCAGCTCGCTCATGTTGCTGAAAAAACACGTCTGGGAGGCCGCCCTGGCACAGGGGGGCGGCCAGCGGCCGATCGACATGTACCGCCTTCTGGAGCTCAATCGGCGGACCGCGATATTCTTCGACAAGGCCATGTATCAGGTGGCCCGCGGATTCGACCCGTAAGCCGTTTCCCGGCAGCCAGCCGGGCCTGTGGGTGCCACGCCGGCGCAGAAAACTACCTACCAGGGATCCTCGGCGTCTTCCGGGACGGACTTGGTCTTGCGATCGGCGGGCCGGGACTGGGTCGTCGCCTTTCGCTCCCGACAGAAGGGGCACCCGCCCTGACCGTCGGGCGGATTGACGTACCAGTGACGGCAAACCGGACACCGCGCGGCCCGGTATACCGACATCTGCCCGCATTTCTCGCATTTAAGCGGCCAGGCCTTGAAATCCATCGGCTGGCGCGTCTTGCTTACTGCCCGGCAAGCGGGATTAGCGCAGGCCACATGCAGGGTCGCCCAGGGGGTGGGCTCTTCAACCTTGAGGGATGAACCGCCCAGGGTCAGTACGCCGATGAACCAGTTGACGCCCAGCACTAGGACTATGCCACCCAAGAGTAGCCCGGCCAGACGAACCAGGGGGGTTCGCCACAACAGGCTGGGGTCCTGGCGTAAACCCTCCCGCCAGGCGATCCAGCGGGCCGGCAGACCGGCCAGCCACTGACGGACGGCCAGTATCAGCCCGGCAATAGCTGCCAAGAGTCGGTGGGTCACGGCGAACCTATTATGGAGGCCCCAGGCCGCGGAGGCCAGATTTTTCCTTTTGACAACTGGCCGGGCGGACTTAGAATGGTAAATTCTGGTTTACCAGAGCCGGTCCGTCAGGCGGGGTCCCCCGCACCTGCGGGTGCCCGCGGCTGGGCAGCGCTGCTGTAGCTCAGTGGTAGAGCGCCTCCTTGGTAAGGAGGAGGTCATGGGTTCAAGCCCCATCAGCAGCTTCCTGGATCCCTGCCGGTGCCGGACATGAGGCGTCGATAGCAGGAGCGTAATAGGGAACGGTGGCCCCCAGTCGGCCACACCGGGCAGCAAGCTTCCCCGGTTGAGAGTCGGAGAGTCGTTATGGCCAAGGGCGTATTTGAGCGAACCAAACCGCACGTGAACGTTGGGACGATCGGTCACGTCGACCACGGCAAGACCACGTTGACGGCCGCGATGACCGCCGTCCAGGCGGCCCGCGGACTGGGGACCTACAAGTCGTACGACGAGATCGCCAAGGCGTCGGAGAAAGACGGTCGGCGGGACGCCACCAAGATCCTCACCATCGCTACCGCCCACGTGGAATACGAGACCGATAAACGCCACTATGCCCACATCGACTGCCCCGGGCACGCCGACTACGTCAAGAACATGATCACCGGTGCGGCCCAGATGGACGGGGCGATCCTGGTGGTCAGTGCCGCCGACGGCCCGATGCCCCAGACTCGCGAGCACGTCCTGCTGGCCCGTCAGGTCAACGTCCCGGCCCTGGTGGTCTTCCTCAACAAGACCGACCTGGTGGACGACCCCGAGCTGCTCGACTTGGTCGAAATGGAAGTCCGCGAGCTACTCAATAAGTACGAGTTCGACGGCGACAACATCCCGGTCATCAAGGGTTCGGCCATTGAGTGCCTCAAGGCCGCCCTGGAGAAGAAGGAGGGTGGTTATCAGCCCATCCTGGACCTGATGGACGCCCTGGACACCCACATCCCGCAGCCGGTCCGCGATCAGGACAAGCCGTTCCTCATGCCGGTCGAAGACGTCTTTAGCATCAAGGGCCGCGGCACGGTCGGCACCGGCCGGATCGAGCGCGGCACGGTCCGGGTGGGCGACGAGGTGGAGATCGTCGGGCTGCACGACCGTAAGAATTGGCGGACGGTCGTGACCGGGGTGGAGATGTTCAACAAAACCCTGGATGTCGGAATTCCGGGCGATAATGTGGGCGTGCTGCTGCGGGGCGTGGAAAAGCACGAGCTGGAGCGCGGGATGGTGCTGTCCAAGCCGGCCACCATCACCCCCCACACCATGTTTCTGGGTGAGGTCTACGTTCTGAAAAAGGAGGAAGGCGGCCGGCACACCCCCTTCTTCCCCAAGTACCGCCCCCAGTTCTATTTCCGGACCACCGACGTGACCGGGGAGATCATGGAGCTGCATGCTCGGGACGGCAGCAAAGCCGAGATGTGCATGCCCGGCGACAATATTCAAATGAAAGTGCAGATTATCAGCCCGATCGCGATGGAAGAGGGCCTGCGATTCGCCATCCGCGAGGGCGGACGGACCGTCGGCTCGGGCGTGGTGACCAAAATCCTCGAATAAGGAGTCGTCAGCAGTCTGTCGTCGGCCTGCCTCTCCCGGGCCGGCCGGTCAACCGGCCTCAGGCGGTGGGCAGCAGTCCCGCTCAGGATGTGTGAGCCGGCGACACGGATCGGAATGCCAGGCGCTTGCAATCCGGGGGCCGGTGGGTGCCGGGCGCTCCGAATGAGCGCCGGCGGCCGGCGAAAGGTAATGTAGAAGCGGTGTGCTATGGCCAAAGCGCAGAAACGCGAATGGGTCTGGTTGCAGTGCACCGAGACCGGGGATCTGAATTATCGGACTACCGTCAACGTGCAGGGTGGAACGCCCAAGCTCCAGTTGATGAAGTACTGTCCGCGACTGCGCAAGCGTACCTTGCACAAGATCAAGCGGAAGTAAGCCCGGGCGGCGGCCGGCACGCATGAACCGGTCCCAACCGAGGTCCAATGACACGGATTGGCACAGGAGCGTAGCTCAATTTGGCAGAGCAGCTGATTCCAAATCAGCAGGTTGGGGGTTCGAGTCCCTCCGCTCCTGGTAGGTAGGCCAACATGGCGGATCCGGTCGATACCGACATCGAAGCTCAGCAGCGGCCCCCGGCGCCTTCATCGGCCCCGGCTCGTACCGCGGCCCGCTCCCCGTTCCAGGTTCTCAAGCCCGGCCAGGGCATACACGTCCGCTGGGGGTCGGCCATCGGAGCCGGCGCCTTGGCGGTCTTCGCTGCCGAATTCGTCTGGAGCAAGAGCCAGCTCTTCGCGGTGGTCGAGCGAAGCTATTTGGTTCGCCTGCTGCTGCCGGTGGTGGTTCTGCTGGGCCTGGGCTACCTGATCTTCTGGCTGGTCGGGCGGAACCCGAAGGTGGTGGACTTCATGATCGCCACCGAGGGGGAAATGAAGAAGGTGAACTGGTCCAGCCGCAAAGAGGTCTGGGGGGCCACCAAGGTGGTGATCGTCACGGTCCTGGCGCTGGCCTTGATCCTGTTCGTCGTAGACATGTTCTTCATCGCGCTTTTCAGCGCCATGCACGTGCTGAAGCTGGACGTGGTGCAGGCCCTGTTCGGTCCCGGAACGGAATGATGTCGGCCAACCAGTCGGAGTCGAGCCCGGGGTCGCCGGACGGTCAGGCTGTGGAAATGCCGGCCGTCCAGGCTTCCCAGAACCCGCTGCCCGAAGACCACCCGCCGGAAGCTTCTCCGCCCGAGGCCCCTGCTTCGCCGTCCGCCCGCCAGGCCGGCTCGCATCCGCCGCTCAAGTCCAGCTCTCCGGTCGGCGAGAAGCTGGAGCTGGTGCGGCCGGGAATGAACTGGTATGTGCTGCGGGTGGCCTCAAACAAAGAAGACCAGGTGCGTGAGGCCCTGGAGCGCAAGGTCAAGATCGAGCAACTGGAAGACCGGGTCGGCCGCATCCTGGTCCCGACCCAGCGGGAGAAACGGGTTCGCGGCGGGACGGCCCGGATTTACCAGCGCAAGCTGTATCCGGGGTACGTCTTTGTGGAGATGGCCACTGACAGCGATGGGCGCATCCCGGAGAACGTCTGGTTCGTGATCAAGGAGACCACCGGCGTTGGAGACTTCATCGGCTCGGGCGGCAAACCGTCACCCATGCCGATGCCCGACGTGGAGAAGATGCTGGCGGCCACCATCCGGCCGGAAGAGGGAGCGGTGGTCCCGTTGGCCTTCAAGCCGGGCGACCGGGTGAGGGTCACGGAGGGCCCGTTCGAGAACTTCGAGGGAACGGTGGAAGAGGTGAATCCTCAGAAGGGTACGGTGCGGGTGATAGTGGCGATCTTCGGGCGGCCCACGCCGATCGAGATCGAATATTGGCAGATTGAGCAGGTTTAGGGGGTCGAATGTGCCGCGGGCGCCATCCCGCGGGGCCCGTCCTTGCCAGTTGGTCGGCAGGCCTGGAACCGCAGGTCAAGTCCGGCTAAACTGGGGGTTTTTAGCCGCCGCCGATTGCGGCGACCAAGAGGTGTTGAGGCTCGTTTATGGCCAAGGCGGTCATTGCGAAGATCAAAGTGCAGGCCCCGGGCGGCAAGGCGACGCCGGCGCCGCCGATTGGGCCCGCGCTGGGCCAGCACGGCGTGAACATCGGGCAGTTCGTCCAGCAGTTCAACGAGCGCACCAAGCATCTGGATGGGATCACCTGTCCGGTAGAGATCACGGTTTACAAGGACAAGAGTTTCGATTTCGTAGTCAAGAGTCCGCCGGCCGCGGTCTTGTTGATGAAGGCGGCCAAGCCGCTGGACCCGACGCAGGCGATCGTGGAGAAAGGCTCGGGCGAGCCGAATCGCAACAAAGTGGGCCGGGTTACCCGTGCGGATGTCCGCAAGATCGCCGAGACCAAACTGAAGGATTTGAACGCTTTCGACCTGGATGCCGCCATGCGGATCATCGCCGGGACCGCCCGGTCGATGGGGATCGAGATAGTAGATTGAGCCGGAGCCACCCGGATCGGTGTTGAGGTCATACGATGATAATGTGCCGGAGTGACGGATGGGCCGCGAATCGCCCCCTTAGCGGCGCGTTGTTGCTTTAGGCAAATGGCTGCTGGCCGGACCACGGGCCGCACTTACCAGTGGGAGCTTGAAGATGCGGGCGCGCAGCAAGCGATACAGAAAAGATGCCGAGAAGGCGCCTTCTAAACCGGTGTCCCTGGACGAGGGGATACGGATCCTTAAAAGCTTCTCGAAGACCAAGTTCGACCAGACCGTGGACCTGGTCTGCCACCTGGGGATCGATCCCCGCCAGGCAGACCAGATGATTCGGGGGTCGATCAGCCTTCCGAAGGGCATCGGGGTCAGCAAGCGGGTGATCGCGTTCTGCAACGAGGCAGACGTGGCGGCGGCCAAGGCGGCCGGGGCGATCGAGGCCGGCGCCGACGATCTGGTCGAGAAGGTGCAGAAGGGCTGGACCGACTTCGACGTGGCAATCGCCCATCCTTCGCTGATGGGCAAGGTGGGTAAGCTGGGCCGGATCCTCGGCCCCCAGGGCAAGATGCCCTCGCCCAAGAGCGGGACGGTCACCCCGGACATCCTGACGGCAGTCAAGGAGTATGCGGCCGGCAAGGTGGAGTTCCGCAACGATGCGGGCGGCAACGTTCACGCCGTAGTCGGCAAGCTGAGCTTCCCGGAAGCGGATTTGAAGGCCAACGTGTTGGCGTTCGTGGACCATATCCGTCGGCTGAGGCCGGCTTCGGCCAAGGGTCAGTTCATCAAGAAGGTCTGCGTGAGTGGGACCATGACGCCGGCAGTGCAGGTTGAGATTTCGGCCGCGGCCGCGGAGTAGAGGACATGAGCAAACCGGTCAAGGAACTGATTACTCGCGAGCTGGCCGCCCGCTACGCCAACGCGACCGACGCGGTATGGATCGAGCTGGTCGGACTGGACGGCATCAGCACCAACGAGTTCCGCCGTGACCTGCGGGCCCGCAAGATGCGCCTGGAAGTGGTCAAGACTTCGCTGTTCCGCCGAGCCTGCCAGAACGGTCCCCTGGCCCCGCTGGCGGCCGCGGTCAGCGGGCCGGTGGCCTTGGTCACTGGGGAGTCCACCGCCGTCGAGCTGGCCAAGGTGCTGGAAGAATGGCTGCCCAAGTTCCCCAAGAACCTGCGCATCCGCGGGGCGGTTTTGGAAGGCGAATACCTGGATGAGACCCGCGTCAAGCAGCTTTCCAAGATGCCGACCCGAGCGGAACTGCGCGCCCGGGCGGTGCAGATTATCCTGACCCCCGGTCGCCGGGTGGCCGCTGCCATACTCTGCCCCGCCGTCAACCTGGCCGGTTGCCTCAAGACGCTGATCGACCGGCTGGAGAAGGGCCAGCCGGTCGCCGCCGGTTCGGCCTGACACGCTGGAGGTGGCGGCCCGGCAGACCTGGTCCGGCTCCAAGCCGGCCGGAAGAATCGCAGACTTCGAGGGACGCGCTCTGACTGCTCCCGGCGGGATTAAATGAGACCAGCGGGGTCTCGGCTATCAGAGCGATCCAGGCGGTTTGTCAGGGAGTGATCACACATGGCAGAAGCACCTGCCGCAACTAAGGCGGTCGACCCGACCATCAAGGACCTGGGCGACCGGATTGTCGGCCTCACCCTCGTGCAGGCCAAGGCGCTGGCGGACTATCTCAAAGAAGCCTATGGAATCGAGCCGGCGGCCGGCGGCGGCGTCATAATGGCGGCCGCTCCGGGGGCGCCGGGGGCCGCGGCTGCGGGCGCCGCTCCAGCCGCGGAAGAAAAAACCGAGTTCACATTGATCCTCAAGTCGGCCGGCGACAAGAAGTTGCCCGTGATCAAGGTGGTGCGGGCGGCCCGCAGCGATCTGGGCCTGAAGGAAGCCAAGGCCCTGGTAGACGAGGCCCCCAAGCCGCTGCTGGAAGGGGTCAGCAAGGCGGACGCCGAACGCTGGAAGAAGGAGCTTGAAGAAGCCGGCGCGACCGTCGAAATCCAGTGATTCGCTGGACCTTCTTCGACCATCGCCACGGGTACCCCGCAGAGCCCGGCCAGCTCCCCGGCTCTCTTGGCGCGCCAAGAATGCCGTGTCGCCCGCCCGAACCGAATATGCCAAGGCGGCGACCGAATGCCCCGTAGAGCAATGTTCGCCCGGCACGGTGTTACTGTGCCGCAATCTGTCCGAGCCCCGACCGCAAGGGAGGGCCAAGGCAGTGACGGACAGCCCATCGGTGGGGCGTTAAACCGCTCCACGATGGTCGTGGCTCCGGTTCAATACGCCGGGGTCTGCGCGAGGTGTTGACCTGGCAGGTCGCCGGCGCCGAGCGCGGCCCCTCGCAGGCCCGGCAGGTACTCAGGCAGGAGAGCGAAAATGAAACTTCTGGCGTTAGTCATGTCGGCCCCGGTTGTGTTCGCCGCGACCGGGTGCGCGCCGCTGGTCCAAGCCACCGGTGATTTCTCATTTACCCATCCGTGGCAGGACTACCGGCGGGTCGTGGTTCGCGTCAGGAACGGGCCGGTCGAAGTGCGTTCGGCCCCGGGCGACCAGATCAGCATCTCGGGGACCAAGCGGGTCTCGGGAGTCACGTTGGCCGAGGCGGAGCAGAATCTGGAGCAAATCACCATCGAGGCTGAGCCGGACCCGCAGCACGCGGAGACCTTCCGGGTCGAGGTGCGCTGCCCGGACGAACTGCGCAACCGCTCAGCGTCGGTCAAACTGTGTGTTGATCTGCCGCATCGCTGCGAGGCCGCGGTCGAAACCACCAACGGCTCGATCCACGTGGCCGGGCTGACCGGGGAGGTGGTGCTGGAATCGAGCAACGGGAGCCTGCGTGCCACCGATGTGCAGGGGGCGCTGAATGCCGTCACCTCCAACGGCCGGATCGAAATCCGGCAGATCGCCGGCCCAGTCCAGGCCCGGACCAGTAACGGTAGCATCCAGGTTGAAGGGGTCGGCGGCCAGTGCACACTGCGTACTTCCAACGGCGATATCCGCCTGGTCGCAGACAGCACTTTCCGGGGCCCGGTCGAGCTGCGAACCAGCAACGGTTCGATCCACGCCACGCTGCCGACCGGTCTGGATGCCGAGCTACGCCTGTCCACCAGCAACGGTCGGGTGCATGTCGCTTTGGGCGGTGCAACGCTAAAAGCCGCCCAGGCTAGCCGGACGCGCTTCGATGCCATCATGAACGCCGGCGGCAATCTGATTCTGGCTGAGACCTCGAACGGCTCGATCATTGTAGATGGCCGCTGAGGGCCAACCGGGCTGGACCCGGCCCAACTTGCGGCCTCCCGCTCGATTCCAACCGCGGCGGTGCACGCCCGGCCGGGTGCCGCTCGTGTCGCTGCCCCGGGCGCTGCTCAGGCGACTACGCCGATTTTGACGCCGCCGGAGCCGCATCGGTGCGCCGCCGCATAGCTATTCCCCCCGGCAGCGCCGAACGGTGTTCCCGGATTTCCACGCTCGGTGTGCCGGGCTCCGATCGTCGGCCCGTCGCTCACGCTCCGGGCCCTGGTGGCTTGACTGCCCCTTGGCGGTCGCGGACCATGAGTGGTCGCTGACCGCAGGGAAGAGCACATGGTCACCGGCCGACCGCTCGGGGTCACGTTGTGGAATGTCCGCTACCGCCGTTGGCTGCCGGCGATGGTGGTCGCAGCGATCGCGGCCGGCACTTCCGCGACGCTGGGCTGGAGGTTGCTCGTTTGGTATCGGTCGAGCCGGATAATGCAGCTCTTGCAGGCTGGGTCCCCGGACTCCCGCAAGGCCGGGGCGTGGGAAGCAGCGGACCGGAAGACCCCTCGGGCCATCGGGTTCATTGCCGATCAGTTGGCTGCTTCGGCTGAGCCCGACCCCCAGGTTCGCGAAAGCTATGTATACGCGCTCGGCCGGGCCGGCGGACCGCAGCACTTTGATCTGGTCGCGGCCCTGATCGAACGCGAGCCGGCCGGGTGGGTTCGGCAGGCAGCCTGGCTGGCAGCCGCCCGGTTGGCCCCCGAACGTTTTGCCGAGCTGGCTGCGCGTCATGGGGATTCAGAGCAGCCATGGGATCAGATCGGCGTGGCGGCGGCCTGGCTGGAACTTGGAGATGTGCGGGGGGTGGAAGTGTTGCTGCACTGGGCCGTGCGGGGCGACGCCGGTCAACGGCAGGCCTCGTCGGCGGCCATGTATCGCAGGCTGGCACCACTGCTGGAGGCCCTGGGGCGATGGCCTCTTCGGGCTCAGCCTGCCGAGGGCCAGACCTGGTCACCGGAGCTGGTCGCCGCGATCGCTGACCGCTGCCGGCAGCTTGACCTGCCGGCGATCGCGGCCGACCTGCGGCGGGCACTGGAGCGGTCTGCCGGTTTGCGGCGTGACCTCGGACGCTTGAATGGAGCGCGACGGCGTCTGGCGAGGCTGCTGTTGGACCAGGAGTAGCCAGCGGCCGGCAGGGGCTGGTAAGCCGCCACCTGGCTGCGGCTTAGGCAGGCCACGCCCGGGATGGGGTGCAGCCCGTGCGAGCCTGAAAGTCCGGGCACTTCAGGCCGGACAATGCGAGGTAGCAGATGAAGCGACCCAAGATCACGATCGTCGGGGCCGGCAATGTGGGCGCCACCGCGGCCCACTGGGCAGCCGCCAAGCGATTGGGCGACCTGGTAATGGTCGATCTCCAGGAAGGGCTGCCGCAAGGCAAGGCTCTGGACCTGCTCGAGGCCGGACCAGTCGAAGGCTACGACCTAACCATCGTTGGGGCCAATGATTACGAGGCCTCGGCCGATAGCAACCTGGTCATCATCGCCGCCGGCCACCCACGCAAACCCGGCCTGGCTCGCGATCAACTGCTTAAATCCAGCGTGAAGATGGTCGCGGAAGTGACTGCCCGCGCGGTCGAAAAGAGCCCGGAAGCGATTCTGATCGTGGTTTCGGCTCCGGTGGAAGCCATGACTTATGTCGCCCACCAGGTGTCCGGGCTGCCGGCCCAACGGGTGATCGGTCAGGCCGGCGTGCTGGATGCCGCCCGGCTGCGGACCTTCGTGGCCGCCGAACTCGGGTGCAGCGTCGAGGACGTGCAGGCCATTCTGCTGGGGAGCCATGGTGATGATCTGGTGGTTCTGCCACGGTACACCAGCGTGGCCGGCATCCCCATCACGCAGCTTATCGCTCCCGGGAAGCTCGAAGAGATCATTACCCGCACCCGTAACGGCGGAGCCGAGATCGTCAACCTGCTCAAGAGCGGCAGCGCCTACTACGCTCCGGCCGCGGCAACCATCGCAATGGCCGAATCGATCGTCCGGAACCGACGACGAGTTCTGCCGTGTGTCGCCTACTGCGACCAGGAGTATGGCGCAGGCGGACAGTTCGTCGGCGTGCCCTGCGTCCTCGGCCGCGATGGGGTCGAGAAGGTTATCGAGGTAAAGCTGGAGCCGCACGAGCGAGAAGCCTTCCAGGCTAGCCTGGAGCACACCAGACAGCTTTGCGAAACGGCCAGGAAGTTCCTGCCCAGCTAGGCGCGGGCTGGTGCCCACCGGCCGTCTGAGCCAGCCGGCCCGGCAGCCTCACCGGCGACCAGCCCCCCGGCCGCGAGGCCCTCAGGACTCGTCGCCTTCCCGGCGCTGGATATCGGCTCCGACCGCACGCAGTTTCTCGTCGATCCGCACGTAGCCCCGCTCGATATGGTAAATGCGATTGACCCGCGTGGTACCGCGAGCCGCCAGCCCGGCCAGCACCAAGGCGGCCGATGCTCTCAGGTCGGAGGCCATGACCGGGGCGGCGATGAGTCGCTTGACTCCCTGCACGATCACGGTCGGACCCTCCTTGCGCAAATGGGCGCCCATGCGGCTCAACTCCGCCACGTGCAGGAAGCGGTCCGGAAAAACCTTCTCGGTGATGATGCTGTTTCCGTCCGCCAGGCACAGCAGAGCCATGATCTGAGCCTGCAAGTCGGTCGGGAAGCCCGGGAACGGCTGGGTGGTCACGTCCACCGGCTCCAGCCGACGGGCCGACGAAACCGTCACCCCGCGTTCGCTCCGCTCGACGTTGACCCCGATCGCGGTCAGACGGTCGACGAAGGCCATCAGGTGATCCAGCCGGCAGTTCTCCAGGGTGAGTTCTCCATTGGTGATGGCGCTGGCGACCATGAATGTGCCAGCCTCGATCCGGTCCGGGATGATCCGGTACTCGCAGCCGTGCAGTTCTTTGACGCCCTCGATGACTATCCGGGGCGTGCCCTGCCCGGTGATCGAGGCCCCGCACTTGTTGAGGAAATTGGCCAGGTCGACTACCTCCGGCTCGCAGGCGGCCATCTCAATCACCGTCAGCCCCTCGGCCAGCGTGGCCGCCATCATAGCATTGGCGGTCCCCAGCACCGTCGAGCCGAAGGGGCCGCCCAGGAACATCTCCGAGCCATGCAGTTTCTTGGTCTTGGCTACGATGTCGCCGTTGACCAGCTCAATGTCCGCCCCCAGCAACTGCATGGCCCGCAGGTGGAGGTTGACCGGGCGGTCACCGATGGCGCAGCCTCCCGGCATGGACACTTGGGCCCGGTGTCGCTTGGCCAGCAGAGGGCCCAACACGCAGATGGAAGCCCGCATCTTGCGAACGATGTCGTACTCCGCTCGACAATTCATCTCATCGCGGGCGACCAGGCGCAAGGCGCCGTCCGGTCGCCATTCCACCTCGACTCCCAGCTTGCTGAGTAGCTCGGCCAGGAAGGTCACGTCGCTGACCGGCGGAACGTCGTGCAGAATCACCTCCCCCTCGCACATCAGCGAGGCCGCCATGATGGGCAGGGCTGCGTTCTTGGCCCCGCTGATGCGGACCGTGCCTCGCAGTCTCGGCCCGCCATTTATCTCAAAGTATGCCAGACCCACGGTTCCTCCTTGCGACCTCGCTCGTCCCGGGTACCCGCCATGCGTGTCGCCGGCCGGCAACTCCACCGCCGGCGGCTATCGCTTCCGGTCTGACCGCCGCACGTGGATCACCCGCTCGTATCCCGCCCCGTCGCGGTAGGTCACCATATCCTGCCAATCTGGTTCCGCCAAGAGCGGACGTACGCGGTCGGCCTGGTCGTACCCGATTTCCATCAGCAGGTGTCCGCCGGGCCTGATCCAAGTGGGTGCTTGGGCCAAGATGGGGCGGATCAGGTTGAGGCCGTCGGGACCGGCGAAGAGCGCGAGTCGGGGTTCAAAATCGCGCACGGTCCGCTCAACCAGAGGGTCGGCAGTGCTCACGTATGGGGGGTTGCAGACCAGGATGTCGAAGGCATCCGGGCCGCCGGCCGATCGAGCTTGCTCCCAGGGCTCGAACAGGTTGCCGGCCCGGAACTCGATCCGATCAGCGACTGCGTGTCGCTCGGCGTTTCGCCGAGCGACGGCCAGCGCGGCTTCGGAAACGTCGCTGGCAAACAGCCGGGCCTGCGGTAAGTGCCGCGCCAGGCTGACGATGATGCAACCGCTACCGGTACCCAGGTCCAGCACAGCACACTGGTCCGCTGCCAGTTGGCGGGCCAAATGAATCGTCCGCTCCACCAGTGTTTCAGTTTCCGGGCGCGGTATCAGGACATCCGGCCCGACCTCGAAAGTCAGCGAGAAGAACTCCTTGGTGCCAGTCAGGTATGCGATCGGGTAGCCGGTGGCGGCCTTTCTTACCAGCTCCCGAAACTCGTTCAGAACCTCCGGACCGGGTGCCTGCTCGAATCGGGTGTACAGCTCGATGCGCTGGCAGCCCAGGGCATGTGCCAGGAGTAGTTCGGCACACAAGCGTGGGGACTGGATGCCGCTGCGTTTGAGATACTCGCGTGTCCAGCTCAGCAGGCGGGCTATCGTCCATGCCGACGCGTCGGTCTCGGCGCCGTTCATAGCGGCACTATACCGCTGTAGCTCCGGCTGTCCAAAGCCTACGGTCCCCCACGCCCCAACGCCGGATCAGGTCGAGCTTGAGGCTCCCGAGGGCGACACACACCTGGACGGTCCTGAGCCGGCGATGTCAGTCCGGGAATCAGAGCCCCGACCGTGGGGCAGGGGGCATAGAAGCGGGTCCGTGAACGCAACCGGCCCTCACCATTGGCGGTTAGCTGCCCGAAAATACCGGTTCGCGTCGGCCCGGACGGCTTCCAGCGCACCCTCTCCCGCTGGTCAAATCGTTCCTTGGCGCGACAGTAATCACGGCGGCCAGCCGCAAGCTGGTAGATTCAGCCGGGCGCGATTCCGGTGAGGCAGTGTGCTAGCCGCGCCGCCCGCCGCCCCGCGGGCCGCCGCGGAACTCACGGCCACCGCGGCCGGTGTTGCTACCGGCAGGACGCGGGCGAGCCTCGTTCACGGTGAGTTTGCGGCCGTCGATCTGGGTACCGTTGAGCCCGTCGATGGCGGCCGCGGCCTGGGCGTCGTCTTCCATCTCGACGAAGCCGAAGCCGCGTGATCGGCCGGTCTCACGATCCCGAATGATGGACACGTTGTTTACCGTCCCGAAGGCGCCGAAGGCCGACTCAAGCCCCTCTTCGGTGGTCTGATACGCCAGATTGCCTACGTAGATCTTCTTCAACTTCTGCTCCTACACGCGCGGCGACCAAATGATGCGCCTGGGCCTGGCGGCCCCGAAACCAACTATGACCACTTGTTGCCGAAGGGAGATCTCGCAGCCAGGGCAGGGACGATTCCGATCGGACCAACAAACACAAGGCAAGTATAGCCCGGCCCTGGTGGTCCGTCAATCAGGTTTGCCTGGCTGTCCGCACGGTCGGTTGCCGGGCGAGCCGGACTTGTTTTCCCCTTCATTGACCGTCGGGAGCTGCCGGCAGGCGTGCGACCGGGTAGAGGCTGTGCCGGGCGTCCCAATATGGCGAACGGCGGTAGAAGAAATCCAGCCGCTGGCTCGGGTCCTGGGCGAATGCCTGGTCGTTTTTCAGTCGATCCTCGAATTCAGCCCGGAGTCCGGGGTCTGCGGCCAGCATCCGCCGCGCAATCGGTTCCAAAATATAAGGCTCGAAGTACTCCTTGCGCTCAAATATGGTGTTGAAAAACCCCCACCTTACCAAACTGTCTGGTGCATCCGGTTCCAACAGGTTTACGATGACCCGGGCCCGCGGCTGGTCGAGGGGGACGACCAACGTGCCGGCCTGGAACTCTTCCACCCGCCGGGTGGGGATCGCCCGGAACCGCGTCATTTGCCTACCTTCGTAGGGCTTGGGCTCGAACGTCACGTCTTCAAAGCGGTATGACTCAACCTCTAGCGACTGCGGCACTTGCAACCGAAAGAACCGTACGCCGTGCAGCTTGATCCGCCGGATTACCTCCGTCCACTCCGGGGGTATCAGATACGCCATCGGGGGAGAAACCGCCTGGGATACACGCCATTGATCGAAGAAGTCGGTCTGGAGATCAATCGGTATTTGGGTGTATTCAGTCACTTGGTTGCCAGTCACTTCGCTGTCGCGAAGCTGCTGCTGGAAGGCCCGGTAGGTAATTCGGCGGGGCTGCTCGACCAGCTCGAATCGGATCGGGACGCCGCCGTCCGGTCCGGCCCCGCGGGTGGCTGCGGTCTGTCGGTCAGCCATGCGGGTCAGCGTCCGCAGGTCGGCCGCGTGCCGATGCACCGCCTCGAGAATCCGGGTAAGCACCTGGTAGGTAGCCTGCACCCGACGGGCATACGGCAGCAGCGCGTGGGTTTCAACCAGGACCGCCGGCCGATTGCAAGCCGCCGAGTAACCGGTTGACAGCCGCGGCTCCATCGGCCCGGTCGCGACGATTCCAGCCGTCAGGTCCCGTGCGTCCCGTGGAAATGAATAGGGCAACGCCGCGTAACCGTCCGCCGAAAGCCATGAGAGAAGCTCCCGCAGCAGCGTATCCGAGGTCCATCTGGCAATCGCTTCCGGGACCTCCTCGCCGGTGGTGGCCGCGTAGAAGAGATCGTAACGATGGTGGTGGCCGTTGGTGGTGTGGTCATCGATCAGCAGGTCGGGCTGCCATTGGTTCCATAGTTTCAGCCAGGCTTGCATTTCGACCGCGTCGGCCTTGATGTAGTCGCGGTTCAGGTTCAGGTTGACCGCGGTCGTACGCCAGCCCATCTCCTCCGGGCCGTTCTGGTTGATCCGGTTGTACGGGCCGAAGCGTTCCCACCCGTCCACGTTGAAGATGGGGATGATGAGCAGATTGACTTTATCGAGCAGTGAGGCTCGGGTTCCGGTAATCAGGATGTCTCGGGCCAGGGCCAGGCTGGCGTCCGTCCCTTCGCATTCGCCGGGGTGAATCCCGTTTTGTATCAAAACCAGCGGCTTGCGACTGGCCCGAGCCTTGCCTGGATCGAAAGCCTGCTCGGAGGACAGAGCCAGCAGGGGCAGCTCACGTCCCTGGCCGCTTCTGCCGAACGAGAGATATCGGGCCTGCGGCGACGCGGCCGCCAGCCGACGACAGAATTCCCTCACCTCGGCGTAGCGAGCTGTGCGAGTGTAGGCGGTGCGTTCGGCGCAGGTCAGCCAGGTCTGGGGCAGGCCGCCCGGGGCCGGACCGGCCGGAGGGCCGGGGGATTCACAACTGACGGACGGGATGAAGCTTACCAAGATCAACCAAGTCAGCCTGGCTCGGCGGCGGGTGGCCATAGTGGCATGCCTCCAGTTTTCAGCCTGTTTTGACCTCAGCGACATAAGCTGAAGGATTGCAGGCTGCAAACGAGAGAGATCCCTCCACCGGATCACGCTGTCCGGCTCGCTGGGTGGAATGATACACGATCAGCCGACCGGTCACCCGCTCGACTCCGCCGATCGAAGCCCCAAGCGTAGGCGCGGATCCGAACCCAACCCCGCAAGCGCATAACCGGCCCGGACGCGCGTCCTGGACGATCCCGGCCGGCGGCGAATTGTTCCGCCTGACATCGGATGCCCGCGTTCCGTGGCCGGATTCAGCCTCCGGCGACGTGGCCGGTCAGCATTGTCAAAGCCTGTCGCGACGTTGGCCGGCCGCGAAGTGCACTAGCGACTTTGCACTGGGCCGGCGTCGATCGCTTCAGCCAGGTACTCGATCGGATGCCGGGCCGGCACGCCGAGGTGGTGCTCGATATGCTGGCGACAACTGAAGCCCGAAATCGCCACCTGCGCCTCACCTCGGGCCCGGATGGCCGGGAACAGTCGCAGCTCGCCAATCGCCCTGGCCACTTCGTAATGCTCCACTTCGTGGCCGAAGCTGCCGGCCATCCCGCAGCAGCCGCTGTCGATCTCGCTGGCCTGGCCGCCAGTGCACGCATTGAGCAAGGCCATCGCATCCTCGGTTCCCAGCAGGGCCTTTTGGTGGCAGTGGCCGTGGTAGAGCAGCCGGACCGTCCGGCTGCGAACCCGAAGGGTCTGGGGATGCTCGCGCAGGTGTCGGACGACGAAAGATTCGATCGTGGTCGCATGCGCGGCGACGCAGCGGGCTGCCGACGTGCGGACGAGCTGCGGCAGCTCGTCCAGCAGCACGGAAATGCAACTCGGCTCGCTTCCGACTATCCAGATGTCCCGCTCGGCATACGGCGCCAGTATCCGCACGTTCGCCTCGGCCAGAGCAGCGGCCTCCCTCAGCAGTCCTTTGCTTATCAGCGGGCGCCCGCAGCATTCCACTGGCGGGACCCGCACCTGATACCCCAGCGCTTCCAGCACCTTGACCGTCGCCTGGCCTACCTGCGGCAGGAAAAAGTTGGTCCAGGTGTCCACGAAGTACACAACTGGCGGTCGCGCCTGCCCGCCGGGGGGCGGACCGGTTGCCCTCCGGTCGCGGGCGGCCCACCATTGCCTGAAGGTAGGCCGAGCCAACGGCGGCAGCGGAAATCGGTGGTCCAGACCAAACCAGTGCTCCAGAATTACCCCCGTGATCCTGTGCCGCATGATCCGGTTGCTGACCGGAGCCAACTGACTGGCCAGCCGGACCAGCCGGGGAATCTCTGTGATCAATCGGCTGCGGCGTGGCACGCCCCGGATCCGGTTGCGGTGGGCCAGCCATTCCGTCTTCAAGCGGGCCAAGTCGACGCCGCTGGGGCATTCTTTGCGGCAGGCCTTGCAGCTCAGGCACAAGTCCATCACCTGATCGAGGGCCGGATCGCCTAGCCCGGCCAGCGGGCCGCGGTTGGACAGCGCGACTCGCAGAGCGTTCGCCCGGGCCCGCGTTGTGTGCAGCTCCGAGCCGGTCGCCATATAGGACGGGCACATGGTGCCGGTCAGCCGCTGCCGGCACTCGCCGATCCCGGTGCACATCTCGGCCAGGCCGGCCAGGCCGCCCCAGGTGCTGAAATCCAGGATCGTGGTTGGCTGTTGCGACTGATAGCCCGCCCCGTAGCGCAGATTGGCGTCCATGGGCAGCGGATCGACGATCTTGCCCGGATTCAGAATCCCCAGGGGGTCGAACACGCTCTTGATGGTCCTGAACGCCTCGACCAGGCGCGCCCCGTACAACTTCTCAAGCCAAATTGAGCAAGCGATTCCGTCCCCGTGCTCCCCGTTCATCGTCCCCCCCAGCTCCGCCACCAGGGAGCAAACTCGCTCCGCGATCCGCCGCATCCGCTGAATGTCGTCGGCCGACTTGAGGTCCAGGGCCGGCCGCACGTGGAGGCATCCAACCGAGGCGTGGGCGTAGTGGCCCGTTCGCTCTATGCCTTCTTCCGCCAAAAGCTGGTCCAGCCGCTGAATGTACTGTGGCAACCTGGCCGGATCGACCGCGGCGTCCTCGATGAAGGCATACGGCCGCCGATCCCCGGGCCGGGACATCAGCAGCCCCAGTCCGGACTTGCGGACCTGCCACACGTCGGCCTGGGCGGCCGGATCGGTGATGATCTGATAGTTTTGCGCCCCGGATCGGCTCCGCAGGTCCGACTCCAGTTCGGCCAGCCGCTTTTTCAGCCGAGCCTGGTCCTGGTCGAAAAGCTCGCAGACCAGGACGGCTTTGGGTGCTCCGGTCACCCACCATCGCCGGCCGGCCAGTCCCGGGTGGTCGCGGGTGGCATCCAGGATCAGGTCGTCGATCAACTCGACGGCGGCCGGCCGGTGTTCGAGGATCGGACTGACGACCTCCAAGGCCGCCAGCAACTCGTCGAACTGAACCACCAGCAGGCCCCTGCAACGTGGCAGAGGGGTGAGCCGGAGCGTCGCCCCGACGATGATGGCCAGCGTGCCCTCGCTGCCGCAGATTACGGTCTCGGCGTTTACCCTTCCGCCGGCGGTATGGAGTCGGTCGAGGGCGTAGCCGGCGTTGCTGCGCAGCAGCTTGGGAAAACGGGCCGCGATCTCGTCGCGATAGTCGCGGACCACCGTCGCAAGAACCTGGTTGCAGCGCTGGGCCAGCGGGTTATCCGTAGCATCTGACCCCGCTCCCCAGGTGCAGACCGACCCATCGGCCAGCACCACTTCGACACTGAGCAGATGATCGACGGTGCGTCCGTACAGCAGGGAGTGCGCGCCGCAGGAGTTGTTGGCGATCATTCCGCCCAGCGTGGCCCGGTTGCTGGTCGCGACGTCGGGTGCGAAGTGCAGGCCGTGCGGCTTGACCGCCGCGTTCAGCTCATCCAGTACTACGCCCGGTTCGACCCGGGCTGTGCCAGCGCCGGGGTCGATATTGAGGATGCGGTTCAGATAGCGGGAGCAATCGAGCTGGAGACCGCGATTGACCGCCCCCCCGGTCAGTCCGGTGCCGGCGCCCCGGGCGGTCAGCGGCACGCCATGCCGGCCGCAGGCTTTTACCGTAGCGACGACGTCCGCCACTGACCGGGGCAGGACCACGCCGTCGGGGACGATCTGGTAGATGCTGGCGTCAGTGGCGTAGAGAGTGCACCAGAGACGATCGGTGTGCAGCTCGCCGGCCAGGGCCGCGGACAGTTCCCGCTCCAGGCCGGCCAACCCGGCCGTCACTGTCGCTATTCCCGGGTCTGCTCGGCCAGAAAGATTTGCAGCCCCATCTGTTTGATCTGATCCTGCTGCTCCTCCAGCTCGTCGACGTGCGCGTCTTCGTCTTTCAGAATGTCCAGCAGCATGTCGCGGGTGGCGGCGTCAGAGACCCGGTCGGCCAGGTGGATGGCCTGGTTGTACATCTTGACGGCGTGCAACTCGGCCTTCAAATCGGCGGCAAACTGCTTGGGCACGTCCGGCCCGATCTGCATCTTGCCCAGCTTGTCGACCTTCGGAACGCCCTCCAGAAAGAGGATCCGGCCGATCAGCCGCTCGGCGTGCTTCATTTCAGTGATGGCCCGGGCCTCCACCTTCTTGTGCAGCCGCTCGTAGCCCCAACTGTCACACATCTCAGAATGGACCATGTACTGATTGATGGCCGTCAGCTCCTCCGCCAGCAATTCGTTGAGCGTCTGGATCAGTTTCGGATCACCCTTCATCGTCTACCTCCGTTTGCAGAAAGCTCGCCATCCCGACGGGCAGCCGGGTTGGCATGCTAGCCCACCGATCGCTGGCGAGCAAGGCGGTCAGCGGGCCCCAGAAGCCGGCCGGCCCGGCCGTATAATCGACGAGGTGGACATCGATTTGGAGCAACTGCCGATTCCCGATTGGGGACTGCAATGTCCGGGCTGCGGCTATCCGCTCCGCGGACTGCCCTCCCACCGCTGCCCGGAGTGTGGCCTGCGAATCAGCATCCGCGAGCTGATCCGGCCCTGGACCCGATTGCGCAACCCGCGGGTAAGTGGAAATGAGCTGCCAGTCCCGGATTGGGGTCTGACCTGCCCGACCTGTCGGCGGCCGCTGCGCGGCCTGCCCGAGCACCGCTGCCCTCAGTGCGGAGAGGCATTTGACCCGCAGGCATTCCGGCCGCCCGGTCAGTGGTTCGTTCTGGACGCCGGCCTGTGCGGGTCGTTGCCGATCGCCGGCGTCCAGGCCCTGCTGGCCGCCGAGGCGGTGCCTTACTTCCCGGTCGCGGCCAAAAGTCTGGCCGAAATCTATGGCGGGCAGGCCATCAACCTGAGTGGCCTGCGAGTGCCCAGCGAGTTCTTCTTCGAGGTGCTCGGTTTGCTCCAGGCGGCCCGCGTGGAAATGGCCGCAGCCCGCGTCAAGGCCCGAACCTCTTTTTGGATCTGCCGGGGCTGCGGCGAGGAGAACCCCGGCCACTTCGACATATGCTGGAATTGCCAGGGTGCCAGACGCCCGGGGCGGTGACGCTCACTCGCCGGCCCCGGAGCCCGCCGACCGCTTATTCACCTACAATGCGGACCACCACGTCCCTCCGCCGGCCGCGAGTATCGAAATCCAGCAGCACGATCTGCTGCCAGGTTCCCAGCGTCATGCGGCCATCCACGATCGGCACGGTCAGCGACGGTCCCAGGGCGGAGGCCCGCACATGGGCATGCCCGTTGTCGTCGTGCCAGGTTTCCTCGTGCTTGTAGTACAGGTCCGCGGGCGCCAGCCGATCGAAGAACGCCTTCAAGTCGTGGGTCATCAGGCCGGGCTCGGCTTCGGTGGTGGTAATGCCGGCGGTCGAGCCGACCACGAACACCACCAGTATGCCCTGACTGATCCCGGAGGCCGCTACCACGCGGCTGACCTGCTCGGTTATGTCCACCACGTGGGTGTTCCCGTGAGTGCTGACCTGGAAGCGGTCCGCGTAAGTCATGGCTGATAGCTCCTGAGCCGCCCGCCGCCGCGCTGCGCAGGCCGGAAGCGGAACACGCAGTCGAACAGCTTGCCTCCGACGCGGGCCGCCACCGCTTCATCCTTGAGCACCGCGGTCCACAGCCCGTCGCAGGCCAAAGCGGCCCCAAAATTGCTTTCGATCGCTCGACCCATCCCGTGCACAATTATCAGGTCCACATCGCCAGCTTCTCGGACCAGCGGCTCGGACAGTCGGCTCAGGTCCAGCAGCGGAAGCTGCATGCCGGTAGCGGCCACCCGCAGACGGCCGTCGGCGCACGCGGCTTTCAGCCGTGCGTCCAGCTCGGCTGACTGCCGCAACAACGTCTCCAGTTCGGTCGCGGTGATATCGTTCAGGCTCGGGCCGGAGTTGGCCGCCAGGGTCACGACCGTGCCGGCCTCCGCCATCCAGCGGGCCAGCGGCAGGCAGCCCAGAACCAGGTCGCTCCCGGCGTTGTCCACGAAAAACACGGCGTGGCGGTATGGCTGGCCGACCCTCCAGCGCCGCCACCAGCTTTCGACGTCGTCGTGCAGCCAGGGCCGCGACGGCTGAGCGGCTCGGGCCTGGGCGAACGCGAGTTGCCCGTTGCAATGGCGTTCCACGGTCGCCACCGCCCCGAGGTCAAACAGATTTCCGGCCATCAGACCCCGGACGAGCAGCTCCTCCTGAGCTGACCGCCCGGCCTGGTCCAGCTCGGCCAGCAGCCCCGGCAGAAGCCCCAACGCGGTCTGGTTCTCGCGCTGCTTGATCGCCTGGAACGGGTCATCGAAGCCGTACCGGGCCATCACCTCCCGGCGCAGCTCAGTAAACCACAGGATGTCAACCTGCGGATAGCGGTCGGCGTGATCCCGCAGCGCGTCGAAGGCCGCCAGGTAGTCGTTGCGGAATCGCCGGCGAAGCCCGATCAGCGGACGATACTCCTCGTCAATCAGCGGCAACAGCACCCGGTCCAGATGCCAGCGAAACAGGCCGTGCCAATAGGCCAGACCCTCCCGATCGGCCCGCAGGTCCCAGTCGCAGGGGCGATAACTCTCCGGGTCGGCTAGCTGGGGCAGCGGCAAGGTCGCCGCTGACTTGTCCTGTCGCCAATTCTCCAACCGCATACAATCTCCAGCATGATGCCCGACCACCACTCGTACCGCAATGTACGCGACTGGCTGAAGGAATGCCGCCGACCACTGCTGGTCACGCACCGGCGACCGGACGGGGACGCGATCGGGGCCTTGACCGCCATGACGCTGGCCCTGCCCGAGCTGGGGCTGGAGCCGCGTCCGGCGTTGTTCGAGCCCTTCCCCCAACGGTATGGCTTGCTGCGGGGATTGGTCGCCTGGCACGATTGGCAAGCCAGCCGGCAAGTCCTGACGGCCGAATGCGATGCCCTGGTCATCCTGGACACCTGCGCCTGGTCGCAGCTCGAGGCCATCGCCGATTACCTGCCCCAGGCCCCCCGCACCCTGGTCATCGACCATCACCCAACCCGCGATCCCATAGCCACCCGCCCCGGTGACCTGCGACTGTTGGACCAGACCGCTGGGGCGGTTTGCCTGTTGATAGCCGAGTGGCTCCAGGCGGTCGGTTTGAGCTGCACGCCGCCGATCGCGACCGCCCTGATGGTCGGTCTCGGCACGGACTGCGGTTGGTTCCGCTTTCCCAACACCGACCCGCGAATGCTCGAGATGGCTGCCCAACTGGCCCGGGCCGGAGCACAACCGCATCTGATCTACCACTCGGTTTACGAACAGGATCCGCCGGCCCGATTGCGCTTGATCGGGCGGATGCTTCAGTCGCTGGAGCTACTGGCCGACGGCCGGCTGGCCGTCATGCGATTGGCGGCGGCCGATCTGGCGGCCGCGGGGGCTGATGGCTCCATGACTGAGGACTTGGTCAACGAAGCCAGTCGGCTCGGCAGCACCGAAGCTACTCTGCTGTTCACCGAAGAGACCGACGGCCGGGTGCGGGTGAACCTGCGCAGTCGACAGTGGCTGGACGTCGCCGCATTGGCCTCCCGTTTCGGGGGCGGCGGCCATGCCCGGGCGGCCGGCGTTCGGCTACCCGGCCCGTTGGACCAGGCCGTCACCCGGGTGGTCGATGCCACGCTGGCCGCCCTGGCGGAACGCTAGTCTCGCGCATCGGCACCCTGGATTCTCTCCTTCAGCCAGCTCACCACCCCTTCTTTGCTCACCCGCACCTGCCGAAGCGTATCGCGGTCCCGGATCGTGACCGTGCCATCCCTGAGGGTTTGGCCATCGACGGTCACGCAAAACGGCGTGCCCGCTTCGTCCTGCCGCCGATATCGTCGGCCGATGGCACCTTTCTCGTCGAAAAAGGCGGGCATGTGCTTTTTGACATCCTTGTAGATCGCCTCGGCGATGTCCGGCATACCCTCGCGACTGACCAGTGGAAACACCGCGACCTTGATCGGAGCCAGCTTGGGATGAAACTTCATGACCACCCGGGCCTGCATGACGCCATTCTCGTCGGGGGCCTGGTCCTCGCAGTACGCCTCGCACAGGAAGGCTAGAGCGGCCCGGTCCACGCCGGCGGAGGGCTCGATCACCGTCGGCAGGAAGCGGTACGGCGGCTTGCTTTTCAGCTCCTTCTCTTCTTCCTTCGACCACGGTCCCTCGGGGCCGGCCGCCCGGGCGGCCTTGTCACGCTCCCAGGCGTCGGCGTCGAAGTAGGTGAGGTCTTTGCCGCTGAACTTCTGATGCTGGGTCAAGTCGAAGTTCCCGCGATGAGCCACGCCCTCCAGCTCCTGGAAGTCATCGGAGAATGGAAAGAGGTATTCGATGTCGGCGCAGGCCCTGGAGTAGTGCGCCAGCTCATCCGGCCCCTGGTCGCGCAGCCGCAGCTTCTCGCTCTTGAGGCCGAGATTAACGTACCAATCGTAGCGGACCTTGCGCCAAAAGGCGTACCAGTCCATGTCCGTAACCTCTCCCGGCGCGCCTGCCTGCCTCCCCGCCTCCGTGCCCCGGCAGAAGAACTCGATCTCCATCTGCTCGAACTCGCGGGAGCGAAAGGTGTAGTTCCGCGGGTTGATCTCGTTGCGGAAGGACTTGCCGATCTGGGCGATGCCGAAGGGAATCTTGACCCGGGTGGTATCCAGGACATTCTTGAAGTTGGCGAAGATGCCCTGGGCGGTCTCCGGACGCAGGTATGCGACGCTTGCCGCGTCCTCCAGGGCCCCGACGTAGGTCTTGAACATCAGGTTGAACTGCCGAGGCTCGGTGAGCGTCCCGGGGTTCTCAGCGTGGGGGCCGACAATATCGGCCAATTGTTCCACCTTCTCCAGAACTCGCAGTAGCGGGAGCACGGGGGGCGGCTCGGGTAGTGCAACCCCCAGCTTCCGGGCAAAGTGTTTGGCCTTTCGAAGCGCCCCCTCGTAGGACGCCGGGTCGTCGTCCACGAAGGCGAAAAGGCGGTTCCACGCCGACTCCGACCCAGGTTGGTGACCGGCCGGCGCCGGGTCTATCACCATTAACTGGTCGGCACGGTACCTTTGCTTCGATTCACGGCAGTCCACCATGGGGTCTGCGAAGCCGGTCGTGTGCCCGCTGGCCTCCCAGACCTTGGGGTTCATGATTATGGAGCAGTCCAGGCCGACCATTTCGACCTGGCGGCCGTCGGGGCCGATCGGCGGGTTGGTCACCATGTCGTGCCACCACAGGTCCTTGATGTTCCGCTTCAGCTCCACCCCCAGCGGACCATAATCCCAGAAGCCGCCGATGCCGCCGTAGATTTCACTGGACTGGTAGATGAACCCCCGCCGCTTGCACAGAGCGGTCAGCTTCTCCATGAAACCATGGTCGATGGCCATCGCGCTCCTCACTATCGCAGCCTCGTCCCGGCGGGCTGGAACGACTCAGCTCGGCCCGTCGGACGCAGGGTCCGCAGTGGCGGTCCGACGCCGCCGGTCGCGGCAATTGGCCGGCATCATAAAGGGCTGCCGCCGGACCCGCCAGGTAGACGGCCCAGGCCCCGGCCGGGGTCAGCGCGACTGAGTGGCGGCCGCCATGGTCGGCAGCCGCATGGTTACCCTCACCACGTCCCCCTCGGTCTGCGTCTCAACCACCAGGCCCGAGCGGTGGAAGATCTTGAGCATGCCGCTGTTCTCGACCAGGACGTAAGCGTGGAAGGTGCGGATGCCCTGCTCGCGTCCGATCTGGACCAGTCGCTGGAAGAAATAGGTCCCCAGCCCTTTGCGTTGCCAATCGTCCTGGACGGTGAACGCGACTTCCGCGGTATGCTTTTCCGGGTCGGTCATATAGCGGGCCACGCCGACCACCTGCTCGGCCCCCGGCGGACCGTGCAGCCCAATCAGAGCCATCTCGGTGTCGTAATCGATGGTGCAGAACACCTGAAGCTTGTTGTGCGGCATCGACTTCAGCGAGGCATGATAGCGTAGATACTTGGTCTGCTCGCTGAACCGGTAGAACATGTCCCGCATCATCGGCTCGTCATCCGGCCGGATCGGCCGCACGAAAATCTTCTCACCGGTGCGCAGGGTGATCGTCTCTTCGTACTGGGCCGGGTAAGGGGCCTGGGCGGGAGGCATGATCTGATTGGGGTACACGATTCGGCGGCGCTTGGCCGCGTGCAGCAGATCGGACCGGAAATCCGGGTGGGCGATGCTAATCAGCGACATGGCCCGCTCCCGCAAGGTCTTGCCGTGCAGATAGGCCACCCCGTATTCGGTCACAATGTAGTGCGTATCCCCGCGGGTGGTGATGACGCCCGCACCTTCCTGAAGGGTCGGGACGATCCGTGACTTGCGGCCTTGCGGAGTATCCGCAGTGCTGGGCATGGCAATGATGGGCTTGCCGTTCTTGGCCAGGGCGGCCCCCCGAATGAAGTCCGCGTGCCCGCCGATGCCGCTATACAGCAGTTGGCCCAAAGAGTCCGCCACCACTTGCCCGGTCAGATCGACCTCCAAAGCGGCGTTGATCGCAACCATGTTCTCGTGGCTGCTGATCACGATCAGGTTGTTGGTATAGTCCGAGGGATGCATCTCGATCTGGGGATTGTCGTGCATATACTCGAACAGCTCGTGACTGCCGGCCGCGAAGCTGCCCACGATCTTGCCCGGGTTGAGGGTCTTGTACCGCCCGGTGATCACGCCCTGCTGAGCCAGCTTCAACACCCCGTCCGAGAACATCTCGGTGTGAATTCCCAGATCGTTCTTGTCGGTCAGCATCGAGGCCACCGCGTCCGGAATCCGCCCGATGCCCAGTTGCAGCGTGGCTCCGTCAGGCACCAAGCGGGCCAGGTGGGCGGCGATCCGACGGGTCACCTCGTCGGGCTCCCCGGCCGCCGGCCATTCCAGCAGCGGCTCGTCGTACTCCACCAGATGGTGAATCTGCCGCACGTTGACGAAGCAATCCCCGTGCGCCCGCGGCATGTGACGGTTCACCTGAGCGATGACCAGCTTGGCCGACTCGACCGCCGACTTGGTGATATCCACCGAGACCCCCAGGCTGCAATTGCCGTAGCTGTCCGGCGGGCTGACGCACACCAGGGCCACGTCGATCCCGATCCGCCGCAGGCGAAACAGGGCCGGCACCTGCGACAAGAAGATCGGGGTGTAGTCGGCCCGGGCCTGATTGACCGCGTCCCGGACGCTGCTGCCGATGAAGAAGGCATTCGCCCGGAAGTTGTGGGCGTACTTCTCCTGGGCATAGGGAGCCACGCCCAGCGTCAGCACGTGCACCACTTCGGTATCGGCCAGATGGTCGCCGTACTGGGCCATCGCCCGAACCAGCTCCTGCGGCTCCCCGCACGCTGAGCCGATGAACACCCGGTCGCCCGGGCGGATCTTGCGGACCGCTTCGGCCGCCGTCACCAGTTTGTCGGCATAAAGCTCCTGCCATCTGCCGGGCATCAGATTACTCCTGCGAAAGAATGAGCCGTGCGTCGGCCACCACCGCCCCCTGACCGGCCGAATACACCACCACCGGATTCATGTCCAGTTCCTTGATCCGCGGATGATCGGTCACCAGTTGCGACAGCCGCAGCAGGCAGTCCGCGATCGCCGGCACGTCGGCCGGGGGCTCCCCGCGAAAGCCGCGCAGCAGCTTGTGCGAGCGGATGTCCATGATCATTTCCAGGGCCGCGTTTTCGGGCAGTGGGGCCAGGCGGAAGGACACATCTTTGAGCGCCTCGGTGTAGATGCCGCCCAGGCCGAACATTAGCAGCGGGCCCAGCCGCGGGTCGCGGGACATGCCCAGGATGACCTCCTTCCCCTTGCCCAGCATCTTCTCAACCAGCACGCCCCAGATTTCGACCGTCGGACCCAGCTTGTCGCGGACGCAGGCCAGCACCTGATCGTAGGCCGCGCAAACTTCCCCGGCGTCCTTCAGATTCAGCTTCACCCCGCCGACCTCGGTCTTGTGCAGAATCTTCGGCCCCACGATCTTGAGCACCACCGGAAAGCCAATCTCCGCGGCGGCCCCAGCGGCCTGCTCGGCGCTGGTGGCCAGGGCATAAGGCACGATCGGAAGCCCGTAATGTCGGAGGAGTTCCAGGGCCTTCAGCTCAACCATCGTGCTGCGCCCGGCGGCCAGCTCCGCATCCAGCAACTCGGTCACCGCGGCGGCGTTCACCTCGTACCGCTTGTAGGATGGCGGCGGCTGCCGAGTCCACTCCGCGAACCGACACTTGGCCGCCATCGCCCGCATCCCGTCCTCCGGGAAGGCGTAGGCCGGCACCCCGCTCTGCCGCAGAAGCTGCACCCCCGCCGATACGTCCACCAGCCCCATCAAACAACCGACCAGCGGTTTACCACAGAAACTTCGAGTCTCACGGATCACTTCCGCGATGGCGGTCACGTCGGTCATGGTCTGGGGCGTGACGATCACCATGAGCTGATCCACGCCCTCGTCAGTCGAGACGGCGTCCAAGGCCGCCCGGTAGCGATCGTGCTTGGCATCCCCGATCACATCTACCGGGTTTTTCAGACTGCTGGTGGGCGGGAGCTGGAAGCGGAGGGACTTGAGCGTATATTCCTGGAACCTGGCCAGCACCATTCCGGACCGGATGCAAGCATCGGTGGCCATGATCCCCGGCCCCCCGGCATTGGTGACCACCGCGGTCCGACGCCCCTGCGGAAGGGTCGGGTCCGTGAAGATCTCCGCACAGTCGAACAGCTCCTTGACCGAATCCACCCGCAGTACGCCGGCCTGATTCAGCACCGCGTCGTACACTTCGTCGCGTCCGGCCAGCGAGCCAGTGTGCGAGGCGGCGGCCGCCGCTCCTTCCTGCGTCCGCCCGGTCTTGATGGCGATGATTGGCTTGGCGTCGGGCCCGTGGGTTATGCGGTGGCAGGTCTCGATGAAAGCCTGGCCCTGCGAAAGCTCCTCGACATACATCAGAATCGCCTTGGTGAGCGGGTCGGCTGCCAAAGCCAGCAGCAGGTCGTTCTCGGTGACCGCCACCTTGTTGCCGAAGCTCACGAAACGCGAGAAACCGATCCCCACCCCCTTGGCGTAGTCCAGCAGCGCCGTGCACAGTGCCCCGCTTTGCGAAATCAACCCGAAGGGGCCAGCAATCGGCATGCCACGACCGAAAGTGGCATTCATCGAGACTCCCGGCGCGGTGTTGATCACTCCCAGGCAGTTCGGGCCCACGATGGTCAACCCGCGTTGCTCGGCCAGGGCCTTGAGTTCCTGCTCCCGCCGAACCCCCTCGCCGCCCACTTCCTTGAAACCGGCCGAGATGACCACGAAGTGGCGCGTGCCGCGGTCGGCACAAGCCTGCACGATGCCCAGGACGTGCTGGGCCGGGACCACGATCACCGCCAGGTCGACGTGTTCCTCGATCCCCTCCACGCTGGGAACACATCGGTTGCCCAAAATGCTCTTGGCCTTGGGGTTCACCGGATAGATCACGCCCGTGAATCCGCCGTAGACCAGGTTGGACATGATCGCATGTCCGACCGAGCCCGGAGTTCGTGACGCTCCGACCAGGGCGATGCAATGCGGCGCGAATAACGGCTCAAGTTTGGAGACTTCAGCCGGCCTGAGTGCCTTGGCACTAACGACTTCGGACATCTCAGTTCACTCCCACCTCAGCGGGTCCGATAACCGCACCGTGCCGATCCCCCGGCGACTGCAATCCGTGGCTTCCTTCAGGCCACTTTCGCCACGACGAGGCTCACGTCGCAGAGCCCCGCCAGAACCTCGCCGCAGTCTGCGGACCGGGCCGCGACCCTATGACGGCCGACCGGAGCGAGGTCGCAGCACCGTCATGCCGAGGCAAGTGAGCAGCAGCCAGGTACTGCTCAGGCCCAGGCCACAGACCCCCGCCGCACCCCGCGGGCCCTGTGGCCCGATCGGACCGGTTGGCCCCTGCGGTCCCTGCTCGCCCTGCGGTCCCTGCTCGCCCTGCGGCCCTTGGTCACCCTGAGCACCTTGCTGGCCCCGGCAGTCCTCAACATCGACCACGCCGTCGCCGTTGATGTCTTCTGTATCCAGGTCACCAGTGCCGTTTCCGTTCAAGTCCCAGCAATTCAGCCCGTCTTCGCCTGGTGCGCCATCTTCGCCCGGCTTGCCTGCCAGCCCGGGTAGTCCCTGTTGGCCTGGGGTGCCCTGTTCACCTTGCGGGCCTTGCTCGCCTTGGGAGCCCTGCTCGCCCTGCGGTCCCTGTTCACCCTGCGGGCCTTGCTGGGCCACTGTGCAGCCCTGCAATTCGCTGGCCAGCCAGGGCCAGAATTCCACGTAGTCGCTGACCTGGCTGCCGGTGCCATCGGGATTCAGGATCGCATGCTGCGGCCCACTCTGATCGCCGTACCAGTTATACCGCCCGTCGATCAGCAGCGAGGCCAGGCCCGGCCCGACGCTAATGGCCTCCTCGACCACATCCGCGAAGTTGTTGTAATTGATGTAAATCCTCGCAGGATCAATATTTGTCGGCAGTAACTCCTCCCCGTCTCCGGGCGACGGCGAGTGGAAAGAGACCCCTACATTGCGGCTGGTGAAGTCATTGCAGGCGATCGATACATACCTCAACTTCCCGTCTCCGGCAGTCCGCAGAAAGCGGATCCCGGTTCCGCCGTTCGGGTCGATCCCGCTGGCTGGAAAAGTGTTGCCGTAAATGACGATATTGGTTGAATCCTCGTTGTCCTGCCCCACCACCAGCCACACGGTGCCTTCGATGGTGTTGCCATAGATGGTAAAGTTCACACTGTTGCCGAGTATGATGGCTTGGGCATCGGCCGGACTGCCCGAAACGGCGAACCGGTTGTCGTAAACGGTAACGCCATCCGATACCTTCACGTTCGTTTCCGGGTTGAAGCTGAGGCCGACCTCGCTGTAAGTGATCTGGTTGCCGGTGATTGTCAGCCCGTCGGCTTGGTTGCAGGAAATAGCGATGCTGGCTTGGTCGGCGACAATGATGTTACCCGTTATGGTGGCGTTACTTACGCCGTCGTCGAGCTGGATTGGCCAATCCCCGGCGGCCCCATAGTCATTGATCGTGAAACCGTGGTTCTGCCCGCCGATGGTTACGTTGTCGGCCTGAACGTCAAAAACCACGCCATGAGCTCTGCGCGTAATGACCGTTTGGCCGGCTCCATTCTGTGAGCGGACGGTGACCGACTTGGAGATGGTGATCGCTCCATCGGCCGGGTCGGTCAGGGTTCCATTGTAAGTGCCATCCATGACTATAATTACGTCACCGTTGCTGGCTACGTCGAGTGCTTTTGTCAGGGTCGCGAACGGCTCGTTTTGGGTCCCGAGGTTGCCATCGTTGCCGCTGTCGTCCACATACCAATCGGTCGCCTGAGCCGTAGTAGCGATCAGTAACCCGACCAGCCCCCGCCGCAGCAAAGGGCCCAACTTCACTGTTCTACGCATGACCCGTTCTCCCACAGACCAGCCGACCCGCCTTAGCCTCCTACCCGGTTGTTTGCCCATCCTGGACGCCGTTTATGACTTCCCGGGCCGCTGGCCGTCAGTCAGTCGAGCCCACTCTGACCCGCGCCGGTAGGCCTGTCAAGACGCGGCTGGATCGGCGGTGCCGGTCTTCGAACATTTGAGAACAGCCCGGTGACGGTTGTCGGCTCGCATCTCGGAACCGGCTGCCCGAGCCTCCGGTCGCCCAGGTGCCCGGCATGAACCCCGGGGGCGGTCAGGTGCCGGGCGGGTCGATCGGCGCTGCGGCAGCCGCCCTGCGGGAGCGGACCGCGACGGCCGCCAGCAGCAGGGTGGCCAGGCCGTACCCAACCGCGATCGGAAGCCCTCGGTAAGCATGGCCCGGTGCCTGGGCCGGTTGCCAGATGAACAGTTCGTGCAGAGTGTTCCCTTCCAGTCGATACGCGTGCAGCAGGCCGATCATCGTCAACAAGGCGGCGACTCCGGCCCAGATCGCCGCGGCTACATATCGGCGGTCAATCAGGGCTGCTCCGATCGCGGCCAGGATGAGCGTGACTACGATCCAGGCCGAATTCGCTCCGGTGAGGGCTAGCATTCCCGGCAGATACATGGTGCGGGAGTCCGAAGACCCGATCAGGTCGGCCAGGGTCGGGGTGCCGCTCCCGGCCTGCCCGCACGCTGCCAGATAATTCCCCAGAGTCACGACGATGGCGGCCGCCAGGGCCGGAAACAGGGCGACCGCGACCGCCGGGGCGTGCTCCCGCGGCGTAGCCTGGAAGGCCTGGGCGGTGATTATGATCCCGATGTACATGACGATGGCCGCCCCGGCCTCGATCGGGATCAGAGCCTTGAGGAACGGGCCCAGACCGAACAGGAACAGTGCGGTGAAGAACAACCCGTTGAGCACCGAATAGCCTGACCGGGCGCCCAGCGCTTTCCATCCCGGGTGCCCGATATAGATGGTGGTTGGGAAGCAGGAGCCGAACAAGCCGGCCGCGATGCTCCCGATGCCGTTGACGGCCAGGGACGGCCCGGTGCGGAATCGGTCGCCGGCCGCTTCGGCCGACTCGATATTCTGGAGCGAACCCAGCACATTCATGACGCCCATTGGGATCGAGACGGTGAGGAAGCGGAACAGCAGGTCCGGATATTGGGGGTCCGAGAGCAATTGCCACAACTGACCGCCCCAGAACGCCGGCGTAATCCACCGGACCTGCTCCAGGGCCGAGCGCAGCTCGCCGCTCGACATGGCCACTCCGCCGAAATGCTGCCAGCCCAGGGCCGAGGTCGCCCAGGCCATGCCCGTCCCGAAAACCACCGCCAGGAACCCCCCCGGCAGACCCCAGGGAAATCGGTAGCGGGCGAAGTAAGCCAGCAGCAGCACCGCCAGCGGCAGCAGCCCCACCAGCGGGCTGGTATAGATTCGGAAAGCGAACTCGGCCGCGACAAACGTGATCCCTACTGCGGCCAGGACGCCGAGCAAAGCGGCCCGCGGCGTTACCCGACGCAGGCGCTCGGCATAAAAGGCGCCGGTGAATTCGATCAGGCCGCTGACCAGGCAGGCCAGCAGACCGGCTTTCCAGGCCAGATCCGCGGCCGCCGCCTCCCCAACGCTGGACCGATAGGTCTGATAAACCGGCCCCATTATGAAGATCACGTACGCAATCACCGACGGAGTGTTGATGCCGTAGGGCAGAGCGGTGCAGGTCGGGTTCCGGTCCCGCCGAGCCACGTGGTGGGCCTGCAAACCATAGAAGACGTTGCCGATCACCAGGCTGATCGCCACGCCCGGCAAGATCCGTTCGTAGACCGTGGCGTCCGGCATGCCGACCACCGTGGTGCACAGCGAGATGATGAGCAGCACCTGAACCAGGTTATCCACCATCAGCCCGAAGAAACCGTCCAGGTCTCCCCGGACCCAGATTGGATAGCGAAATGCACCCGTTTCAGCCATCTGCCCGCACTCCGTAAGACCCCGTTGCAACCGCGCCGCGGCGCATCGTAGAACGACTCATCGTCACCTTCAAGGATGGGCAATCCCGCCGCCCGGCTGCCAGTCGGTTGACGATTCGGCCGGCACTGCCGGTCAGAACTCGTACTGCTCCGGACGCCGACCGGCGATCACATCCGTCCGTGGCGCCACAAGCTTGTCGGCCGCCAGACCGGGCTGGATGACCATGGCTGGTCGGTCCGGCGGGTCGGTCGGCCAGCCTGCCTGGCTTATCAGGTGCCCCCGCGGGTCGATCAGCCGCCATCCCGCGTGTTCGGCCACGAGCACAAAAACCCGGTTCTCGCAAGCTCGGGCTCGCAGCATGGTCGTACTGGCCCCGCTGCCGAAAACCACTGCCAGGTGGAGCCCCTGGAGCGCTAACGACCGGATCTTGGCAAACCGAGCGGCGTCCGACCCGTCCAACGCGGCGATACAGATGCCTGCCAGCTCAAGGGTTGCGGCGGAGGGAGCGGCAAGAAACAAAGCCCGGTCGGCCGGCCCGACCGGAGTAGCGGCAACACCGCGTTCGCGAGGGGCAAAGGTGAATCCAAGCATCGCCCCCGCCTCACTCATTCCCGCACCTTTCCACCAATCGACGCCCGCTCCATCGGCCATCGGCGGCAGCGGCACAATTCCCAACGAAGGCACATCATTCTTGGCCGGCGATGGAGGCGCGAAGGTCAGCAGTTTCGCCCGCTCGGCGTCCGTCACCTGCGGCCGTCGTGCCCCGGTCAGCTCGACCTGTGCGACGACCACGGCGCTTTCCGAGCTGCCGCATTGGACCAGCACCCGACCGGCGGCGTCGCAGATCAGGCTGGATCCCACGAAGGTCTCATCCCCTTCCGGCCCCCATTTGCTGGCCGACGCGATCGGCAGCCCCAGCTCGGCCGCCCGGGCCGCGATGAGAAAATCAGGCTGCGGATTCCAAAGCTGCTGGGAAGTGCCCGCGTTGACCCACGCGGTAGGATGCAGCAGAAGTTCCGCACCGCGGCTGGCCAGCGTGGCCGGGATCTCGGGCAGCCGGGCGTCAGCGCAGATCATCAGCCCGACCCGACCGACTCCGGCCTGGATCGGCTCCAACCGCTGGCCCGGCTCGAAGCAGTCCCGGTCAAAGGCCCACAGAAAGGACTTATAGTGGGTCCCGCAGATTCGCCCCTCGCGGTCGATCAGCGCCGCCGCATTCAGCAACCGTTGGCCATTCTCCGCAACATAGCCGATGCAGACCGCGATGCTCCGCTGGCGGGCGGCAGCCTGAACCGTGGTCAGAAAATCGGCCGGCCCGGGCAAACCAGATCGGCGGGCCGCGAAATACTCTTCCCGACTGCCCAGCCAGTAGGCCGGCCAGACGCACTCCGGCAAGACCACCAGGTCGGCCCGCAGGCTGGCGGCTCGCGTGATCATCTCGTCGATCAGTCCCAGCGTCTGGGGCCACTGGTCAAGTCGGGTGCCCGGAGTCTGTGCCACCGCAATCCGCATCTGGGCTCTCAAGCCTAACCGGCACCATCTAGGCAGGCAAACGGTCGCTCTCCGGCCTGCCCCCCGGCCGCCGCCCGCACAGTGGTCGCCCACTCAACCGATCAGTTGGCCAGCGCGCCGCCGGCGTACTCCCGGGCAACCTGGGAGACGACGTAACATCGTTTGCCGGAAGCCTCCGGCGGAATCCGGTCCACCAGCCGGCAATCGACCCTCACCCGCGGGCCGCATAGCCGACGGTACCGTTGTTGCAGCCGGGTGAGTGTGGCCGGGTCGAACTGCCGGTCGACCACCAGCAGGACCTCGAATTCGTAAAGGCTTCGCTGGTAGGTCTTATAGGCCAGGATGCCCGGCTCGTCGCGGAGGAAATGCGAGGTGACCGCCCCGTGGCAGAGTCGACCGTCGGGCAGGGCGATGAAACCCGTGATCTTGCCGCCTTTCAGCCGCATCAGGGGAAAAGGCAACCCGCACGAGCAGCTCTCGGCTAGCCGCCGCGCCAGGTCGCCCACCCGGTAGCGCAGGAACGGCTGAGCCCGGGCGTTCAACGTGGTACACAAAACCTCGCCGCAGCTTCCCGCTTCCACCGGCCTGCCGGAAACGGCGACCTCCAGGTGAATGTGTGGAGCGATAACGTGCAATCCGCCCGCCGGGCACTGATGGGCGATCAGCCCGACCTCCCGGCTGCCGTACTCGATTGCCACCGGACAACCGAAGGTCTGTCGCACCCGGTCCATTTGTGCCGGGCTGGCCTCTTCGCCGGTCAGCACCACCACTCGAAGCCACGGAAAGTCCGATGGGCGGCGGGAGGCGGCTGCGTGCTGGGCCAGCAGTGCCACGGCAGTCGGGTATCCGTAGACGACCTGCGGTTTGAAGTCCAGGATTCTTTTCAGGTAGGCGTCCAACCGGGTCGGCGAGAGGTCGAAAGCGTCTAGCAACCGCTCATTGATCAGCGCGTCGCGCCACCGTTTGAGCCGTCCGCCCCGGGTCTCGATCGGGCAGCCCCACAGGTGCAGTCGCCGGTCGCCGGGCCGAACGCCGAATTGGCTCTGCATGAACAACCTGGCGGCCAGGTCCTGGGCCTGTCGGACCCGATCGACGAAGAAGTGCAAAGTATCGCCGCTGGTACCCCCGCTGCTGTGCGGCTGTGGGCCGCCGGGCACCTCGGCCCAAACCATCCGCTGGGCGTTCTCCCGGACCGCGGCCTTGTCCAGCGGCGGAAGCTTGCCCAGTTCGGCCCACGGGTCGGCTCCGTTTGGGTCGATCCGGCAGCGCGCAAACAGGTCCGCATAATACGGCAGATGCCGGGCTGCAAACCGGAGCAACGCTCGCAGACGAATCGCGAGCTGCTCGTTTAGCTCGGCCGGTGCGGCCGCCGCCAGCCGGCTCAGGGCCGCCAGCTCTTGCAGCGTGGGCCGACCCCTCAGCCGCTCATAAGCCGGGTAGGTCAGGGTCCGCACCATCCAGGCTGGCAGATTCATCTGCAAATGGCTCCACTGGGCGTCAGGACCTGGGTGGCCGGACTGCCAGTTTGACGGGCAAGCCGGCTGCGGTGTCGGCGGGCCGACCGCCTGATAGCTCGGAGTCCGCGAGTTCTCAGGACGATTTCGTAAATCTCGGCCAGCCGGTCGGCCACACCAGACAGCTCGAAGTGGGCCGCCACACGTCCGTACATCGCCTGGGCGATCCGCTGCCGGACTGCCGGGGCCCGGGCCAGACGCTCCATCCGCTCCGCGAGCGCCACCGGATCCTTCGCTGGAACTAATACGGCCTCCAAGTGCCCCCCGGCGATCGTGGCGATCACTTCCGGGACGCTGCCCACCGCGGTCGCGATCACCGGCAGTCCCGCTGCGGCCGCCTCCAGGATCGTGTGGGGCATGCCCTCGCTGTGGCTGGGGTGAACCAGGCAGTCGGCCGTCATCAGCAACTCCAGCTTGGATTCTCCCACCACTGGGCCCGCGAAAGTCGTCAAATCACCCAGCCCGGCCTTCTCAACCGCCTTTTCCCACCATGACCGCGGCTGATCCACCTCCGGGCCGGCGATTACCAACTCGAAGGATAAGCCGCCCTCCCGCAATCTGGCTGCGGCGGTGATCAGGTCGCTCAGGCCCTTGGCCTCGGTCAGGGGCCCCAGATACAAGAACCGACAGCCGCGACCGTCCGAAGGCGGTCGGACCCGAGCCGGCCGGACCTCCACACCATTTGGAACGACGAAGACCGGGGTACGACCCGCGTATGGCCGCAGGGCGACCCGCCAACGCTCGGAGAGTACGACGACCGCATCGGCCGCGGCCAGTCCGCGCCGAATCAGCCATTGGCCTAGGAAGCCGGCCTGATGACAAAACTGGTCGAACTGCCCACCGCGGATGTGTAACACCACCGCTCGGCCCAGCAGCCGGCCGACCGCCAAATCCAACAGATTGCGGTAGAACGTCAGCCGGCTGCACGTGTGAATGTGCAGCAGGTCAATGCGGCGTTCGAGGATGACAGCCGCCAATCGAGTCACTTGGCAAGAATGCCGCACGGCCGCCCGGACCCCACGAACTGCTCCCAACCACGCCGACCTCGCATGTCGCCAGGACCGCGGAACCTGGAGGGCTGGCCCCAATGGCGGGCCCGACAGGTCGCAGCCCGATCCCCGGCCTCGGAGGTCCGCTGCTATAGCGCTGGTCGGTGCCACGGTTGCGAACCGGTGCAGCTCATAGCCTTTGCTTAGCGGGCTTCGCATCAGCAGGTCGATTGCGGTGACCATTCCGCCAATTTGGGGCGACGCGGGCCCCAGCATCAGGACGCGGGGCCGGGACGCCGGTTTGCCCCACGCCGACGCCCGCGGAACCGGGTAGTTCGGCTTGAACCGTTGGATTGCCGGCTCTTGGTCATTTCGCCGGACTAGACCGTTCGGCCCTGCCGCGACTCCGACCTGCTCGGCCCCGGTGACCCCGGGCCTGGGAGCCCGGCGAGATTGCAACTCATCTGGCTGGCCCGCTCGGTCCGCCGATACGCGGCAGCACTCGAGATAGGCTCGCTCGTAGGCCTGGACCATGCGCATGAGGTTGTAGCGGCATCGGTAGGCCTGGTAGGCCCGGGCGGCCCGGGTTCGTGCCGCCACCCGATCGCGTAGCGTGCACTCGATCGCGGCGGCCAGGGCGGTCGGCTGGCCCGGCGGGACCAGCAGCCCGGTCCAGTTGTGAGCGAGCAGCCAGTGTGCCGCTCCACCCTCGGCCCCCAGACATCCAATGTCGCCGACCGCCGTGGCGATGATCGGGACCCGCTGGCTCATCGCCTCGATGATGACATTGGGCATCGACTCCTGTCGGCTGGACAGACAGAAAGCGTCGGCCGCCGCCATCAGCCGCCAGGCCTCCGGTACCGGCCCAGTGAAGTAGACCTGTCGCGCCAGGTTCAGCCTGGCCACGGTCCGCCGCACCTGGTCCCAATAGGTGCCGTCGGACACTGCGCCAACGCAGACTAGGCTGGCTTTCGGCCACTGGCGGCGCAACAGCCCGAAGGCCTCCAGCAAAGTGCGAATGTCCTTCTCCGGACGCAGGTTGGCGACCGTCAATATCACCGGTCGGCCCGGCTGCTGGCCACAGACGGTCTCCAGCAGCGATTGAGCCTGCTCATGCGGGATCGGCTCCAGGTCCAGGCCGTTAGGCAGGTGAGCTGCGGCCCGGGCGACCCGGCACCGCGGAAGCCGCTGTCGAAGCCATTCCGAGTTGATCCCCACGCAGTCGACGAACCGGGTGAGGGACTCGGCCAGACGGTGGTAGCGACCGGCCTGTCGGCCGGCTGGCTGGGACCACCCGTGCCAGACGTGCAGGATCGGCTTTCTCAGCAACTTGGCGGCCGGGAACACCCACAGCAGTGCCGCACAACTATGGGTGTGCACCACCTCGATCCGGTCGCGCCACAGCCACGCGGCCAGTCGCACTGGCAGGCGGAAATCCTTCGCATGGCTGTGGGCCTGACGGAGTATCACCCCCTCAGCCGCCATCTGATCGGCCAAAGCGGAAGTCGTCTGACGCAGGCAATACACGAAAGTCCCGTGGCCGCGCCGGGCGAGGCCCGCCGCCAGCCGTCGAACTACCCTTTCCGCCCCCCCGCCCTCCAGCCGTTCGGTGACCAGTGCCACGTTCACGCCCTTACTCCGGAACCGCCCGCATCTGCCGCTTCAGTGCGGGATATCGGACCAGCAGGAAAAGCCAGGTGAGCAGCATGGCGTAGGTACCGGTCGGCCCGCAGAGATGTTCCAGCCACTTGGGCAGCTCGATTCGGAACTGATGCACCGGCGAAAACGCCAATAGCCACAAGGCTGCGCCGACCCAGGCCGCGTCAAACCACCTCAAACGCTCCTGACCCGCCGCCACCCAGGCCATCAGCCCCAGCGGAATCAGCATGGACACGCAATGATGCGGCCAGGCGATCACCTCGCCGAGAATCACAACCGGGACGAACCCGGCAATGCTCTCGGCGGTGGTCAGTTCGCGCCGCCGGGCAATGATCCAGAGCGAGGTTATGCCCACCAGGCCCGCGATTCCGCCGATGCTGGCCCACCGGGCGACGCCCGGGCCCAGGTCCAGCCAAGCCTGGGATGGCTCCAGCTCGGAGTGATTGGTAACCACGGCGCGGTGCATGTAGCCGGCCAAGCTCAGGTTCTGCGGCGGGATGATGTAATCGAGCGTGTCAAGCTGCCGCTGGTTATTCTTGAAGTACTGCTGTCGGGTGGCGGGATCGAGGACTGCCAGGCTCAGCCCCATCGGCACCAGGATCGTGAGCAGTCCGGCCGTCAGGGCTTTCCACTCTCGGCGGAGCAGAAAGACCCACAGGTAAAGGGCCGGATAGACCTTGACCAGGGCGGCCAGGCCGATCGCGACGCCAGCGGCGGCGGCCGCTTGCCGGCTGAGCAGATAAACCGCCAGACCCAGCAGCCCCACTCGGAATCCGTCGATCTGCCCCCAGCGGAACAGGTTGTAGACCGGATCGCTCAGCCAGTAGACGGCGACGATCAGCACGCCGACCGGCGAACCGAGCCCGACGTTTATTGCTCGCAACAGTAGCAGGGTCCCGCCAAGAACCAGCAGCAGTTGAAGCCAGGCCCACACCACCTGGGCGGCGACCAATGGCAAACCGGCCAGCAGATACAGCAGCGGCAAGATGGGCGGCGGATTGGCAAAGCCCACCAATCCCTGCTTGCCCGGCAACTCCTTGTGAATCGTCTCTTTCAGGGTCGCCTGGTCGTACGGGTTGGCGCCTGCCCGCAGGGCCTTGCCGGCCACGTAATACGCCCGAAAATCCAGTTGATAGTTCACTGCCGGGTTGACCACCCCGTAACGCACCCCCTGCCCTGCCAGCAGGATCACCGCCAGCAGGACGCCCGCCGGCGTCGATCGAGTTGCCGGGTTTGGGCGTATGTCCTCCACGCGGCTCATCCAGGCCCCATCAGCCCACGCCAACTTCCACCGCCCGATCCGCCCTCGATCCGGTCTCCAGTGCGGCTCGTACCTGGCGGCAGACGTAGCTCACCTGCTCTGCCGTCAACTCCGCGTACATGGGCAGACTCAGGCAGCGTCGGGCCAGCCGTTCGCTGACCGGGAAGCTCCCTTCTTTCAATCCCAACCACCGGTAGGCCGGCTGCAAGTGAACTGGCCTGGGGTAATGCAACCCGGTCTGCACGCCGGCCGCCTTCAACGCGGCGGCCAGATGGTCCCGCCGGTCGGTCTCGATAACGAAGAGGTGGAAAACGCTCGGTGAGGTCTCGTCAAATACTGGCAGTCCCAGCCGCGGGACGTCGGCCAGTTGGTCGAGATACTCGCGGGCCCAAGCCCGCCGGGCGGCATTCCAACTGTCCAGATACTTCAGCTTGATGTCCAGCACCGCCCCCTGGAACCCGCTCATGCGATAGTTGTATCCGACCATCTCATGTCGATACCGCTCCCACTGGGCGTGGTCGCGCAGGGCCCGAGCCTTGGCTGCCAGTTCCGGCTCGTCGGTAACCAGCGCCCCGCCCTCGCCATAGGCTCCGAGGTTCTTGCCGGGGTAGAAACTGAAGCAGCCGATGCGGCCCAGACTGCCGACCGGCCGTCCGCGGCAGCGGGCTCCATGAGCCTGAGCCGCATCCTCGATCACCGGCAGGCCGTATCGGTCAGCCACCCCCAGGATGCCGTCCATGTCCGCGGGCTGCCCATACAGGTGTACCGGCAGAATCGCCCGCGTTCGGGGCGTAATCGCGGCCTCCAGTCCGGCCGGGTCCATGGTGCGACTTACCGGATCGATGTCCGCGAAGACCGGCTTGGCCCCCACGTAGCTGATCGCCCACGCCGTGGCCACGAAGGTCATCGGCACGGTGATGACCTCATCGCCCGGCCCGATGTCCAGGCAGCGCATGGCCAGATGCAGCGCGCTGGTCCCGCTGTTTACCGCCACACAATGGCGCCTCTGGCAGTAGCGGGCGAAGTTCTGCTCGAAGGATTCAACCGTCGGCCCCAGCGTGAAGGTGCAGTTCTCGCAGACCTTTTGCAGGGCCGGCAGGATTTCGGCCTGGAGCTGACGGTACTGGGCCTTCAGGTCCACAAACGGAACGGTCCACATCTTCAGCTACCTCCGATGCCGGGGATTCAGGTACAAACCGTGATGGGGCGGGGCCGATCACCCGCTCGACCAGATATCGCGGTCGCCCGCGGACCTGGTCATAGGTCCGCCACAGGTATTCGCCAGACAGGCCCATAAAGGTCAGCACCAGGCCCAGTCCTCCCAGCAGCAGACCGATGGTGGCCGCCGTCCCGGCCCCCACGTTCAGCAACCCGCTCAGCCGGCCGCCCAGAACTGTTAGAATCCAGCCGACCGTGGCAAACAGAAACAGCAGCCCGCAACCCCAGGTCAGCCGGATCGGCAGGGCCGAGATCGAAACGATCGAATCGAGCATCAGTCGAACCCGTTTGGCGAGCGTCCAGCCGCTGCGACCGGCCTGTCGCGGTTGCTTCTGGTAGCGAATCTGGGTCTGCCGGTACCCCATCCACAGAAGCAGCCAGAACAGCGAGGTGTTCTTCTCGGCGATGGTTCGCAGCCCGTCGATCACCTGGCGGTCAAGCAGAACGAAGTCGGCACCGGTGGCCGGCACCTGCGTCCCGCTCAGCAGTCGCATGGAGGCCCAGTAGGCCCGTGAACCGAGTCGCGTGGTCCAGCTCCGGCCGACCGGGCCGCTGCGCACCGCCCAGACCAGCTCATGGCCCGCCTGCCACCGCTCCAGCAGCTCGGCCAGCAGTTCCGGCGGATCCTGGAGGTCGGCGGCCATCAGGATGGCGCAATCCCCCCGGCAGTGCTCCAGACCCGCGACGAGCGCCACATGCGAGCCGCGGTTGGCCGACAGACGGATTCCCCGGACCCGCGGGTCGACCTGAGCCCAGGCCTGGATCAGTGCGGGCGTCTCGTCGCTCGAGTGATCATCGACCAGCACCACCTCGAAGTCGTACTGTGGCAGGTCGGCCAGGACGACTGTCAAGCGCTGGCGCAGCACCGGTAGCGCGGCGGCTTCGTTGTAGGCCGGTATGACGACCGAGACTAGCATTTCAATGCGCGCCGGCTGGTTCCCAGTTGTGCACGACCTCACGATCCAGCAGCTTCTGGGCCGACTGCCCCAGACCCTCGTACCAGGCCTGGAGGGCTCGCAGCCCGGTACGCAGTTCCACCAGCGGATCGAACCCCAGCAGGTTGCGGGCCTTGGCGGTGTCGGCCCAAAGTCGGCGGACGTCGCCGGGCCGCGGAGCCTCATGCTGCACCTGAGCCGGCTGGCCGCCGACCACCCCGGCCACCTGATTGGCCAGCTCGAGAATGCTAATTTCGCGCCCGCTGCCGAGGTTGATGGTTTCCCCGATGGCATTCTCGGCCAGGCCGGCCGCCAGGATCCCCCGGGCGACGTCGGATACATACGTGAAATCGCGAGTTTGGCGGCCGTCGCCGAAGATGATCATCGGCCGGCCCGCCAGGCAGCGGAGCAGGAATCTCGGGATCACCTCGCCGCTGTCGCCTTCATGGTGGCAGCGGGGCCCGTAAGTATTGAACGGGCGAACGATTACCGCCGGCAGGTCGTGGGTACGGTGGAAAGCCCGGGTGTAGCATTCGCCGGCCAGCTTGGAGGCACCGTAGACTGTGGTCGGAAAGGTCGGATGCTCCTCGGTCATGGGCACCTGCCGCGCGGTGCCGTAGACCTCCGAGCTGGAGACGTAAACGAAGCGTCGCACACCGGCGGCCCGGGCCGCCAGCAGCACCTCCAGGGTGCCTCGGGCGTTGACCTCATGGTTCTCCAGCGGCGAATGGATCGAATGGCGCACGCCCAGACAGGCCAGATGGAAGACGGTATCGACCGCCTGGAAGATCCGGGCCAGGGCCTGCGAGTCCCGCACGTCCGCTACGTATAGCTGCACCTGGGGCGAAGGCAGACCCGCCAGGTTGTCACGCCGACCATTGACCAGGTTGTCGACCACCAGCACCCGGGCGTCGGCCGCCGTCAGTTGACGCACCACTTCTGAGCCGATGAAGCCGGCTCCACCGGTAACCACCACTCTTTGCCCCGCGTAACTCATGAACCGCACTCCACACTTACCAGTCGCCGCGCTCCGTTGCGCTTCGCGCGGCCAGCGGCCGGGCGGGAACGCCGCAGACGGTCAGGCCGGCCTCAACGTTGCTGGTCACCACCGCCCCCATCCCGACCAGGGTGCGGTCGCCCAGCACCAGCCCGTCGCGAATGCAGGCTCCCAGTCCCAGGTAGACCGAGCTTCCGACTCTCACGCGGCCGGCGATGCGCACTCCGGCACAAATCGCGCAGTGCGCACCGACCACGCTGTCATGATGAATGACGCTGCCGAAATACACGACCGTATTGGCCCCCACGCGTGCATCCGGGCCCACGCAAACTTGCGGGTACAGCACGCATCCCGGCCCGACCGCGGCACTGTCGCACACCCAGGCCGACGGATGGATCAGCGTCGCATATCGCGACGCCGGCAGGTCCAGCCGGTCGAAAACCTTACGCCGCAGGTCCGGATCCCGCTGGTTGGCGATCCCGATCACCACCCAGGCGTCCGGATAACGCCGGATGTCGGCCAGCGTTCCGACCACCGGCAGGCCGTTGACACGCTGACCGTGTCGGGCCCGGTCGTCATCCAAGATGCCGCGGGCCTCCCAACGGTCCGGCTCGGCCAGCGAACGATTGATGTCGGGCAGCAGGGCGAGCAGCTCGCGGGAACCCCCGCCGGCACCGATGATGATCAGCTCGCGGCTCATGCGGGACACCTCTGGCTCCGGCCGACCTGACAGCAGTCGGATTCGCCCTGGAGGGCCTGTCGCAGGGCGGCGATCACCTGATCCTGCTCGGCTTCGGACAAATCGGGGTAGAGCGGCAACAGTAGGCTCTGATCGCTCAGTTCCTCGCTGTTGGGGCAGCGGCGGCCGGGCTTTCCATTGCGATCAGCTTCGGCTCGGTCGTGGCCCGGCCCGGACGCCCGGTGTGGAGCTGGGTCATCACTGGCCCGACTCCGATTGCAGCCGCTGCCGTAGGCCGGTTCACGGTAGATGGTCATTACCCCGGGCTTGGCCGCGATCCCGCGGGCCAGAAGTGTCTTCAGCAGCGCGTTTCGGGAAAGCGGCGCGTCGCGCGTCAAGCGGACAGCGTAACTCTGGTAATTCGGCTCCGCGTATTCCGGCACGCGAGGAATCTCCAGATGGGGTATGCCCGCCAGAGCCCGATCGTACCGTCCGGCCAGCACCCGCCGCCGCTCCAGCAGCTCATCCAGCCGCCCCATCTGGGCGATGCCCAGCGCCGCATGCAGATCGGACATCCGGTAGTTGTAGCCAATGCACAGATAGTGCTCGATGATCAGAGCCGTCGCGCCGTGCCGCTCGGCGTCCGAGACACTCATGCCGTGATGACGCAGCAGCCGTAGCCGCCGGGCGTAGGTCTCGTCATTGGTCAGCACCATGCCGCCTTCCCCGGTGGTGATCACCTTTCGCGGGTGGAACGAGAAGCAGACCAGCGGGGAATGCCCTCCGATGGGCCGGCCACGGTAACGCGACCCGAGAGCACAGGCCGCGTCTTCCACGATCGGCAAGCCGTGACGGCGGCCCACCTCGTGCAGAGCGTCCAGGTCGGCCGGCATACCGAGTTGATGCACCGGCAGAATGGCCTTGGTTCTTGGAGTGATGGCCTGTTCCGCGGCCCGCGGGTCCAGGTTGCCGGTCTGGAGTTCCACGTCGGCGAAGACCGGACGGGCGCCACAGTGCACGATCGCGTTGGCCGTGGCGATGAAACTGAGGGCCGGAGTGATCACTTCGTCGCCCGGCCCCACCCCCAGCGTCAGCAGAGCCATGTGCAAGGCCGCCGTGCAACTGCTGCACGCCACCGCGTGCCGCACGCCGCAGTACTCGGCCACCAGCCGCTCGAACCGCTCGACCCGCGACCCCTGAGTCAGCCACCCACTGGAAAGGACCTGGGCCAGACCCTCGAGTTCGGGCGGTCCGAGCTGCGGTCGCGCCAATGGAATCATGTCCCCGCCTCCCAGGCCGACCCGACTGCTCGCCGCTGGCCGGGCCCGGCCGCCCAATCCGTGGCGGCGGCAGCCGTTAGCCGGGCCGGTACCCCAGCCACCACCGCCCCGGCCGGAACGTCGCGGGTCACCACCGCGCCGGCCCCCACCATCGCTTTAGGGCCGATCGTCACTCCGCCCATGATTACCGCACCCGAGCCGATCGAGGCCCCGCGACAGACCCGAGTGGGTAGCAGCTCCCAATCCGCCTCGGTCTGCGGCTGCCCGTCGGCCCGGGTGGCCCGGGGGTACTTGTCGTTTATGAACATCACCCCGTGACCAATGAAGCATTCGTCCTCGATGGTCACGCCCTCGCAAATGAACGTATGACTGGAAATCTTGCAGCGGCAGCCGATGCGGGCGTTCTTCTGGATCTCGACGAATGTGCCGACCCGGGTGTCATCCCCGATCCTGCAACCGTAGAGGTTCACGAACCCGTACAGCTTGACGTTCCGGCCAAGCTCCACGTCGGGCGCGATCCGACTGAAATCCGGGCTGCTCATAAGGTGATGCGTCCGCCCTGAGCCTTGATGCTGCGACCGGCCGCATCCAGAATCCGCACCACCCGCAGGCCGGCCTGACCGTCGGTGATCGGCGTGGTCCCATCGCGCACGCAGTCCAGGAAGTGGCAAACCATGGTTCGCAGCGGCTCGGTGGGTGCGATGCGCGGCGACCACACGTCCCCCAGACGATAATCGACCAGCACCCGCCGCCGACCCTCCAGGTCGTCCTCACGTACCCGGATGCCGCTGTCGTAAACCTTGATCTTCTCGACCGGATCCAGGTCGTTGTAGACCAGGCTCTTGCGGCTGCCGCCCAGCATGGTGTAACGGATCTTGACCGGCGAAAGCCAGTTCACGTGAAAATTCGCGATCAGACCCTCGCCGAAGTCCAGGTTCAAATACGCCACATCCTCCTGGCCGTTGCTGGTGTGCACGCTGCCGAAGGCCGCCACGCTCCTGGGCAGGCGACCGATGAGGTAGTCCGCGATGGACAGATCGTGGGGCGCCAGGTCCCAGACCACGTTCACGTCGCGCTGGAACAGGCCCAGGTTGATGCGGACGCTGTCCACAAAGAGCAAATCGCCCAACTCGCCCGCGTCCAGCAATTCTTTGATCTTGCGAACCGCCGGGCTGTATACGAACACGTGGTCGACCATCAGCACGCGACCCTTGCGGGCGGCCAGCTCGACCAGCTCCTCGGCCTGGGCCACGCTGGCGGTCAGCGGCTTCTCCACCAGCACCGACTTGCCGGCCTCCAGAGCCGCTTTGGCCAGCGGGTAGTGCGTGTCCACCGGGGTGGCCAGGGCCACCGCGTCGATGTCGTCAGCCTCCAGCACGGCCTTCGGGTCGGACAGCCGGCGCAGGCCCGGATATCGACCCGCCACCGACTCCAAGCGCCGGGCGTCCAGGTCGCAGCAGGCCCGCAGCTCGCCGCCGGGCGCGTCGTGGAAATTCCGGACCAGGTTCGGGCCCCAATAACCCAGTCCGATCACCGCCACGCGAACCGGTCGCGACCTCGACGGCTCGAGGTGCCGCTGTTCACTCCGCTGACCCGGCTGGATCACCGGCGGGGCGAGCACGGTACCCATAACCAGCTCCTCACCACGGTCCGAAACGTCGTCAGTTGTTCTTCTAACTCACGTTATCGACACGCCAGGCGCCAAGGTCGAGCGTGCGGGGTTCCGCACGGCGCGGAGGACACCCCGCTCGCACCGGCAGAGTTTGCGCCGGGCGGCTTCCGCGCCCCGGCCGATTGGTCACCTATCACCGCTCGATGGCGTCAGACCGCCTTCCGAAAGAAACAGTCCATAGGCCCGACGCTATCAGCCTGCCGGTCAGGTGACTTGAGGCGTACCAGCAGGCGATCCAATCGTCGTTCGGGCCGGTTCCCGGGCGGTGTCCGCTAGGGAAGTCGGCTCAGCCTGGAGCTGCTCCTGGCCCGCCATGTACCGACCCACGTTGGTCAGGCACATGCCCAGCCCCACCAGCAGCCACAGACCCTCGGTGAACAACCGCGTGGTGAACATGCCGCAAGCCAGGTAGCCCAGCAGCGCGGTCCGCAGCGCCACAGCGTGCCAGGCCAGATGGAAACGGGCCGGCCAGCGAAAGAGCCGCACCTCCACCTGCTCGGGCAGACGACGCGCCAGAGCCCGCAGTCGGCCCAGCCGAAGCAGCGAAATGATCAGGATGCTCACGAAAACCAGCAGACCCGGCCAACCCAGCTCGGCCAGGCAGGCCATCAACGTATTATGGGCACTGCGGACCTCGGTCAGTCCGGGCACATACTCCATGACCTTGTGGTGGAAGTTCCCCACCCCGATCCCCAGCGGATGATCGCAGGCCATGGCATAGGCGGCCTTCCATAAGGTGAGTCGCCAGGTGGCGGAAGCATCTTGCTGATAGTGCGAAATGGTCTGCATCCGCCGCCACCAGCCCGGATCGGTGAGCTGGACGGCCAGCAAACCTCCCGCGACCACCGCGGCCAGGCCCTTGGCCCGATAGCCGCGCGGCAGGGACAGCACCCCGGTAGCCGCCATCACGCCCAGCCCGACCAGCACACTGCGGGTCCGGGTGGCGACGATGGTATTGACCAGCAGAGCACCGGTCACCAGAGCGAAGCTGCGCCCCCACCAGGTGCGGGCCATGAAGAAGGCCGCCCCGGCCAGCGGCAAGGTGGCCACCAGGTGGGCGGCTAGTCCGCTGGAAGTCTCGAAGTCGGGCCCGCCTACCCCGCGCTGCAACCGGCCGCTGAGGGTCTGGCCCGCTCCCCCGGAAACCTCGTATCCCACGTAGGCGGTTCCCACCAGCCAGGCCACGATCACGAGCTGATAGTGCTGCGGAGTTCGCACGCAGCGGATCAAAATGAACAGGATGATCAGAATCTTGGTGAACTTCTCGGCCAGGTATTGCCCGCGCTCACTCAGCCCCACGCCCCACACCAGGCTGCCCAGGGCCAGCAGGCCGAAGATGATGGCCAGAACATAGGGCAGCGGAAACTGTCGGGCCCCGTGCGTCAGCCGCGGGCGGCGCACCAGCATTCCGACCGCGGTGGCCAGAGCCACCGTAAACGAGGTTCGCAGGCCCAGGGCCCGTACCGAGTCCCCCCACCACTGGGTTTCCGGGTTGAGATGGTAGACCAGCAGGTACAGCGCGATCCCGATCACCGGGTTGAGCAGGGCTGCGGCCAGGCCGCCTGCGTAGGTGAGCCAGAAAACGATAACACTGATCGACATGGCTTCTCCGCCGCACGCTCTGGAAGTGTTATCGGCAGGACCACCGCCAGCATGATGCTCCAGGCCGGCAGATAAATCAGGTGGTAGCGAGCCTGAGCTTCAAAGATCGTGTGTGTTATCAGCCCCAGTACGAATATGCTCAGACCCAGCATGGCCAGCGGACCGCGTGCCAGTCCACGCCCCAGCCGACCCGCCCCGACCAGCGGCAGCAGCAGTGCCAGCAGATACCAGGCGTTGCTCAGGGAATGCATCGCGAACTTCAGGCCCTTGCCTAGTTCGGCCCGGCCGCCGAAGGCCGCGATATAGGACTCGACCGGCAGCAGCCAGTTGTCCGAACCAAGGTACAGGGCCTGTTTCTGGAAAACGCGACCGACCGCCAGCCCCGGGTTGTGGCGAATTCCCTCCAGGCCCCAAGCCAGGCCGGTGGATGAAAGCAGCCGCTCGTCGCCGCCGGTCGCAGCTTGCAGACGTTGCCAGGCGCTCTTGCAGAAGCCCCCGTCGCCTTCGGGTGCCCACGAATTGTAGAAGTTGCCGCCGGCGCTGGTGGTTATCGGCACCAACCGGTCCAGCACCAGATAGTTGCGAACCGTCCAGGGAGCGATCGCCGCGAGCATCCCTGCGGTGAATGCCGCGGTTCGAGACAGGGCCGGCCTCCACGCTCCATTAGCCGCCAGTTGCCACACCAGGATGGCCGCTGGCAGCAGCACCAGTGTCGGCCGAACCAGCGCGCCCAGGCCAAGGGCCAGCCCGCCGGCAATCCAACGCAAAGCCGGCCGCCGGGCCACCATGCCACGCAGCCACGCGGCAACAAAGCGCCCCGGGGCCGCGGAGCGTGTTGGCCCAACTATCGGCACGGAATCCCTTGGCGTGCCGCAGCCCCGTCCCGGCGGCAGGAGTGTCAGTCCGAGCAGCAGCAGGACGATGGTCAATTCATCGTATGACAGAACATCCACGTGCAGATTTCGGCCCGGCCAGGCCGCGGTCAGCACCAGTGCGGCGGCAGCCGCAGTCCCGCCGGCATGCTTGAAAACCAGCCGATAGACCAGCCAGTCCGCCAAGCCCGCGAGAACCACGTTGCCCAGTTTGCCGACTAGCACCGAGGCCCCGAAGACCAGGTACAGCCCGGCCAGGAAGCCCGGGTAGCCCGGCGGCCAGTAGGCCCGGTGCTTTTCAGTGTCGAAAACCCCGGTCTCAATCAGGCGCACTGCCAGCCCGTGATAAACCGCGTTGTCGCTGGTCGGCTCAGTCGGAACCAGCAGCACCCAGGCCAGACGCAAGGCGGTCATGCCCGCGATGAAAAGCACGCGTCCCGACAGCCGGCTCAGAACTGCACTGACCCGATCCAGCCCATTTCCGATCGCTTGCCGCAGTTTGCGGCTCCGCCAGACCGCGATCGCCGAGCCCAGTCCCACCAGGTGTCCTGGCGCGTAAGCCAGCAGGTTGACCCACGCCCCGTCCCACTTGGTGGCCAGGTAGGCCGGGCTGGCCAGCAACGCGTCGGCCATGAGCAGGTAAACCATGCCGGCCGCCAGCCGAGCCATTATCGGTACTGCCCTGGCCATGATTCCTTGTCCCTTAGAAGATCAGCCAGCCGCCGCGTGATGCGGGCCCAATCGTGGTTGTTGCGAACCCATTGGTAGCCGTTGGCTGCCAGGGCTGCGGAGCGGCTGGGGCTGTTCAGCAGCATTGCCACTTGCCGCTGCCAGCTTTCCGGCTGCCCGGCACACAGCACATCAATCCCACGCCGGGCGCTGAGGCCGGCCAGGGCCCGGGGAGTGGCCACCACCGGCCGTCGCATTGCGCAGGCTTCCAGAACCTTGTTCTTCACCCCACCCCCCAGCCAGATCGGGGCAATGACCACCGCGGCCCGGGCCAGATATTGGCGTACGTCGGAGACATCCGCATGCAACTCGACCCCGGGCAGGGCGGTCAGATCGCGGACCGCGGGTGCCGGATCCCGACCGGCGATCACCAGCCGGCGCCCGCAGCCGCCGGCCTGGAGCAGCGGCCAAACCCATCGAGCAAACCACCGGATCCCATGAACATTCGGCGGGAAACTCAACGAGCCCACGAAGGCGACCGTTCCGGCTTCCGGCGGCTGGTCGGACGGGCGGAAGTACTCGAAGTCCACGCCGTTGCTGATGGTCTCCACCCGTGCCGGTCCGACCCAGCGACGGGCATAGGAGGCGTCCACGGGGGAAGTGAAGACCGTCGCGGCTGCTCGACGTGCGACGTGCCGTTCAAAAAGCGCGTACAGAGCCGCGGCCCGGGCCCGGGCCGGCCAGCCCCGCCGACCCACGTCACGCATCGTGTACAGAACCAGCTCATCTACCGCGTCCCATACCGCCGGCACCCGCAGGGCATCCACATACTGCCCGGCTACCGCCCCATAAATCAGGGCCGCGTCGAACCAGGCCGGCCGGGCATGCCGCCGCAGCCAGTCGAACATCGCCGGGCTGTAGCCGAAGTGCCGTCGGGCCAGTCGCGCGGGCCAGGTAAGCCCATCGCCGGCCGCGGCTGACGGTCTGCGTGCGGGCGGTGGATGGCAGCCCGCGGCGGTTCTCGCGGACGCGTCGATGATCCGCAGCCCGGCCGGAAGCTGCTGGGTGTACTCTGGGCGACGCGGCAAGAGCAGAGTAAGTTCAAACTGTCCGGTCAGGCCGCGAAGGAAGTGGTACAGCCGGAGACGTCCTCCGCTGTTGAGCGGCCAGGGCTCCCGACCGGCCACCACCAGCAGCCGGAACGGATGCCGGTCGGCTGCGGTCACGCCAGCGCCTCCGTCGGCAAAGGCTGCTTCGACCCCGCGCTTTTGCCGACTGCCACCCATCGTTGCACTGCCGCCAGCACCTGGTCGACCTTGATCGCATCCATGCAATTGGGCCGAAGGTCGCACCGCCGTCGGTAGCAAGGTGAGCATTCCAGGTCCGACAAGACCTTCTCGCCTCGGCCGTACAGGTCGATCTCCGCGGCGCAGGTCGGACCGAAAAGCACCACGCAGGGGATGTCGGCGGCGATGGCCACGTGCATGGCCATCGTGTCGCCGGTGACCACCACGTCGCAGCGCTCCACCAGGGCGGCGAAATCCAGCTCGTTGTGGTCGCAACCCAGGTCGATCACGCCCGGACAGGACTGGGCGATCCGCGTGTTTTTGGCACGCTCCTGCGGCCCGCCGAGCAGGGCCACCTTCCACCCATGCCGGCCGATCAGGCGTTGGGCCAGGGCGATGAATTTCTCCGCCGGCCAGTTCTTGTTGGCAAACGCGCGACCGGCTCCCGTGTTCAGCCCGATCACCACCTCCCGGTCGTCGACATTCAGTCGCCGCCAGTACTCGGCCGCCCACTGCCGCCGGCCCGCGTCAGGGAAGAGTCGATATCGCTGCCCGCGATACGCCAGGCCGGCGACCTCATAGATGGACTGCTGATAGGTCTTGCGGTTCCGATGGAACTTGAACTCGTCGTCCAGTCCGAGCAGAAAGTACTCCACGCACTCGGGATTCAGCGGATAGACGGTCCCGTGCCGACTCAGACCGAACCCCCGCTTGTCCCGGGCGTCCACCCGCATGGCCAGCCCGGCCGCCGCCGGCTCCTTGTCCAGACTCAAACACAGGTCGAACTGTTGCTGGTCGAGCTGACAGACGGTCTCCGCATCCAGGGGCAGCAGCCGGTCGATCAGGGGGTGGTTGGCCAGCATGCGCAGGCCGTCCGGACGGGTGACCCAGGTGAGGTGACTTTCCGGCCAGGCTTCCTTCAACCCGGGCAGCAACGCGGCCGTGCGGATCACGTCGCCCAGCGCTCCCAACTTGATGATCAGAACGCGATGGCCCATCGCCTGATACCCGAAGCACTGGCTGGGGCATGGACCCTGCACGCCGGCGGCGCATGGCCGGTCGCCGCGGTAATGTCGGCAATCCAGCTTCAACCACTGCCCGGCTTGCTCGCCCCATATGGGCGGATTCATAGCCCCGCCACCTCCTCCGACACGAGTCGGCAACGCCCCGGCCCGGACGCCAGGCACTGGACCGGTCCATCATGGACCGGCCTTGAATCCACCTGGCCCAGGGCGGCCTGGTACACCTGGCACATGGCCTCGGCCGTGCGCTGCCAACTGAAATGTGTCAGCCGGGCCCGGCCCCGTTCCACCAGCTCGGCCGCGACGGCCGGATCAAGCAGCTCCACAATCCCCCGACTGATGCTGTCGATATCCTCCGGATCGCAATACATTGCCGCCTGCCCGGCTACCTCCGGCAGACTGCTTACCAGGGAAGTCAGCACCGGCACCCCGCAGGCGAAAGCGTCCAGAATCGAAAGCCCGAACCCCTCGTATCGGCTCGGCAAGAGCAGTCCATCGGCATTTCGCAGCAACGCGGCCAAGTCCTCGTGTGGCAGGAATCCCAGTATCCGGCAATGCCCCGTCAGCCCCAGCCGCTGGGCCTCAGCCAACAGCAGCCGCCGATACTCGGCCGGCTCGCAGCCGATCAGAACTAGGTCCAGCTCCCGCCGAAGATTCTCAGGGACCCGCGCGAAGCCTCTCAGTACCCCCAATGGGTTTTTCCGGGCCGTCCGGCCGGAGATGTTCAGGAGCCATCGGCACGACAGATGGAACTTCCGCCGGATGCGGTCACGGTCATCGACCGACCGCCGACCGGCATTCAGGGCGCCATCCGGCGCCCAGGGAATGGTGGTCATCCGCTGGAGCGGCACTCCGAAATGGTGGTGCAGTTCGGCCCGGGTAAAGTCGGAGACTGTGATGATATGGGCCGCCCGGCGGAGGCCGCGCAGCAGCCCGCGCCGGAAGGCCCGGGCCTGTCGAGCCGACACCTCGCCCGGCAGGCGTAGGGGGATGAGGTCGTGGACCGTAAGCACCAAAGGCACCGGACACCAGGCCGGTCCGACATTGGCCGGGAAGTGCAACAGGTCGACCCCGGCCCGGCGGGCCGCCAGCGGAAGCCAGAGATTCAGCCACGCTCCCACCCGATCGCCTGGCAGATCGACCCGCCGCAGCTCCACGTTGGGATGACGCCAGGGGGCGTCCGGTGCCTCGGTCAGCTCCGCGGTCAGCGGCCGCTGGTGGAAGAACACGAATTGCCAGTCGGGGCGGAGGGATGGGATCAGCCGGTACGCATCCCAGAGGTTGCGCCCGGTCCCGCGCCGCCGCGGGGTCAGCAGATATCGTGCATCAAGCCCGACTCTCATACCGGTTGCCAGTCTCCTGGGCTGTGGGGCCCCGGCCGCGGCCGGGGTTGGCACCGTCCGGACCTGAAGCTTGCAAGGTCAGCGGGCAGGACGCCCGCCCCACCCGCGAATCCACCAGCGTTCGATGAAGGGTTGCTCCCACCGGTGGGGCTGGGTGAAGAGCGGGGCGGAGTCCCGATGCATCAGCTCGCGTAAGCAGGCCAGCGTGTTCGCCTCGAAGGCCCGAGCGGCCTGGTAACAGGCATCCTGCTGACGGTGTTCGCCGCGTTTGCGGTCTGGGGATGCTTCCTGCCCTTCCTCGTCCAGGATGGTCGCGGAGGCATGCAGGGTCGCCAGGGCCTGTTGGCTGGATGATTCGTACAGCACGCCCAGAACCTGGCCGGAGTTCGGCCCCCAGCGGTTGGGTAGATAAACCAGCAGTAGCGGGGCCCCCAGCCGCCGGGCCCGGTCGCACAGGCTGGTCAGATCCGCCCCCTCGGGTTTGAGAGTGCGAGTGGTCAGGAAGACCAGCTCGCGAACCGCTTCCACCCCGCGCATCTGCTCAGCCCAATAAACCTGCTCGGTGGGAAACGGGTCGTCCAGCGACAGGCGGTCGCCGGCAAAGTCCGTACGATAGCTCAGCTTAGCGACCGCCAGCGAGCAGGCGAAGCGGCCCACCGTGGGCTGGTCGGCTAGCAGCCGGTAGCCATTGTCGGCGGCGGGCAAGCCGGGCGCCAGCTCGTCGAAGCTGAGCCGAGGCTCCAGCGGGACTACCGGCGGCTTGGCTCCGTGACAACCGCCCAGGCCCGGCCCGACCGTCACGGTCACCATCAGTGCCCAGCACAACGATCGCATTCGCATCTCCCGGGCTCAAGCGCGTCCTGTTTCCATTATCGGGTCAATGAGCCGGCGGCATGCGTGAGTTTTGACCGGTTCGGCGGGCGTGCCGGCCGGCGCCTTATGGGCCGCCTTCACTCGGCCGATGTTCGGCGTGAACCACCGGCCGGCGTGCCCGGCACGGCAAAGTGGAGCCATGAAAACGGCCCTGTCAGTACCCAGGAAGGCCATCCGACCCCGGGTAGTCTGGCGCCCGCCCGAAGCCCGGCCCCGACCTTGGCTGCATCGCTTCTTGACTGGCATGTCCCCCAGCGCCTGGATGGCCGTCGACTGGCTGATTATCGGGCCGGCCGCCCTGGCGGTCACTACCGTCCTGTACCTTGACCGCAGCAGCTACGCGTGGGTTGCCAATCGCTGGCTGATGGCGGCGACCTTCTGCGCCGACGTCAACTTCGCGGGACTGATTTTCGGACTCTATGAGCCCCGCACCCTCCTGGCACGCAGCCGGATCCTGCTTCGGTCCGTCCTGGCCCTCTCGGTCGGCCTGGTGATGGGGTTCGCTTGTCTGTCACTGTTTTTCCGCTCCCCGGCCAGCCGGTGGGTAACATTGGGGGCGGCCGTGGCTTACCTGCTGCTGGCCGTCCCGGTTCGACTGCTGGCCCATCAGGTGATCACCACCAGCCGGATGCGACTGCTGTGCGTGGGCGCGGGTGAGTCGATCCGCAAACTGGTCGAGACCCTGGGACATGCCCGTCGACAGCAGTATGAAGTGGTCGGCCACGTCCGGGTGACCGACGGCGCCGGCCAGCCGCGGGCCACAAAAGTCCGGCTACAGCCCGAGCCACGTTTTCGGACCCAAGCCGACTCGAACTTCGAATCGGTTTGCCCTTGCCTGGGGACTGTCGAGGAGATCGCCGGGCTGGTAGACGCCTACCGGGTCGACGAAATCGTGGTGGGGTCCGAGCTGGCCTCCAACCCCAGGGTGGGCCAGGCAGTGGCGGTCTGCCTGGAAAGTCGCTGTCGTGCCACCGATCCGGCCACCTTCGTCGAGAAGCTGCTGGGCGAGGTGCCGCTGGAGAGCGTCTCGGCCGACTGGCTGCTCCGAGCCGACATCCAGAACCGCGGCAACTACGAGGCGGTCAGCACCCTGATGAACCGCAGCGCCGCCGCCACCGGTCTCCTGCTGACCATCCCGGCTTGGCCACTGATCATGTTGCTCATCAAGCTGGACAGTCGCGGCCCGGCGCTATACCGGCAGGTCCGGCTCGGTCGACACGGCCGCTGCTTCACCATGTACAAGTTCCGCACCATGCGGGTGGATGCCGAGAAGGACGGGGCCCGCTGGGCTAAGCAAAATGACGATCGCGTCACCCGAGTCGGCCGCTGGCTACGCCGCACACGCCTGGACGAGCTGCCGCAACTCCTGAACATTTTGCGCGGCGACATGTCGCTGGTGGGGCCGCGGCCCGAGCGGCCGGAGTTCGCTCATCGCCTGGAACAGCTCGTACCGCACTATCGCCTGCGCTACCTGGTCAAGCCTGGCCTGACCGGCTGGGCTCAAATCCACTACGGCTACGGGGGGAGCGTGGCGGACGCCTACCGTAAGCTCTGCTACGACCTGTACTACCTCAAGCACCGGTCGGTCGAGCTGGATTTGGTGATCCTGATCCGCACGCTGGGGACCTTTCTGCTGGGGGCGCACTGAATCAAGGCCCGCGATTCGGCCGCCGGCGGCAGCGGTCGGCCAGCCAGAAGGGGAGGTAGCACAGCCAGATCAGCCCGGTGCCGACCACGGCCAGTGACAGGAGCGACCAGGGCCACGGGCCGAAATAGTCGTACAAAGACGGATGGGCGGGCGGCCCCATCAGGTACATGTAATTGGCTCCGATCGCCCAGTCGATCAGCATTACCAGCCCTGCCAGGCAGAACGTGACCAGCCAGACCCGGCGTGGCGTGCCCGGTTGCGGACGAGCCCGCAGTCCCAGGGTCATGACCAGGACGGCCACGAGAATGGTCCCGTGCAGCACGAAGTAACTTATCCAGAACGGGTTGGGGAACGACTCGGCCAGATCGGGCGTGAGCACGGCCTGGAGCGTGCCGCCGATCGCCCAGGTGTAGGCCAGCTCGTATAATCGCTGCCAGATTCCGGTCAGCGGCAGCCTCAGTCCGGCTCCGATCAGGGTGACGAACGTCACCAGCACGGCCAGGTCGCACAGGTGCAGCGGCAGCGACTCCTGCAACGACCAAATGCCGCAGACCGCCCGGTAAGCCTCCGCGCCGATCGCACCGCCCAGCAGGATCGCGGCCAACCCCCAGCATACGCCCCGGCGCACGGCCCTGCCGGCCGGATGGTGAGCAGTTCGGCGCAACAGCCCGCACAGAATGAGGCTCGCCGTCGATATGCCCAGCAGAACGCCCCAATGGGACGGGCCGAACACGACGAATTGCCCGGCTGTGGCCGGTTGCCCCATCGTCCAACCCGCCCATCAGCGCCAGCCGCCACGTGCAGCGCGATTCGGTCCGCCCCTCCAGTGGCGGTCTGCAACATGTTCTACGACGGCGTTCCAGGCTGCAACGGGGGCCTGGTTCCCCCGCCGGCCGACCTGCCTGAGACGATCGCCTGGCGTACCGCCGTCAGACGCTGGTGCCCCCGCTGGCCGATGGCCATCGTGAGGATCTGGACTGCCGATTCGGGGATTTCCCCCAGGTGGCGTTGCAAGGCCAGGTCGTCCAGCTCCTTTTCCTCCCTCGGCAATTGGTCCCCCTCGAAGCTCCCGAAGAGGGTCAGCGAGAGAATGCGGACGGGACCGCCGCCCCCCGCCACAACCGCCAGCCGGTCCCAGTCCTCCAGCGTCAGGCTCCCGGCCTGCAATGCGTCGCGCAGCGCCAGATACTCTTCCGAGAGCGTGGGCCACATCAGGCTGGTGCCGCCGAAGACTGTGACGAAGGTGCACTGCGGGTGGTCAGGTTGTCCGGGCGACCCACGGAGCAACTGGCTTACCAAACTGGCGGTCGGTGGCCGCCTGACGCTGGTGCCGCCCAGAACGGTCACGTAGAAATCCCGTCCGCCACTGAGCACGGCGTCGTGACCCGCGAACATGCACAAGTGCGCCACGTGGGCACCTCTCTGCCCGATCGAAGGCGGCCGGGCCGCGCCTGGGTATTCTACCAGTCCCGGGGAAATATTCGGGAAGGACCGGCGGGCAGACCGCGGCTGGTCCATGCGGCCCGCGTCGGGGCCGGGGTGGCGTATCCTTTCGTGTGTAATCTCGTTGCCGAGGCGTAGGAAGGGCGTATCCTCTGGCCCATATTGAATTAACAGACAAGGAGGACACGCCCATGAGGATCGTAGCGGCGGATTTGGAGCGGACGCCAGTT
>CAYZXK010000147.1:0-10176 GCA_964482395.1 uncultured Planctomycetales bacterium | reverse complement strand
CGGCGGTTATCGGCAGCAGCGCGGCCTGCCGATCCTCGCCTAGGCTGACGGTGGCGATCATCCCGGGTTTGATCCTGCCATCCGGATTTTCAACCGTCACTTCGACCGGAAAGGTGCGGGTACTGGGGTCGGCCGCCGGGGCGATCTTGGTCACCCGGCCGGCGAAAGTCCGCCCCTCGAAAGCTTCCAGGTATACCGCAAGCTCCTGACCGAGTGCCAAGGTCGGGGCCGTTTCGCCGGCTTGCGAGGTTCCAAGTAACGTGTCGGGCACGCCGAACTCGACCCTCACTGTGCTGAGGTCGATGATCCGGAAGACCGGCTGATGCCGCCCCACCCGCTGGTAAGGTTCCACCCACTTCCGCGCTACGGTTGCCTGGTCGATCGGCACAATCAACTGGCATTCGGCCAGGTCGGCGGCCGCCTGCAACTGGACCTGGTAAGCGGCCGCGTGAGCCTGAACTGCCGAAGCCAACTCGGCCTCGACCATCTGCAACTGGGATCGGGCGTCGTCCAGCTCCTTGGTGGACACCGACCCTTCCTGGCCCAGTCGCTCCAGGCGGGCCACTTCTCGCTGCACCAGGTCCCGGGCCGCCCGGGCCCGAGTGATGTTCTCGGCGGCAGCGGCTAGCTCGGCGTTGGCCCGGTCGAGCTGCCGTCGGTAATCCTGGGGGTCGAGTTCCGCGATGACCGCGTTCCTGGGGACCCGATCACCCTCTTGCACGTCGCGCAGTCCGTCCGGGGCTTCGACCCGGTACAGGCCGGCCACCCTGCCCGGTACCTTGAATGCCAGATCAACCGTCTGTCGGGGCTGGACCGTGGCGCTGAAGCGGGTCGCCGAGCCGATCGGTTCCAAACGCAGCGTCTTGACCCGGACCGCGACGGGCGGCGGCGGCTCCGGACTACGCTGACAAGCCCCGATCGACAGCAGGCACAACCAGCACAGAATGGACCCCACGCCCCGTTCCGACGCCACGCGTCCCATGCGGTGTCTCCGGTGTGCGAGCCAGGCACAGAGTATATCGGCCGGCCCGACTACCAGCCCAAAGCCTGCCGCCGGGCTTACTCGCCGAGCAGGTGGCACAGGGCCGCAGCAAGCCCCGGGTGACGAAAACAGTAGCCGCGTTGCAGCAGAACTCGCGGTTGAACCCGGGCGCTCGACAAAAGCACCTCGTCCGCCAGTTGGCCGAAAACCAGCCGCAGAAGCCAGGCCGGAACCCGCAGTGCCGCCGGGCGGCCCAAAGCCTCGGCCAGGGCCCGGGTGAATTCCCGGTTGGTCACCGGCTCCGGTGCCACCACGTTCACCGGCCCGGATACCTGATCGTCGGCCAGCAGGTGGCAGATCGCCCCGATCGCATCGTCCAGACCAACCCAGCTCAGATACTGGCGGCCGCTCCCGATCGGACCGCCCAGGCCGAGTCGGAAGGGTCTCAAGACACGCGCGAGCATGCCGCCGACCGGCGACAGTACCACCCCCATCCGTGCATGCACGCATCGCATCCCCCACCGACCGACGCCGGCCGCCGCCTGCTCCCAGTGCTTACAAAGCTCCGGCAGAAAGCCCTGGCCGGGCGGACTCGACTCGTCGAGCAGCTCCGGCCCGCGATCGCCGTAGATGCCGACCGCCGAGGCGGCAAGCAACACCGCCGGCCGACGGCTGAGCCGCTGTAAGCTCTCGACCAGGGCCTGGGTCCCGCGAACCCGGCTCTCCCAGATTCGCTCCATTCTGCGCCGGGTCCAGCGGCCGGCGGCGATGTTTTCGCCGGCCAGATGTACGATTGCATCCACCCCTTCCAGATTCTCGGGATGCACAATCCCCTGGTCCGGGCTCCAGTGGACCTCGGAGGGACCGGTCGGCGGCCTTCGCACCAACCGGACCACACGCTGCCCCTGTCGGCCGAGGGCCGCGCATAGCGCGCTGCCGATCAGACCGCTCGCACCGGTAATGGCGACTACCTGTATCAGCACGGGTACGCACCTGGCGCGCCGAGTGGCCCGCTGCTGCGCAGTCTAGACGACCTTCAGGTGCGTGCAAGCGCGACGGCCTGGTCGGACAGGTAGCCGACCCGCCGCATGGTCGGACCGTAGCGGGCGAGAATGAACCGGAGGTCGTCGGCGGAAAGCTCGTCTTTCCAGCCGCCCACCGTCCCCCGCCGCACGAATGCGATGCCGCTGTCCGGCCGGGAGTCCGGCGCGGGATAGCGTTGCTCCAGGGCTCGCATGCGCTCGAATGAGGCCATTTTGACAGCCCGTTCCACGTCGGCCGGGCTGTAAGCCGCGCCGGTGAACGCCAGTATCTGGGTCAGCACGCCGGCCGTGTCGCGTCGCAGGTCTTCGTACCGTACCAGATGAAAATGCGGCAGCTTGACGGCAGCGTCCAGCCACCCGGCCACATGCCGGTCCCAGTGGCACGGATAAAAGTGTGCAGCGCGCACGAATGCGGACAGCGATCCACCGCCGGTGGCGGTCCGTCGCTGATGGTACCAGTAGGAGACCAGCACGTCGCGCGGGTCGCGCAGGACATAGAGGATGTGAGCATTCGCCAGGTCGCGGTTGAACGGGCAATGCGTGAAGAACACTCGCGGATCTCGTCGAGCCGCGTAAGGCCAGAGAAACACCCGATCCGCCGGGCCGAGGCCGGACAGGTCGGGGACGTAGCCATGTTGGGTCCTGAAGTTCACCCGGTCGGGGTGCTTCTTCTCCAGCAGGGCGTGGATCAGCAGAAACTCCATCCAGGTGGTGCCCGATTTCGGGTAGCCGACGACGAAGATATCCGACTCGCGCACCCCGGTGCCCAGCAGGCGCGTCAGGCCGACGACGATCTTGCGTCGCAGCTTGCGTTTGATCCGGGCCGGGTCGGTCATGTTCGCATCTGGTGCTGGTTAGCAGCGCCGCGCGGCCTATGAAGCGCGGCTGGTGATCGCCTCTGCAACAACCTCGACCGGCCTGACGCCGGGGCCGACCGGGCCGGCAGCCTTCGCCGGCACCGGACCCTGCAACCGGTCGCCCTTTTCCCGTCGCACTTCCCATTTCAGCCGCGGGCAGACCACTCCTGGCCATCGCTCTGGGAAATGGGAACCATGTCGATCGACGTGGGCAACGGCCAGGGTGAGCGCAGGCGTGGCCGGAATCAGCACCTTCAAGCCCGGAATGCCGGCACCGACCCTCAGGGTGTAGTTGCCGGCGTTGAGCAGGTCCCCGGGAAGGAAACAAGTGCTGACGTACCGGCCGGGCAAATGCTCCGCCGGCTGGACCGCATGATCGGTCGAGGCCAGCACGGTCAGCCCTTCCGGGGTCAGCAGCTCCAGAACGATGCGCATGCCGTGCAGCGCCCGGCAAACCTCATAACCCACCTCGACCGTGATCGGCTCGTCCCGGCCGAAAACGCTTTGGGGCGCGCCGGCGGACCCGCGCAGTGTGATTTGTCGCAGTCGCACCTCCGGTCCGCCGGGAGCCTGGCAATCGGTCCATACCCGTTCGGCCGCCGCGGCGGTAGCAAGCCGGTCTGCGGCCAGGTAGGCGGCGATCACGTCCTCGGCGGGTCCATCGGCGGCAATCCGACCCCCGCGCAGCCACAACACCCGCGTACACAGTGCCCGCACCGCCGCCAGGTTGTGGCTGACAAACAGTACGGTCCGTCCGCCGCGGGCCGCGTCATTCATCTTGCCCAGGCATTTGCGCTGAAACTGCGTATCGCCGACCGCCAGCACCTCATCGACCAGCAGGATTTCCGGATTCAGATGGCCGGCAACCGCGAATGCCAGCCGGACGTACATCCCGCTCGAGTAGCGTTTGACCGGCGTGTCCAGAAAGCGTTCAATCTCCGAAAAAGCCACGATTTCGTCGAATGCCCGGCGGATCTCCGCTCGCCGCATGCCGAGAATCGCTCCGCTGAGGTAAATGTTTTCCCGGCCGGTCAGTTCAGGATGGAACCCGGTCCCGACCTCCAAAAGGCTGCCCACCCGGCCGCAAATGACGGCCCGGCCGATGGTTGGGCAGGCCACCCGGCAGAGAATCTTCAGGAGTGTGCTCTTGCCCGAGCCGTTCGGCCCGATAATCCCGACCGCCTGCCCCGACGGGATCTCAAATCCCACCTCGCGCAGCGCCCAGATGAACTCATCCGCCCCGCCTCTCCAACCCGAGCCCAGCCGCAAGCGTCTCCAGCACCCGATCCCGGCCGATGGCTGCCGACCGATCCGGTAGCGCTTCCCGAGATTCTCAACCAGAATGGCAAATCGGCTCATCGGCGCAATTCTCGCGGGCCTGCAACCGGCGTGAACCCTAGCCTCAGTCGGGCAGGCGCGACCCCTGCTCTGGATATCGGTCTTGACCGGCCCGGCCTGAATCGCGGCCCGACTTGCCACCCCCCTCTGCGGACCGGCACAATCCGGCCCCCCACTGGACAATCAACGTATCTCGCGCCATGCCCGATAGTAACGTAAGAGTCCGAAACCTGATGCAACCCGAGCCGCGCGGCTGGTCCTGCCGAAGGCGGACCCGCGGCCCGTCCGGCTTCCCAAAAGAAACGCTGTGGCTTCTCCATCCAGTGACCTGCTGAACCCGCCAACCGCGATCCTGCGGGCCGCCTCGTCCGGATCGTCCGACCCGGCCTGCGGCTTACGCACCTGGCGCCAACGCTACTGGCGGCTGTGTGCCCGCGGCCGGCGCGGCTGGCGCGAGCTGGCCAAGATTCGACGTTTGCGGCAACTGCGGGATCTAGCGCTTAGAGCTCCAGGCGGTCAGCCAGGCTGTCTGGACCTGGACGGATACCGGGTCTGGTACGACAACCCGCTGGCCTTGTACATGGAGTACAAACACATCTTCGTCTGGGGGATCTACGACTTTCGGCCCGCCGGGCCACGCCCGCTGGTGGTGGACTGCGGCAGCCACATCGGGCTGAGCGTGCTGCGCTTCAAACGGCTGGCCCCGGACTGTCGGATCATCGCCCTGGAGCCTGACCCGCGGGCACTCGAACTACTCCGCCGCAACATAGAGGAGAACCGGCTAACCGACGTGCAAGTGGTCCCGGCCGCCCTGGCGGGCACCCGCGGGTCCAGGCCATTCGTGCCGGATGGAGCCGACGGCGGCACCCTGGTCGACGAGGGATACGCTCCGGGGTGGGCCGATCGCGTTCCGACCACGGTTTTATCCGACTACCTCACGGAACCGGTCGAACTGCTGAAGATGAACATCGAGGGGGCGGAGTGCGAAGTCCTGCACGAGGCGGTCGACCGGCTCCACCTGGTCAGCCAGCTCGCGGTCGAGTATCACGCTTTTCCCGAGCGCGGGCAGAAGCTGCACGAGATTCTGGAGCTGCTGGACGCCTGCGGTTTCCGCTATCTGGTGCATCATTTCGATTATGAGACCAATCCGCACCTGCGGCCGCCGTTCCGCATAGCCGAAGGTGCACGTTTCTTCCAGTTAGTTGCGGCTCGAAGGCTTTGGGAGCGGCAAGCCGCACGGTCGCCCGGTCGGTCGGGCGCAGTCTCGCCGGTCCGATTCGAGTCGGCCGGCGGCCCACCGCCATCCCTGGAGCCGCTGAGTCGCAAGTTCGGAGCCGACCGGGGGCACTCGATCGACCGTTACTACATCGAAGATTTTCTGGGCTGGCACAGCTCGGACGTGCGCGGCCGGGTGCTGGAGGTCGCGGACCCGGCCTACACCCGTCGCTTCGGCGGCTCGCGAGTCACGCGGAGCGATGTGATCAGTCTGGTGGCCACGCCAACCACGACCATCGTCGGCGACCTGACGCGCGGCGAGAATCTGCCCGACCAGACCTACGATTGCGTCATCCTTACCCAGACGCTTCCGATGATCTTCGATGTCCGGGCCGCCCTGCGGACGGTGCATCGGATTCTCAAGCCCGGCGGCGTGCTGCTGCTGACCGTGCCCGGGATCAGCCAGGCATCACGCTACGACGCACAACGCTGGGGCGACTATTGGCGGTTCACACCGCAGTCGGTGCGCCTTCTGCTGGCGGAGGTGTTTGATCCGGCCAGTCTGTCGGTTCGCTTCTACGGCAATCTGCGGGCTGCCATGGCTTTGCTGGAAGGCCGGGTCGTGCATGAACTTGACCCGGACCAACTGAACCATCTGGACGAGGATTACCCCGTGATCATTGCCGCCCGGGCCGTCCGGCGAGTTTAGATGACCGTGCGCGAGCCTGAAGCGCAGATTGAAACGCCCGGGGCCAGCCAGCGCTGCCGGTCGGCATGCCGGCCGGCGATGGGCCTGCTGGTCGGCCCCGCGGATTCGAGCAGCGAGATGTGGTGAGATGTCCCCACCCAACGGCGGGATTGCCTTGACAGCCAGCGAGCCTCCCGGGCCGGTCGGTTGCCGACTCCAGGGAGCGTCTCCAAGCCCGGCCCAGGTAGCCGCCGCGAATCCGAATTATCGGAAACCGGCGCCGGTCGCGGTCCCGCTTGCGGAAGCATGGGATGCAGTGGCAGAGGAGCTTGGTGGCTACCCGCTACGGGATGAAGTAGTTCGCTATGCCGTCGCGATCAAGCCCCTGCTAAAGCTGCCCCGCAGCGCCCGGATTCTGGAGGCCGGCTGCGGCAGCGGCCGCCTGCTGCGCGCCCTGGACGCTCTGGGCTACCGGCGACTGGTCGGGCTGGAAATCAGTCAGCAGCGCCTGGCGCAGGTTCGGCGGTACGGGCCTCGCTCCGCCGAGCTGGTGTGCGACCCGGAAGTCCCTTTCCAGCCACACAGCTTCGACGCGGTGGTCGCAGCCGGGGTGATCGAGCACGTGGAAAATCCGCGTCGCTGGCTGGAGCAGCTAGCCCGGGTGGTCCGTCCGGGCGGGATGCTGTCACTGACCTCGGATACGTACATGTGGCGTTGGCTGGCCAGGCTGGGTCTGTACCGAAGCGTGCAGCCGATTGACGTGGCTATCTGGCCGGCGACGCTGCTTCGCTGGGCCCGGCAAGCCGGCCTGCGGCTGATCCGGACTGGCGGCTTCTACAACACCGCCGAGCAGCGTTTCTACCTGCTTTGCCAACTTGCCAGGCTGCTGCCCCTGAGCAAACGAGTTCAACGGCTGATCCGGCGGTCGCTCGCGACTGTGAGATTCGGTCGCTGGATTGCGCGACAGCGGGCTGAAACCGCCGCCGCCTCGCCGGCCGCCGGGCAGGCTCTGCCCGCCGCTCAGGCTGGGGAACCGGCGGAAGTCGCGACCATACTCGCCGCTCTCCGGTTGGTGCCCAGACAAGCACGTTTCGGCTGGTGGCACTGCCTCTTCTCCTACGAAAGTTTCTACTGGTTCGCCAAGCTGTGAGGACCCCGAGTGGCCGTGGCGTCAGCCCAGAATGGTGTGAAGTCGTCCGAAGCGACCCCGATTGACCAGCGCGGCAGGTTTACGCCGGTCCAGGTCCGCAACTGGGACAGTCTGCGGCAATCCCTGTGCCACGCGGCCGCCCGTTCGCTTCCCCGTCTGGTGCCGGCCCGGCTGCGGCGGCGGCTGGCCCCGCCAACCATCGTGTTGCTCTATCACCGGATCCTGCCGGATGCCGGTCGCGACCCCAACCACCTGGTCACCAGCGCGGCCCACTTCGACGCTCAGCTAGCCTGGCTGGCCCGCCACTGTCGCCCCCTGACCCAGGAGCAGTTCATCGAGCAACTGCACCACCCGTTCACGACCGGCCTGGCCCTGGGTGACGCTCGCCCGCAGGTGCTGATAACTTTCGACGACGGCTACGCCGACACGCTGCGCCATGCCCTGCCCTTGCTGATCAAGCACCGGATGTCGGCGACAGTGTTCGTGCCGACCGGGCTGGTCGGGTCGTCCGAGCCGTTCTGGTGGGACGCGCTGGAGCAAATCGTGTTCGATGGCCGGCTGCCGCCCGCCGGCTGGCGGCTCCCGGACGGCACGACCATCTCGCCTCACTGCAACCGCGCGGCCACCTACCGGCTTCTGCATCAGCGCTTGCGGCCCCTGGGCGACCGGCAGCGACGAGCGGCCTTGGCGGAACTGATTCATCAAACCGGCCTGGTGCCCAGCGCTACCGACGACTCGCGCCCGATGAGCTGGGATGAGCTGCGTCTGTGGCGGCTGGCCGGAATGGCAGTCGGGGGACATGCCCGCACCCACCCCCAGCTTTCTTCGCTTCCGACCCCCCAGCTCCAGGCGGAAATCGCCGATTGTCAGCGCGACTTCCAGCACCACCTGGGCACTGCCATGGAGAGCTTCGCCTACCCCTATGGCACGCCGAGCGATTTCGACCCGCGGTGCGAGGCGGCGGTACGCGGGGCCGGGTTCCGCTGCGGCCTGGCCAACCGGGTCGGCAACGCCCGCTGGGCGCGCAGTGTCTATGCGGTGCCGCGCTGCCTGGTGCGCGACTGGCCGCCGGAAGAGTTTGCCGCCCGTTTCCTGCGCTGGTGCAAGCCGTTGTCCGGGTGACTCCTCATGGGCACTGATCACCGCCCAATGCAGTTCCGCGGCTCACTCAACGTGCTGATGGTCAACACGCATCAGACCGGCGGCGGAGCCGGCCGGGTCGGCCAGTTGCTGGCTGGCGAACTTAACCGGCGTGGACACCGGGTCCGAAGTTTCGTGGCCGCAAACCCGACCGGGGAGCCCGACTGCCAGGTCGTGACTCATTGGCGGGCCGAGCTTCTGGCCAGTTGGCTAAAGCGACACGGCCTGCCCGAGCTGGGCAACTTCACCAGTTTCTTCTGGCCGCTCCGGGCCCAATATGCCGAGGCCGACCTGCTGCACCTGCACAATCTTCATGGCAACTATCTCTCAGTTGCAGCCTTACCGCTGTGGGGGCTCCAGAAACCGCTGGTGTGGACCCTGCACGATTGCTGGCCGCTGACCGGCAACTGCGCTACGCCGCGGGACTGTACCCGCTGGCTGCACGCCTGCGGCCGCTGCCGGCTGCTGGGCCAGCCTCCGATGGCGACCGTCGATCGCAGCAGCTTCTACCGGCGAGTCAAGCCCGGACTCATAGCCGCGGCCCGACCGCGGCTGGTGGTGCCGTCGAACTGGCTAGCCAGCCTGGTCCGCCGAATCGGCCACCTGCGGCGACTGCCGCTTCGCGTGATCCGGTGCCCGATCGACTGTGATCTTTTCCAGCCGCCGGCGACCCCGGCTGGCCAGTTGCGAAAGCGCTTCGGACTCGTCCCCGATTGGCCGACCGTGGTGCTCTGCGGAAACAACTGGACTGACCCTCTAAAAGGCGGCCGGGATGCAACTCGTGCCCTGCGCGGAGCAGCGAGCAGACTACCCAGGCTGCAAGTTCTCGTGATCGGGCACGGCAGCGAAGCACTGTTGCAGGCCACCGGGCTGCCCGGCCGAGCGTTGCCCTTCCTGGAAAGCCGCCAGAAGCTGGCCGAGGCGTATGCCTGCGCCGACCTGTGCCTGTTCCCCTCGCGGGCCGAGAACTACCCGGTCACCATCCTCGAATCCCTGGCCTGCCAAACGCCCGTGGTGGCCTACGACGTGGGCGGCATACCGGAGCAGATCCAGCACCGCCGCACCGGCTACCTGGCCCACGACGGGGAAGTGGCGGAGCTGGCGGTCGGGATCATCGCATTGCTTTCCGATCTGGCCCATACCCGTCAAATGGGACGGGAAGGGCGACAGTTCGTGCTGCGCACCTCGTCGATCCCGGTGGTGGTCAAACAGTACGAGGACGAATATCGAGCCGCCGTCCGGGAGTGGTGCGGTCGTAGCGGCCGCGGCAGTCCGCGAACCAAACGCGGGTGCGTCTGCCGATGGCTGGCCGGCCGGCTGGGGTGGACCGACCGCGTCGACCCGCCGAGCGACGGGCACACCGGCCGGCCCCGGCCGTCAGAGAACCGCAGCGCCGACACAGGCCGCTCGGTGCGCCAGCCAGACCGGGCAAGTCCGCCGTTGGACTGCCTCGATCACGGGGGATTGCCGGCCGCATCCGGCCCGGAGTCGGTTCGGGCATCCGAGCCGCCGATGATCTCGGTAGTCACGCCCTCGTTCAACCAAGGCCGCTTCATCGAGCGTTGCATTCAGAGCGTACTGGCCCAGAATTACCCGCGCTTCGAGCACATCATCTATGACAACTGCTCGACGGATCAGACTCTCTCGATCTTGAGGCGTTACCCGCATTTGTGCTGGGTCAGCGAGCCGGACCGCGGTCAGAGCGACGCATTGAACAAGGCGATCCGCCGGTCGCGCGGCCAGATCATCGCATGGATCAACGC
>CAYZXK010000146.1:0-8409 GCA_964482395.1 uncultured Planctomycetales bacterium | reverse complement strand
GTGCAACTCCCCCTTCCAGCTCCCTTCCGTCTGACGACCGCCGACCTGCGCGACCTGCTCCGCTGGCGTCATGCGCCCTGGGAGACCCCCCGACTGAGAGATGACCTCCGGGCTTTCCTGGCCGAACTCACGCGGCAACGTTTCTATGACTTCTGTGCCGAGCGGATCGCGGCCGGTCAGGCCGTCCTGCTGCTGGACGAGTACGGCCAGGAGTACCGGATCGCCGCGGCTCAGGCCCGGCGGGGCGGCGAGAAGCTCATTCTGGCAACCGGCCGGATAGAACTTCGGTCGGCGGAAGGCCAGTTGCGGACCATTTATGAGGCCGAGCGGATCGAACTGACCACCGTGCCGCTGCCCAGCCGGACCTTGGTCACAATCCGCCTGGTTCAGACTCCGAGCCAGGATGTGCTCGAACGTGACCTGGGGGCCGGTCTGCGCGGCTCCCCACGGCACAAACCGACTCTGAACCTGGACCAGGTTCTGGTGCCGCAGGCCATCCATACGGAAATGGAGCGGTACACGCCGGCGGCCATTCTGGACCCGCAGGTCGAGCTTCCGATGGACCGGGAACTGGGCGATCGTCGGATCGGGCTTCAGAAACAGGCGCAGCAATTGGGCCGCAAGATCGTGGCGACGATCAATTTCCGGATGGGCTATACCAGCAGCGTGCTGGTGACGTTGCTAATGGGGGCGGCCCTGGGCGTAATCTTCCGCGGGTCGCGGGCCTTGGCCGCCTTCGCCCTGGCGATGATCCCATTCTTCAGCGTCCTGGTCCTGCTGGTGCTGGGCCGGCAGCTCACCGAGGACCGGCAGACCACGCAGATCGGCCCGGTGGTGAGCTGGGGCGGCCTGCTGCTGATGCTGCTGGCTGACGGCCTGATCGTGCGGCTGGGAGTGCGGCGATGACGACGGAGCGCCGAAGATGAACATCGTCGACCGCTACATCGCCCGGACTTTTCTGGGCAGCTACCTGATCCTGCTGCTGGTGGGCTTGGGGCTGTACATATTCAGCGATGTCCTGGTCAACCTGGACGAATTCACCAAGGACCGTGCGCTCCCGGCCAGCGGAGTGCTGGCCAACATGGCCGATTACTACGGACACAATCTGCTACTGTACTACCAGCAGCTCGGCGGGGTGCTGATGGCCATCGCGGCCGGTTTCACTTTTGCCATGATGCTGAAGAACAACGAGCTCACCCCGCTGGTGGCGGCCGGCGTGCCCCTTCAACGCCTGGCAGTGCCGGCCCTGGTCTGCTCCGCCGGGCTGATGGTCCTCTGGCTGATCAACAGCGAACTGATCGTGCCCCGTTACGCCCACAAGATCGCCCGGCGTCATGATGACCTGGGCGAAGTGCGACAAGTCGAGGTTCGCTGCGTGCGCGATGACCGCAACAGCGTCCTGATCGCTCAGGAGCTGCGCGTGCAGGCTGGACGCCTGGAGGGCGTATACATCATCGAGCCGGATGAGCGCGGAATACCCACGAATCTCATCCGGGCCGATGCAGCCATTTACGACCCGCAACACCAGACCTGGCGGCTGGATCGCGGGGCCCGGCAGGTGATGGGTCCGGCGTTCGCTGACGCCGACTTAGGACACTCCATCCAGTGGCTACCGCTGGAGGAGTACCCCTTCACCTTGTCGCCGGAGCAAATCCTGTTGCGCCAGTCTTCCCAATGGGCCGACCTGATGAGCTTCCGGCAAATGAACGCCCTGTTGCGCAGTCGCAACCTTCCGAATCTGCCGGCGGTGGCCAAGGCCCGCGACATCCGGTTTACCCAGCCGCTGCTGACCTGGGTCCTGATGCTGCTGGCGATTCCGTTCTTCCTGACCCGCGAGCCGGGCAATGTGCTGGCGGCCGGCGGCAAAGCCCTGCTTTTGACCGGGTTGTGCTTCGGCCTGGCCTTTGTGGCTCACAGTGTATCAACCGAGGCTTATTCCTCGACCCTGGTGACCGGGGCACCGCTCCTGGTGTTCGGCCCAGTTGCGGTGCTTCACTTTGCCAATGTGAAGACTTGACATGGCTCGCCTGGTGATCATCGAAGACCAGCCCGATCTGGCCATGGGGCTGCGGGACAATCTCGAGTTCGAGGGGCACGAGGTCTCGCACGCGCCAGACGGCAAGGAGGGTCTGCGGCTGGTCGCCGAGCGGCCCACTGACCTGGTTTTGCTGGACATCATGCTCCCGGACATTGACGGGTTCGAGGTTTGCCGGCGATTGCGGGCGTCGGGTTATACCATGCCGATCATCATCCTCAGCGCCCGGGGCCAGGAGATTGACAAGGTGCGGGGATTGGAGCTGGGAGCGGACGATTACGTGACCAAGCCCTTCAGCCTGCGCGAGCTGCTGGCCCGGGTGAACGCCGCCCTGCGCCGCGCGGCGGTCCGCACCGACTCGGCCCGAACGCGGTTCCAGGTAGGCGACCGGCAAGTGGACCTGCTCCGCCAGATCGTAACCACGCCGCAGGGGGAAATCCCGCTCGGTTACTACGAATCGGAGATCCTGCGGATGCTGCTGGAGCGGGTTGGCGAGGCAGTTCCCCGCGCCGACATGCTGGCCCGCATCTGGGGTGTGGGAGTCGGCCCGGCCGATCGGACGGTGGACAACCACATCGTCAGTCTGCGTCGCAAACTCGAGCCCGATCCGGCCAAGCCCCGTTACATCCTGACCGCCCACGCCGTGGGCTACAAATTGGTGCTGTAGGCACCCCCTGCTACAAGCCCGTTCGGGCGCGCTTGGCGGCGGCGAAAGCCAGGACTTCCTTGGCCGGTCTGGTGTTGAGCACGTCGCCCTTGCACAGCCAGGCCCGTCGGGCGGTGATCACGCCGAAGCGCATCATCTCGAGCTGGTCGATGGAATGGGCATCCGTAGATAGCACGATTTTAGCCCCCAGGTCGCGTGCCAAGCGGACATGCTGGTCTTTCAGATCCAGCCGGTAGTAGTTGGCGTTTATCTCTAGCGCGGTGCCGGTCCGGGCCGCCTCCTTGGCGATGGCCTCGATATCCAGCGGCATGGCCTCGCGTTCATTGATGAGTCGTCCGGTGGGGTGCCCGATGCAGTTGACGTAGGGGTTACGAATGGCCGCCAGAGTCCGCCGCGTGTTGGCTTCCAGGTCCTGGCCCATCCCGGAATGGATCGACGCGGTCACGAAATCCAACTGGGCCAGGAGCTGGTCGGGGTAATCCAGGGTGCCGTCGGCGCGGATGTCCACTTCGGTCCCGATCCAGACCGTGATACCACGGATTGCCTGGGCGGCGCTTCGGACCTTCCGAATATGTCGTTCGAGCTGCTGGGGCTTCAGGCCGTTGGCGATCACGCTGCTTGGCGAATGCTCAGCGATGCAGATGTACTGGTACCCCCGGGCCCGGGCGGCGGCCGCCATCTCCTCGACCGTGTTCCGGCCATCGCTGGCGACGGTGTGAATATGCAGGTCGCCGCGGATGTGCTCGAGCTTCAGCAGGTCGGACGGAACCTCCTTCAGCTCGGTTTCGCCCCGATCCTCGCGCAGCTCAGGCGGAATCCACGGCAAGCCCAGGGCCGAGTAGATCTGCTCCTCGGTAGCCGAAGCGACCACCCGCTGCCCTTCGGTCAGACCATATTCGTTGAGGCTCCAGCCGCGTTTGATCGCCAGCTCACGGAGCCGGATGTTGTGCTCCTTGCTGCCGGTGAAGTACTGCCAGGCGGCCCCAAAGGATTCCTCCGGGACCACCCGCAGGTCGACCTGAATGGTCTGTCCGGGCTGGACTTCGGCCAGCACCGACCCTTTGGTGCCGCCGGCCGCCAGAACTTCGCTCACCCCCGGCAGCGTGGTGAACTGGTGGATCACCCGCTGCCCATCCGCGGCCACGCATAGCAGGTCCAGGTCGCCGACCGTCTCGCGTCCGCGCCGGAGCGAGCCGGCATGCTCGACCCGGCGGACACCCTCGACCGCCAGCAGCGCGGTGCGAAAGCGCTCCGCCACCATCCAGGCATCCCCCAAGCGGGTGCGACCCGCGCTCCGCTCCAGAAACTCGATTCCCCGGCGAATCTGCTCGATGCTGCGAACACCGAATCCCTTCAGGCCATCCAGCTTGCCGGCCCGGATCGCAGCTTTCAGGTCTTCCAGACTCTTTATTCCGCACTGCTTCCAGAGCAGGGCCACTTTCTTGGGTCCGACCGAAGGGATATCGAGGAGCTTGAGCAGCGACCCGGGCACCTCGGCCAGCAGTTGGTCGCGCAGCCCGATGTGGCCGGTCCGGAGCAGTTCCTCGATCTTCTGGGCTGAGCCCTTGCCCACGCCGGGCAAGCCGGCCAGCTCGCCGCGGGCCGCCAGGTCATTGATGTCGCTGGCCAGGTCGGCGATGGTGCGGGCGACCCGGCGGTAGGAGTTGATCCGGAAGGCATCCTCACCCTTAATTTCGAGGAGGTCGGCGATCTCGTCGAAGATGCGGGCCACTTCGAGATTGGTCATGGCTCGGCTCCATTCTCGCCGGGGAATCGCTTCGGTTATAGGCCGCGCCAGCCCAGGCAACAAGTGCCTGCTGGATGCCGCTGGGCACGCAACCGCAGGCGACGTCCCGGTCGACCCTGCCCGGCTCCGGCCGGACCCGATGCTACGCAGTTGGCATTCTGCTCCGGGTCGCACCTCCAGCCACGGTCACTTAGAATGGATTGTATGGGTCCGACCGCCGGCCAGGATGACAGGGTGAAGGAATGCTTGCAGCGCTACCTGAAGAACCTGGAGGCGCTGTACGCGTTGGATCCGGAGCTGGCCGCCCGGGTCGATCTTCTCCCCCTCAGTCAGACGCCGACTTTGGAACCGACCCGGGATGGGAATTTCACGGTTCGACTGACCGCCGACGACGGCAAGCCGATCTATGCCCACAGCCGCTATGAACCGGAGCAAGAGGCGGACAACTTGGTTACCAGCCAGATCCGGGCCCGGGCACGTGAGGATGAGGACCAGGATGTTCCAGACGAAGCGCTGGAGAGTCTGTGTTTTCTGATCGGCGGGCTGGGGCTGGGCTACCACGTGGCGGCGGTCGAACGCCGCTTTCGGCGACCGTTACTGATCGTGGCCGAGGACGACCTGGCCCTGCTCAAGACGGCCCTGTTCGTAACCGACCTGAGCCGGCCGCTGCGGGATCGGCGGTTGACTTTTCTGACCGCCGCGGACAGGTCTCAGTTGCACCAGCGGCTGCGTCCAGTCCTCACCCCTATCATGCTGGGGCTCTATTTCATCATGCCGACCTATGCTCGCCGCTATCACGCCGGCTTCCAGGCCCGGATCACCAGCCTGATGCGTGATTTCGTGGAGTACGGCCGGCTTCAGATGGTGTCCGTGGTGCGAAACGCGCGCATTTCCTGCCAGAATGCCGCCTTCAATATCCCCTTTTATCTGAGCCAACCGGGGGTGGAAGTCCTGGCCGGTCGCGCGGCCGGCTACCCCGCGATCGTGGTTGCCGCCGGGCCTTCGCTCGCCCGCAACCTCGGCCGGCTGGCCGAGCTGCGCGACCGGGCGGTGATCATTGCGGTGCAGACCGTGCTCAAGCCGCTCCTGGCCCGCGGCCTGCCACCCCACTTCGTCACCAGCCTAGACTACCATGAGGTCTCGGCCCAGTTCTTCGAGGGGATCGAAGATTTCGGGGGCGTTACGCTGGTGGCGGAATCGAAAGTAACCTGGCGGGTGCCGGAGGCTTTCCGCGGCCGGATCCACCTGCTGCACTCGCAATTCATCGAAGACCTGCTGCGGGACGCGGCTCCGCCCCGCGGCAAGCTCCGGGCCGGCAGCACCGTCGCCCACCTGGCATTCTATCTCGCCGAGCATCTAGGCTGTCAGCCGATAATCCTGGTCGGGCAGGATTTGTGCTTCACTGACGGTCTGTACTACCCGGCGGGCACGCCCATCGAGAGCACCTGGCGACCGGAGCTGGGTCGGTTCACGACCATCGAAATGAAGCAGTGGGAACGCATCATCCGCTCGCGGGCCGGCCTTCGCCGCGTCAAAGACGTGCATGGTCGCGAGGTGTACACCGACGATCAGATGTTCACCTATGCCGAGCAGGCCCAGTCGGATTTCCTGGCCAGTTCTACCCGGGTGATCCAGGCGGCCGAAGGCGGCATGCGTCTGGAGGGGACCGAAGTCATGCCGCTGGCCCAGGCCGCCGAGCGATTTTGCACTCGCCCGCTGCCGCCCGGGCTCTTGGCCGTCGAACTGCCCAGGCCCTCGGCCGACCTTCGCGACCGGGCATGCCGCCAGTTGCGGCAGAGAATTGAAGAGCTGCGGGAAATGCGGGAAACCTGCCTGGAGACCAAAGAACTCCTGGAGAGACTGGCCGGCCTGGTCGACCGACCCGCCGAGTTCAACCGCCTGGTGCTCCGGCTGCACGAGCTGCGCCGCCGAGTCCAGCGTTGCGACCGTACCTACAACCTGGTCAGCCAGGCAGCTCAACTAGCCGAGCTGCGCCGGCTCCAAGCCGACCGCGGCATCAGCGACGATCAGGCCGAGACCTCCGAAACCGCCCGGCGGCGCCTCCGGCGAGATCGGGAGTACGTCTCGGCTTTCGCGGAAGGCTGCGACTTTCTACTGGAACTCCTGCCCGCAACCCTCGCCCGCCTCCAGGAGCGCTGGCCATGAAAGTGGTAGGCGTGGTGTTCGCCAATTTCGTCACCGGGCCGTCCGGCAACCGCTCCCGGCTAAACGCCCCGCTTGGCTCGCGCACCATCCTAGCTCACACCCTTCGACGATTGATTCAAGTGGAGGGCCTGGCCGGCCGCAGCCTATTCGTTGCCCCGCGCGATCAGGAGGCCGCCCAGACCGCACTGCGCGGCGCGGGCCTGGAAGCGCAGATCGAGCTGGTCGCCAAAGACACCGCTCCACGCCTCCGAAAGACCCTCCTGACCACCGCCCGCAAATGGAACCTGCAATCCTGGCGCGGCGGCCTGCTCGGCACCACCTGGTTCGATGAGTTCGTCGACCCAGAGGCCGCCGCCCTGGCCCTCAACCATTACAAGTGCGACGCCCTGCTGTGCCTCGACGGACATCAGCCCCTGCTCGATCCCGCTATCGCGACGGGCATGGTCGCACACCTGGCATCCCACGCCCGACAGGCTAGTTTCGTGTTCACTCAGGCCCCGCCCGGCTTGGCCGGGATCATCCTCACCCGTCAGGCCCTGGAGGAACTTCTCAACCTGAACATCCCGGTCGGGCTGCTCCTCTCCTACCGCCCAGAGCTCTCTCAGGCCGACCCGATCAATCGACCCCCCTGCTTCCAGCTCCCCACTCCAGTCATCCAAACCGCAGGCCGTTTCACCGGCGACACCAAGCGGTCCCTGGAGCTGCTCGAACTGGGTGTCCGTGAGCTGGGCGAGGAGGTTGACGCGACCACGTTGTGCCGGTGGGCTTCCCAGCTACGCAACACATGCACCGAGCCGCTACCGGTGGAAGTCGAACTCGAGTTGACGACCGCCCAATCGTTGCCCCTTGCGACCTTACGTCCATCGCCAGACCAAATTCCGGCCCGCGAATTATCGGACCTTGATGCCCTTCGGAACAGGGCGTCCGAGCTAGCCGCCTATGACGACCGATTGGTTTTTCTGGCTGGTCACGGCGATCCCCTGCTCCACCCCCGCTTTGGCGAAGTGTGCGCGCTGCTTCGCTCGGTTGGGGTTTACGGGATCGGGGTAGAGACCCCGCTGGTCAACTTCACCAACGATCGAATGGCCGCGTTGTTTGACAACCGGATTGATGTGCTGGAGGTGCGCATAGATGCCGACACGGCAACCACTTATGAACTGGTTCACCGGTCGGACGCCTTCGAACGGGTCGTAGCTAACGTCGACCGGCTGGAGCAAGCCCGGCGGCAGCGGCAGATCCCCCAGCCACTCATCGTGTGCAGCCTGACCCGCTGCGAGCGGACCCTCAGCGAGCTGGAGAGCTTCTACGATCGATGGATACAGAAGGTCGGTAGTGCCGTAATTCGCGGCTACAACGACTATTGCGGCCGGCTGCCGCCCGACAACCTGCTTCCAAGCACCCCGGACGTTCGACAGCCATGTCGCCGATTGACCAGCCGGTTGACGCTCTTGGCCGATGGCACCGTTGCTTTATGCCACCAGGACTATCGCGGGGAGTTGAGGCTGGGTAATTGGCGGGAGCAGTCGCTGCGGGAGATTTGGAACGGTCCGCGACTGGGAGAAGTGCGGCGGCGGCATGAGGAGGGCCGCCTGGAACCGCTCCCGGCGTGCGGCCGGTGTACGGAGTGGAGTCGCCCCTAGGGCCAACCCAGTCCCGGTGCTGCTGCCCGGCTCAGGCGCATTGGTAACGTCAATTCCCCGTGTGTAATTGTTGCGGGTTAAGAAGGGCATTTCAGGCCACACCGCGGACCTCCCGGAATTCTTTGCAGACCCGCGTGGCGTACTTGGCGTTGTA
>CAYZXK010000145.1:0-13553 GCA_964482395.1 uncultured Planctomycetales bacterium | reverse complement strand
GGTAGCGATCAGGCGGGGAACGGGGAAGTGCCGGGCCCGCAGATGGCCCATCAGAGCGTGGGCGAAAGCGACCTTGAAGGGATCATCCTTGCCCGCGGCCCGGCGCTTGAGCAGGTAGCGCCCGCCGGCTGTCTCCAGGAGCAGCTTGGGGGAGCGTCGCGAGCCGCGAGTGAACTCCTGAGCCCGCTGGATCACGCCGACGTCGTAGTGGCTGAGCACCTCAGCCAGTTCCTCACGCCCGAAGCGTTCTTCTTCCATATCGCCCGCCTGTCCGACCGGTCGCCGTACCGCGAGCCGAGCTGGCAACCATGATAGCGGAACTTCTGGGCCGGATGGGGCGAGCTGGGACCCAGGCCGGGCGGCCGGGGACGACCAGTACGCGTGCTCCACGCCGGCCCTAAACCATGTCGAGCTGGCCGAGTGTCAGCTCCGACCATAGAATGCGTAGCTTGACCGCTTGACAGCCTGTGGTCGGAACGTCGGGAGAATTGCCGATGAGCGATAAGCCGCCGCCTCGCCGGAGTGGAGTCGGCAAGATCGTCCGGAGCATCCTGACCAGCATCGGGCTGCTGGCGATCGTCGTCCTGCTGTTGTTGTGGTTGAGCGGGGTTTTCGCGCGAAAAATTGACGCGACGGTGGTGCGGAGCGCGGTCGGCGGAGAACGCCCGGTCGCCGCCGATACCCGACTGGTGCCGGCCAGCCTGGTCCGGATGCCCGCGGTCGAATCCGCAGTCGGCACCATTCGGGCGGTGCACGAGACGGCGGTGGCCTCCAAGCTGCTGGCCAGGGTGGTGGAGGTCAACGTGCAGGCCGGTCAATCGGTGCAGGGCGGCCAGGTATTGATCCGACTGGATGACCAGGACCTGCGTGCCCAGTTGGGGCAGGCCCAGGCGATGGTTGCCGCGGCCCGAGCCGCTTCCGACCAGGCCCGGGTGGAGTTCGACCGGGTGAGCCGGCTCTATGAGCAGGCCGCGGCCTCCAAGACCGAGTTCGACCAAGTCACCACCGCGCTCAAAACCGCGCTGGCCGAGCTGGAGCGAGCCGAGCACGCCCGCGCCCAGGCCCAGACCGTGCTGGAATACGCCACCATTCGCAGCCCGATCGACGGCAGGGTCATCGACAAGCTGGTCGAGGTGGGCGACACCGCCCGGCCCGGCCAGGTCCTGCTGACCCTTTACGACCCGACCCGGATGCAGTTGGTGGCCAGCGTGCGCGAGTCGCTCACCCAACGGCTGGCAGTCGGTCAGATCATCGGCGTACACATCGACTCTCTGGACCGGACCTGCGAAGGCACCGTCAGCGAGATCGTGCCCGAGGCGGAATCGGCCAGCCGCACGTTCGCAGTCAAGGTGACCGGGCCCTGTCCGCCGGGTGTCTATTCCGGCATGTTCGGACGGCTGCTGATTCCCCTGGACGAGCAGGAGGTGTTGCTCATACCGCAGGCCGCGGTCCGTCGCGTCGGGCAACTCGACCTGGTGGATGTAGCCGAGCCGACCGGTCCGGACGACGGAAAGCTGGTACTTCGCCGACGAATCGTCCAACTCGGCCGTTCGTTCGGCGATCAGGTGGAGGTGCTCTCAGGTCTGCAAGCCGGCCAGAAGGTGGCGCTGGTCGAGCCCGGCCAGGTCGCGGTGCCGGAGCCCGACCAAGGACCCTAGGGCCGGCGTGCCACGCGGAAATCCGGCCGGTGGTACCGGGCTGCCGCCTATTGCCGCACAACTCGACCTCATGACCCGGTGCAGACGGCCCGGTCGAGAACCTCGAAGAAGCCCGGGAAGCTCTTGGACACGCAATCCGGGTCCCGGATCGCGATTCCTTCCGTGGCCAGGCCGACGATGGAGAAGCTCATCGCCATGCGATGGTCGCCGTAAGTGCGGATTTCGGCCGGCAAGATCCGTTTCGGCGGGGTGATATCCAGGCCGTCGGCCGTGATCTGGACCTTCGCGCCCAGGCGAGTCAGTTCGGCCGCCAAGGCGGCGATCCGGTCGGTTTCTTTGAGCCGCAGGTTGGCGACATTTCGGATCCGGGTAGGGCTCTCGGCAAAGAGGGCGACGGCCGCCAGGGTCTGCACGGTGTCGGGCATTTCGTTCAGTTCGACCGATATGCCGGTCAGGCGTCCGTCGACCGGCCCGGCCACTTCGAGTGATGACTCACTCTCGTCCGTGCGGCAACCCATGCGGGCCAGCAGGTCGACGAAGCGCACGTCGCCCTGGCGGCTGCGACGGGTCAGGCCCTCCACGCGGACCCGGCCGCCGGTGACCGCCGCCGCCGCCCAGAAGTAGCACGCCGCGCTGGCGTCCGGCTCGATCGCGTACTGGCCCGCCCGGTAACGCTGAAAGGCCGGAACCACCAGTCGCCCGCCGTCGGCTTCCAGGACCTCGACCCCCATGGTCCGCATCACATCCATGGTCAGGTCCACATAAGGGCGACTGACCAGCGGACCTTCCAGTCGAATAAGCACATCCTGCATGGCGTAGGGCGCGACCATCAGCAGCGCGCTGAGGAACTGACTGGAAGGCGGCGCGGGGAGCTGAATCTCGCCGCCCCGCAACCCACTGGCCAGCACGGTCAATGGCGGGTAGCCAGGTTGGCCCTCATACCCGATCTGGGCGCCCAGCCCCACCAGGGCGTCCACCAGGCCCCCGATCGGCCGCTGACGCATCCGGGCCGAACCATCCAGCCGTCGCCGGCCGAAACCCAGACAGCTCAATGCGGTCAGGAACCGCATGGCGGTGCCTGCGTCGCCCGCGTCGATGTCAACGTCATCGGCGCAGAGGTTGCCGCGACCGTCAAAGACGACGATCTCGGTCCCGGAGTGGGTTAGTTCGGTCCGAACACCCAGTCGGGTCAGCCCCTCCAGCATCACCCGGCTGTCGTCGCACAACGAGGCGCCGGTAAGCACGCTTCGCCCATCGGCCAGGGCCGCGCAGGTCAGGTAGCGGTTGGTGAGGCTCTTGGAACCCGGCGGGCTGACCGTGGTCACGATCGGCCCGGCCGGATGGATGCGAACACAGTCTCCGGTCCGTTCGACCACCATAGCCAGGCTCCGCCAACTCGTCGGGCCCGCGTGGCGGCACCGCAGCAGCGCTGCCACGCCGAACATCTCCGGAACGTCAGGCGGCCAGCGCCATCCGGAACAGCACGTTCAGCGACCAGATCACCCGGTCCGGCGGGATCTCCTCGGCCTGGCCGTCCGCCAGCCGGCCCAGGCGCACCAGCCCGCCCTCTTCACCCAGCCAGATGCGGCACCGGGGTCGCGGCTCGTCGACCAGGCGACACAGAGCCGGCCAGCCGACTCTCGGCTCGGCATCGGCGGCGACCAGCAGGATCTCGCCGGCGGCAAACATCGGCCGCATCGAATCATCGGCCAGCCGGACGCCGAAGGCGTTGGGGAACCAGCGGGCCAGTTCGCGGCTGCGCAGGCACCGTCGCACCCGCCCCCCGGGTTGAACGAAGGTCAGCACCTCCACCCGGCGGGCCGTATCGGGCGGGTAGCTCATGGCCGGCTCGGTCAGTTCTGCGTGCTGCCGCTGCACGGGCTGCCCCTCCGGCTCCAGGCCGGCCAGGGCCAGCCGATGGCCCCCGCTGCGCTTGCAATCCGGCAGCGGGCTGGGCAGCTCATCGGGCTCGAAGATGGGTATCAGGTCCTCGGCTGAAGGGCCGGGAAGGGCTGAGGGCTTTTCGGCCCGCACGCCCCGGCCGGCCGCCAGCAGGTCCATGAAGGCTTCCACCGGAGCGGCCAGCTCCGGCCGGCTGTCCAGCAATTGTGCCAGGCGGGTCAGCAGGTCCTGGTGTCGGCGGCGCGTGCCGGAGATCACGACCGTGCCGCGGGCCGGCACTCCGGTCAGGAGCCATTGGAGGTCCTCCCCGGTCAGCTCGCACATTCGGACCATCAGTTCGCCTGGCGGCACGACTCCGCGTTCGTAGCGAACGTATTCATCGAGCGGCACATTCAGTTTTTGGGCGAAAGCCTCCTTCCCGCGCGGGCCGAAGTGTCGCCGACGCAGCTCGCGAATACGTTGGGCCAGGGCTTGTCGGGCTTCGCTCATGCTTACAGTGGCAAGCTTCGCCGAAGCTCCATGATGACTTCCGTCCGGCCCGGCACCCAGGTAGCGAGACGATCGTCAACCCTAACGGCCGGCCACCGGCTCGAGGACCACCTCGATCGCCCCGGGCAGCGGCGTAAGCTCGCGCAGCCGGCAACGGCGTTTTCCGTTCGGCCAGACCAGCTCGTTCCGCACCCGGATGGTTCCGGGCCGCAAGCTGCGCAGCGCCGCCGGCTCCACGCCGGGCAGCTCCACCAGCAGGTCCATGAGCCACGATCGCGGCAGCGGAATCGCGCCGGCCCGGGGCGTGTCATATCTCACGGTGAGGTATTCCTCTCCGAGTTCCAGACGGCAATTCAGTGTGATCACCGCTTCCAGCGATGCCCGTTTAACGGTGGCCCCCAGTCGGATGCCCTTCTCCGACAGCACGGCTTGGGGGCGTTCCAGGCCGCCCAGGTCGATCGCCGCCTCCGGCCACATCTCCGCCCGGGCGGCAATCCAGCGATTCAACTGGTCCTCTTCCAGGCGGAACCGGACGGGCCGTCCCTGGTTCAGTGCGGCACTGATCTGTTCCTGGAGGTCAGCCATCGCAAGTTTGTCGGCATGCAGCCTGGCCCGGTCGATCCCCTGGGGCCGATACCAGCCGGGCCGGTGGGTCAGGGCCAGTCCCAGACCGAAGGCGGCCACCATGACGACCGCCAAAACGCACCCGCCGATGATCAGCCACCAACGTCGAGAACGCCGGCCCACTCTGACGGCCGTCGAGCTTGCCACAGGATGCGTCATGGCCTGAGTCGGGATGCGGCCAGGCTGGGGCGGGGCTCAGGGTAGTTTCTCTTCTTCCTCTTCCTCGTCTTCTAACATCGAGTCTTCCAGCTCCAGCTCGATGTCGCTCAGATCGAAGGTCTCCTCGTCGGCCCCTGCGGGAGTCGGGGCGGCTTTACTGGTCGGGGTCGTGTCGGCCGGGCTGATCTCGGCCGGCTGTCCGTCGATCTGCACCACGAACGTCACCGGGCCGATCCGCAATCGGTCGCCGGGCTTCAGCTCGGTCTGGGCGATCCGTTTGCCGTTGACGAAGGTGCCGTTGGAGCTGCCCAGGTCTTTGGCCACCAGCTTATCGTCAGCGACCAGCAGTTCGCAATGTTGCCTGGACACGTCCTTGGCAGGGATCCGCAGGTCGCAGTCGTCGCGGCGGCCGAGAATGGTCTTTTCGCCGTTCAGCGGGAACTCCCGGCGTTGGGTATCCTTGAACATGACCAGGACGACCTTCATGGGTTGCCTTCCTCGGCGGGCACCGGCCTGCACGGGCCCAAGTATGCTACGCCAGCCCGGCAAGCATTACAACATCTGGTTGCCGACGACGGCGGGAACCTCAAGGGGCCGTCGAAAAAAAGGGCCTTGGCTCCCGGGCGGATGCGACCGGGTATGACGCGAGCGAGGCCGCTGGCGGCCGGCCGGGTTTTTTCCAGACCTGCCGCCGGCGGCGGGAAACCTGGTAAGGTTGACCCGCAAGGTCATAATCCGACAGAGAAGAGGAGCAGGGGCCGCCTCGCGGCCCGTGCCAAGCAACCGGCTAGACGCCCAAAAGCGCCGGGACGGGGCTGCTGGACAGCCTCCAGGGCCGGGCTGCGACCACCCCCGGAGGCCACTAACCGACCGGGCACCGTTGGCCTGCCGCTCCCGGACGCCAAGCGGTCGGCCGATGTCAAGGTGCGGAATGAACCGCGGACGCAAGCGCACAACCCGACGCGGCACCGTGCTGCTGATGATTGTCAGCCTGCTGGCGATGCTCTTCATGATCGTCTCGGCCTACATCATCCTGGCCCGGCACGACCGCCAGAGCCTGCAACTGGTCAACCGGGCCGAGCGCGTCTCGCAGATCATCGACAGCATCGAGGACGTGGTCGCCGACGCACTTCGCAGCCCCGGCGGCAGTGCCGAAATGGTCACCGGAGCCAACTACAGCGACATCCCCGGTTACGGCGGAACCGATCCCAACGACGGACCTTGGGGCTCCCCCTGGCTGGCATCGGCCGAGCCGGTCCGGGATCCCGCCACCTCCAACACCTGGCCAGAGGACTACCGTTTCCCGGCAGTGACAGGCATATCGGGCAACGCGGTCGGCACGCTGCCGCTGACTGGGCTCATGCTCGATGCTGACGCGGACGGGACAATGGAGGTGTATCCGGTCAGCAACCCCGACCTGGGGTCGCTAACGCTGGACACCGCGGCCAACGCCCGCGAGCCCTTCACGGACGCCGACGGCGACGGAATCCCGGATTCCTCCTTTGCCGGCGTGGCGGTCCTGACCGAGCTGGCCAACGCGATGGCCGGCCGCGCGGTGCGGGCACAGGACATCAACATAGCGAATCTGGACCCCAACGACCACAATAGCTACCCGGATTACTTGCGCTGGCAGCAATTCGTCCAGCAGTCCCGCTACGCGGCGGCGGTCCGGATCATCTCCCACGGCGGCATGGTCCAGGTCAGCGCCCCCAGCGACCGGGCCATGTGGAACAGCCAGTTCCTGGGGCAGATGTTCAACTGGGTCCGCCACCCCTGGGATTCCGGCAGTCCGACACTCGACGAGTTATATGCTATGTGGACCTCCAGCGGCGCCGTGGAGCCGATCCTGCGCCGCCGTGGCGGCCTGCTGGCCGGGCAACGCAGCGGCGGCGAGCTATCCGGCTCGCAGGCAGGGTTGCCTGAAGCCTTGCGGGTCTTGCAGACGCGGTTCCCGTACACATTCAACCCGCAGTACGACAGGAAGCTCAAGGCGGACAACTGGCAGCGTTTCAACCTGGCCAGCCTGAACGAGTGGAACGTCTGGCGTCAGGCGGCCAGCCTGGACGCCGAAGCGTACAACGACTGGTGGAACTACGCCGACCCCGGCCTCTCTGACGACCCGCGGATGGGTTACGTTCGGCGTCAGTTGCTGACCACGGTCAACAACAGCGACGAGCTGGCGCGGATCATGGACCCCAACAGCACTGGCGGCCTGGGTCTGCGCCCCGGACAGCTCAAGTTCTACCTGGGCCGCATCACGGACATGACGCTGGATCCCAACGACGGCTACCCCCGAGGAGCGTTTCTCGCCACCGGCCACTTCAATGATCGGTACCCGGAGGGCAGGCCGCGCGGGTTTGTGATCATCCGCGAGCTGGCCGACTACTTCTACGAAATGCTCAGCGGCCACCGCGGCTGGGCCGGCACCCCGGACGCGACCGAGGCGGTGACGCTACGTCAGCAGGCTTTCATGCTGGCCGTCAACACGGTCGCGTTCGCCGCGCCCCGAGACGGCGCCGGCCAGATCGACACCGTCCACCACTGCGATGGCCACGATTACGGCCCGAGCGTTAACCGGATGCTATACATCGGCTACAAGCCCCAGCCGTTCATCACCCAGGCGGTCCTGTACTATGCCGCTCCGAAGGATCCAAACGATCCGAACACCCCGAGCGATCCAAACGATCCGAATGGGCCGAGCGACCAGGGCTTCGCTCTGGCCGTCGAACTCTATAACCCCAACGACCCCGCCGACCCGGCTCTAGACCTGACGCCTTACGCCATCACGGTCGACGACCCGAACGAGGTGCCGAGCCCACCGGCTGCCACGGGCGGCGTCGAGCGGTTCGGCATCACCGCGCTTCAAGGACGCCAGTTCGCCGTCCTGGACGTGCATGCCAGCCATCCGAACGATCCGAACGGACCGAAGAACGGGTTTTTCAGCGGCCTGGCGGACGAGCACGTGCCGATATTCATCGAGTTCAAGCCCAAGCTGGTGGTCAGGCTGTGGTGCTGGACCGATCCCGGGGCCGGCTACTGGCCACCCGGGTTTGACGGCTGGTACGTCGTGGACGAGATGGAAATCGACACCGGCAAGGACAGCGAGGGCTCAAGCGACTGGTATGTCAACACGTGGCGCGACATGAGGCACGAGCCCTATCTCGGCCCTCCCGGCTCGGAGTCTATGCGCTGGCGCATGACGGTCGCTTTTCCGTGTACTCGCTGCGACGGACTGGGCGTTTCACCCTGCAACGCTGAAGTCGTGGACGGCCGCGACCCGTCGGACGTGCTCGGCCAGTTGCGCGAACCGGAACCCCTGTCCGGGCCCAGCGATAACGAGCCCAACGCCGTGGATCGGGTCGGCCCCTGCACGCCGTTTTACACGATGAACGCCGATCCGAACGACCCCGACTGGCCTGGCTTGCACGGCGTCTGGCGGCCGCCGTCATTCCCCACTGTCGGCTTCATGCTCTTCATCCCGCGCTTCTGTCACTACGCGGAGGTGCGAACCGACGGGACGGTGGACCGGTGGCGGCCAATGAGTGCCGTCCTGCACAAGCAGTGGCAGGCCAGGGAGTACGGCACGACCGACCCTCTGCCGGCCGACTTCGGGCATATGCCAATCTTCGACAACAACCAGGAGGAAGACAGCGACGGCCCGCTGCACCTGACCGGGCGCATCCCCTGGGGCCTGCTGGTCTACGACTACTTCACGACGCTTAATCCCGATGACGCCGACGGTGACGGTGTGCCGTGGCAATCCGAGCCGGGTGACAGCGCGCTGGATCCGTATCGCGTCCCCGGCCGCATCAACATCAACACCGCCCCGTGGTACGTCCTGGCCGGGCTGCCGGTGATCGGCCCGGTCGACCATCCAACGCAGGGCGACCTGCCGCTGGCGCCCACTGCATCGCACGCCTTCTGGGATAACGAGTCCGGCGTGTTGGCAGGAACGGGCTTCAACGGCACGGCGCGCTTCGCGTCACACTGGACCACGACGGAATGGCTGATCGACCAGCCGGACCCGCAGGACCCCTGGTACCGCCTGGGCCCGTACCTGGCGCAGGCCGCGGCGGCGTATCGGGATCGCGTGCAGTATGTGCGGGAGATGACCGAGGTGACTTTCGCCCACGCCGACTGGCGGAATTACGGAGGCTCTGTCGGCTACGCGTATCGTCCAGGTCACTACGGTTCGATCCGCGGTCAAGGCGACCCCAACGACCCGAACGCCGGCCGCGGGTTCCTCACCGTCGGCGAACTGGCTAACGTGATGGGCTTCGACGGGTCCAATCGGGCCGAGTTGCAAGCGGCACCATCTGGGACGGTACTCGGCGGGTACGGCACCGCCAGCGGCGGGGATTTTCTCAAAGCGGTCAGCCGACTGGCGCTGCTGGACACGCACTTCCTCACCACCCGCAGCAATACGTTCACCATCTACCTTACCCTGGTCGACCGCATCAATCCGCAGGCCAGCGTCCGGTCACAACTCACCGTCGACCGCAGCAACCTCCTGCCCCGACTGGTCTGGACCGATCTCAACGGCAACGGCATCCAGGACCCTGAGCCTGACGACCGCTACACGGTGGTCGAGAACAACGGCCTGCCGGAGATCATCGGCCAGCGCGAAGTTTCCTACTTCAACGCCAGATACGACGAGTAGGCGGGGCCGACCAGGGCCGGTCTCGCGGGAGGCTGACCGCCCGCAAGTCGCTTGGCGGACCGGCCGCGGCGGGCTATAGGTGTAACAAACGGCCGGCGCCGCATCCGCAGGCCCCAATCGGGGCCCTGCCCAGGAAAGTGCCGGACGGCCGTCCGGCGGACAGGCCAATGAGCAAGCTGCGTTTCGGCATATGCGGACTGGGATTCATGGGACGCGCGCATTATGGGCACCTGCTCGACCATCCCCGGGCCGAAGTAATCGCAATCTGCGACCAGGACCCGGCCCGTCGGCGCGGCCAGTGGGAGAGCACCGGCAACCTCGCGCTGGGGGCCGCCGACGGCAAGCAGGCCTCCCTGGCCGCAGTCCGAAGCTACTCGGACCCGCGGCAACTGATCGGCGATCCGGACGTCGAGGCGGTCATAATCGCGCTGCCGACCGCCCTGCACGCGGAGGTCGCGGTGTCGGCCCTCCGGGCGGGAAAACACGTGCTGTGCGAAAAGCCCATGGCCATCCGGGTCGGGGATTGCGACCGGATGATTCAAGCCAGCCAGGCCAGCCACCGCACATTGATGGTGGCACACTGCATCCGGTTCTGGCCCCAATATGAGCTGATCAAAAGCCGCGTGGACGAAGGCCGGATCGGCCCGCTCCGCTTCGTGACGCTCCGCCGACTGGGCTTGCCCCCGACCTACTCGGCCGGGAATTGGCTGCTGGACGCGCGGCAGAGCGGGGGAGCGATTTTGGATCTGCACATTCACGACATAGATTTCGCTCAATACCTGCTCGGCCTCCCGCAATCCATCCGGGCGTGGGGAACCCGGGGCCCATCCGGCGGCGTGGACCACGTCGTGGCGGCCTATAACTATGACCACGGGCGCTATGCGATCATCGAGGGCGGGTGGATGCTCGCCGCTCCCTGGCAATTCGACATGGAAATCACAGTGCACGGCGAGCACGGCACCCTGGGCTGGGCCCTCTCACGCGGATCCGAGGTCTGCCTGGTCACAGCCAACGGAGCAACGGAGCGGATCGCCTGCACCGGTGATGCGGTTCGCAATGAATTGGATTATTTCATTGATTGCGTACAGGCTGACGCCCCGGTCGCACGCTGCCTACCGAGTTCCTCGCGAGCCAGCGTGGTGCTGTCTTGGTTGGAGCGCAGGTCGATCGAGACTCAGCGTCCCATAATCGTCTCCGACCGGCTTCAATCGGCGTGGGCGACCCGGCTGGGTGGCTGTCCGGAATCCCCTGCCTGATCGAAACCGCAACATGCCGGCGCACGAGGGCCCCGAAGCTACCACGACACCAGTGAAGGACCAGCCGACGGGGGCTCCAGACCTCAAGGGAGTTCCTTTGGGCTTTCCGCCGCATGGCGTGGGCGGTGGTTGCGATTTCGGCGGTCGTACTTGCGGCAGGCCGAGGTGGACAGGTTATCGGACCAGGACTGCCTGCGTCTAAGTAAATTGTCGCACGGAGCTTGCGAGCTTGGCTCAGCGTGCCAGGTTCGTTTTTTTCTTGACCATCCGGGATCGGTTTCGGCTACCATATGGTGATGCGACGGATACTAGCCATCGCCGTCCTGTGTCTCAGCTTGGTGGCCGGTTGTGGCCGCACGCGAAGTTTCGCAGTGCTTGGGCCAGCACCCACCGGCCGACCGCAGGCCAATCTGATTCTTGGCTCTTGCCCGTTGCATCCGATCCTGGGACAGCAGCTCTGTGCCCGGTCGGAGTGGCCGGCGGTCGAGAATGGCGTTCGACTCGACGATGTAACCTTCTACAACACAATATCTTACGACGCTCAGACCTACTACGATCGCTACGGCAGCATCTACCGCGAAGCCCAATCCGTCCACTCCGGAATCCGCCTCCGCTAGGCCAGCTTGTCTTGCCAAACCCGATTCCCAAGTCTTAATACTGGATTCTGGCCGCCAAATGGGCCTATGAATTGGTGAGTCGCCCCAAATCCGGGACGGCCAATCAGGTTGGCGCGTCGAGTTGGTCAGTCGGCGGCTACCGCCCACTTATCTGGAGTATGGGACATGAACCGGGCTGGACTGTGGATTCTCCTTGGGATGGGCACCGTCTGCGCCATCATTTGCACGGGTTGTGGAGTCGACTGCTGGCAGCAGGAGATCGAAGATCAGATCGCCGCATTGCAAGAGCAAGTCCAAGCCGGTTTGGCCAAACCGGGCACACCCGGTGAACAGGGTCCCCAAGGCGAGCAGGGACCGGCTGGTCCGGCTGGCGCCGACGGCAAGGATGGCCGAGACGGCGTGGACGGCAAAGATGGGGCACCGGGCGCTGACGGCAAGGATGGCCGGGACGGGGTGGACGGCAAGGATGGGGCACCGGGCGCCGACGGCAAGGATGGCCGAGACGGCGTGGACGGCGCTCCCGGTCTGGCCTGCTGGGACCTGAACGGCAACGGCGTCGGCGACCTAGAGACCGAGGACATCAACGGCGACGGCACCGTAGACGTGGCCGACTGCCAGGGAGCCAGAGGCGATCCGGGCGACGACGGTCTGGCCTGCTGGGACCTGAACGGCGACGGCGTCGGCGACGTGGAGACCGAGGACGTCAACGGTGACGGCACCGTAGACGTGGCCGACTGCCAGGGAGCCAGAGGTGATCCGGGCGTGTTCGCCAGTGCCCGGATCAGTGCTGGCGGCGTCAACCTGACCCCATCCACCCGCATTCCACAGGACCCCAACGACGTGTACCGGGAGCAAACCGGCAGGTACCGGGTCCGCGTGCATACTGGTATGGACGTGTCGGCCATACCCCTGGGCGATATCCCGGTCGCGGTGACCCCGCTGCCCGCCTTCATGTCGCCGAACGCGGACGCGGACATAGTGATACCGATCGTGCAGCCGCTCGACCTGGATTCCGACCCGACCACTCTGGAGTTCCGAATCCACATGCTGGGGCTGCCCGAAAACGCCTATCGAGACTGCGACTTCACCTTCCTGCTGATGGACCTGCCCATGGAGTAGCGGTCGACTAGTCGACGATCTGTCGCGTCCCGCAGGCGGTGTGGCCCGAACCCGGGCTGCGCCGCCTGTCGCTCTTCACGGCTGGCCACGACGGTATATGAAGACCGGCTTGTTGGCCCACGCGATCGGGCTGGCCGGGTCGCCGGCCGGGGGAAAGCGAGCCGCCAATTGGTAGTGCTCCCACCACCACACCCCACGCCAGACCCGCTCATCGTCGGCGGTGAACACCAGCCACTCGGGCAAACTCGCCATATCCAAGTCGCTGGCAGGAATCGCAGGCAAGAGCAGGACTCTACGGCTGGTGAAATCCACCGGCGGGACCGCGTAAGGCGCGGGCTCCTGAAGCACGCCCAGAGTCTGACCGGCCTCTAGGTGCTGGCGAAGATACCGCCCGGCCAAGAGACGCGATTCGCTTTGATTGCGGGCGTCGATCCAGAACGACCGCAGGTAGGCCGGCGTGCCCATGGTGGCCAGCACGGCGAAAACGGCGGCGGCCGTTAAGCCCGGTCGGCGTCGGCCGATCCGGCCCAGCCAGCACGCCGCCGCCACCGCCAACAGCAGGACCGGTAAAATCAGGAACCGGGCGAACTCGGCCGGCTTACCCGCGGCTGACAGCACGCACACCAGAAGCCCGGCCACTCCGACCGAGCTGGCAATGAGCGTCTCTTTTGTCCAACGCCGAAGGAGCCACAACCACCCGGTCACCCCGCCCAGCAACAGTCCCACTCCGCCGCTGTGCAAAAGCAATTGACCCACTCGCACCACGCCGGCCACCGGCCGGGTGATTTGATCTCGATACATCGCCAGAGAGTTGCCCAGATTACTGGACAAGGCAGGTCGGTCGGTCAGCAGACCATAGATGACGTAGGGATTGAGCGCCGCATAAACCAGAACCGCCAGGCCGATGCTCAGAAGTATCAAGCGGAATGCGTGCCGGCGGGGCCTCGGCAAGGCGGCCAGCATCGCGGGCCAGAGCAACCCGACCAGGCCGCCGGTCAATACCAGGCTGGAAGCAAGCCCCGCCTGCAAGCCCAGACGAATAGCTGCCGCCCGAGTCGGGCGGTTCAGA
>CAYZXK010000144.1:0-3357 GCA_964482395.1 uncultured Planctomycetales bacterium | reverse complement strand
GATCAACGCCGACGACTACTACGAGCCGGGAGCGTTCGCGGTCGCGGCCCGCGAGCTAGGCCCGCAGACCGGGAACATGGTCATTTTGGGCCGCGTGAAGCTGGTGGACGCCGAAGGTCGTCTGCTGGGCATGCGCTGCCCCGAGTATCGCGGACACGAGTTCCTCCTGGATGTTTGGTCGCACGATCACGGGCTTTCGCAGCAGGGGATGTTTTTCAGGCGTGAGGCGCTGGAACGGGTGGGGCTGCTGGACTGCCGCCTGCATTACGCCATGGACTATGACCTGTGGCTGCGCCTGACCAGGCATTTCCCCATCAAGACCGTGGATGAGGTCCTGGCCAGCTTCGTTCTGCACCCGCACAGCAAGACCGGCCAGTCGCGATACCTGAGCGGCTTCTTGCGTGAGCAGGAGCGGGCTTCCCGCCGCTGGTGGGGCTCGGTGCTGTCCCGGCAATACTGGCGACTGCGCCGGGCCTGCGATCGCGGAGCGGGAAAGACCCTGCTCCACGCACTATTGCATTCGCACAAACACGACCGGAAGCTCGACTGGTCGCTTCTGCCGCAACTGCTGCGACACCGGCCGGGAGCCATCGCCAACCGCTACGTTCTGGCAGTTATCGCCGAACGGCTCGGGCTGAAACCGGGCCGGGCCAGTTTTGCCGTGGCCGGACCCGCGGCGGCCACATCAATCCGGCGCTGCCGAGCCCGAAATAATGGTCGCGTGACGGTGGTAATCCCGACCTATAACCGGGCCGAGCTGCTGCCAAGATGCATCCGGAGCGTACTGGCTCAGACCGCCCGCGACCGCTGCGACATTGTCGTGGTGGACGATGGCAGCACCGACCACACGCCCGAAGTAATCCGCCAATTCGCGGCCGAGGTGAGCTACATCCGCCAGAATAATGCCGGCGTCTCAGCAGCCCGCAACCTCGGGATCCGAAGCCGGCCCAACCAGTTCGTGGCCTTCCTCGATTCCGACGACACCTGGGAGCCCGACAAGATCGAGCGGCAACTGGAGATATTTCGACGTTATCCGCAGACCGTTTTCGTTGCCGCCCACACGGTCCGCCGAGCTCAGAGCGGCCAGGAGTGGTCATTCCGGCTGCCACCCATCCCGCTCGACCAGCCCTGCGACCTGGCCCCCCACCTGTTCGAACGGCTGTTTCTGCTGACATCGTCGATCATGGCCCGCACCCACGATCTGGTGGCCTCCGGCGGATTCTACACCGGCTTGAAGCGGGCCGAAGACCATCTGCTGTGGGCCCAGCTTGCCTGCCGCGGGCCGGCAGTCTACCTGTCAGACCGGCTGGTCACCATGGGCTGGCATACGCCCTTCAGTTTGTCAGCCGACCGGATCGCCTCGACGCTGGCGGAACTGCGAGTCTTCTACCTCCTGCGGCCAGCGCTCCGCGCCCGGCCGGATTGCCGCGACGCGTGGCGACGCGGGCTGAAACGAACCCTTTCCGAGCTGCACGCCGCTGCCGCAGGTCAGGGCGATTGGGCCCGGGCGACAATCTATGCCCTCCGGACCCTCGGGGTGTCGCCCTTACAGGCCCCGCGGTGGAAATGGGGACGGCTGGGGCGTTCAATCTTGCGGCTATTGCTGGGCGGAGACGGAATGCAAAGCCGCCGGTGGGCGAGCGTATCCAGCAGGGAAAGCCAACAGGGTGGAACCGACAGCCCCGGCCTACGAGCTGCGGCGCAGTCCGAAACTAACCGGAGACGCTGCTATACCGTTGCCGCCTCGCCCGGCGCGCAAGGTGAACCTCGGTCGGCTGACCGTCCGCTGATCTCAGTTATCACGCCCTCGTGCAACCATGGGCGGTTCATTGAACGCTGCATTCGCAGCGTTCTGGATCAGGGATATCCGGCCTTCGAACACGTTGTATATGACAATTGCTCGTCGGATCACACCGTGGCTATCCTTCGTCGCTATCCGCACTTGATCTGGGCCAGCGAGCCTGACCGGGGGCAGAGCCACGCCCTGAACAAGGCTCTGGCCCGGGCCCAGGGCGAGATTATCGGCTGGATCAACGCAGATGATATGTACCAGCCGGGGGCCTTTGAGGTGGCCGCCCGAGAGCTGGGCGCCGGCTGCGGGGTTCAGGCGATTGCCGGGCGGGTGCACCTCCTGGACCAGGCCGGCAACGTCATCCACACCAAAACGCCGACCATAAGCTCGCTCGATAGCCTAGTCCGGTTCTGGGAGCCAGGCTTCTGCCTGGATCAGTGCGGGGTGTTCTTTCGGCGAGAGGTGGTGGAGGAGATCGGCGGGCTGGACGAGGAGCTGCATTACGCGATGGACTACGAGTTCTTTCTCCGGCTGCTGGCCCGGTTCCGGCTGAAGTTGGTGGATGCCGTGCTGGCCGGCTTCACTGTCCACCCGGACAGTAAGACCGGGCGGGGCGACCGGCACTGGCAATTCCTGGCGGAGCGTCAGCGGGCCTCGTCGCGGTACTGGGGACCACCCGGCAGTCGGCGATATCGCCAATTCAGCCGGGCCTGTAACCGCCATCTGGCCGACCAAGTAGCCAAGGGCCTGCTGCGGGCTCATCGCTCCGGCGGCCAGCTCGACTGGCGCGGGCTGGCCAAGGCGGCGGCCCTGGACCCCAGCCGGCTTTTGAGCCGACCTATCCTTGGAATGCTGGCCGAGCGAGCGGTGGGCCCGCGGGTGACACCCGGGTTGCGCCAGGCCGGTCACGCCCGGAAGAAGATTCCGTCGACCTGTAGCATCTGGCCGGTGCGCTGGTCGCAGAATCCCGGTTCCAGCGACATCAGCGTGTAGCCGCGGGCCGACACGAAGTCCAGCAGCTCGCGGAAGAGGGCCTGCCCCTGGTAGAGTGAAACCAGCGACATTTCCAGTTGCAGGCCGGTGATCTGCGGTAGCGATCCGGTCGCACCCTCCAGCACTTGCCGCTCGTAGCCCTGGGTATCGATTTTCATGAAGATTCCGCGGGCCTGGCCGCGATACATGTCGAATACGCCGTCCAGACGCCGGATGGCGACTTCCTCCAGGCCGGTATACGCCGACTCCGGGGCGGCCGCCTCATGGATCGGCAGCATTGGGCGTATCGAGCTGCTGTGCAAGTTTGCGGCTACGTGCAGCGAGGCGGTCCCGTCTCGCTCGCCCAGGGCGACATTGACGGTCTGCCAGTTTGGATCACTCGCGGCCCGGGCACTCAGCCGGGCGAACGACTGCGACAGCGGCTCGAACGATACGACCCGCCCCCGATACCCGTATCGCCGCAGTTTGAGGACGTACTCGCCGGTGTCGGCTCCGACGTCGAAGACCAAATCGATGCCGAACTGACGCATCAGTTTGAGTCGGCGGTGGAAGTCGCGGCTGGGGCTATGATC
>CAYZXK010000143.1:0-1662 GCA_964482395.1 uncultured Planctomycetales bacterium | reverse complement strand
CCGGTACTGGTACGCCGGCGCGTGGGGCTACGAAACCGGCGGCTTTCCACCTGAGGCCGGCGGTCCGCCCGGCTCGGACCCCAACCGGGGCATCATCGCGCTGTACGGTCCGGATCCCGACCTGCCGCCGATCACCTTGATGCACGTCGGCTACCGCTGGTACGACCCGGCCCTCGGCCGCTTCACGCAACGCGACCCAGTGGCTCCTTCCGGTGGGCTAAACGGGTACCTGTATTGCCAAGCCTCGCCAGCCGCGGCCATGGATCCACGGGGACTGTGGACGGATGACTACGTAAACCGCGACCGCGGCCCTTTGCCTGTGGTGATCCGGCCGCAGGAGCAGACGCTCGGCGACGAGCTTAAGACAATCAAGCACTTCCGGACTTGCGTGAAGGCCGTAGCGGCGCTCGGGGCTATCTTCGGGCCGCCGCCGGTCGACGTAGGCTGCGCACTGGGACTCCTTGGCATTGAGGCCTGCGAGGAGTGGTTGGAAGACGAGGACGAACGCTTGGAAGGTGGCGACACCGTGATCATTGAGTAGGCTACGGCCAGCGTGTACGCGGCCAGAGAGAAACAGCGCCAGAAACGTGCAAGGGCATTACGGTGGTGGTCGGTGTGGTGTGCAACACCGCCACCGCCGATCACCGAGGCATTTTGGCGCCGGGCTCGGCCTCTTCGCGTGATGATAGGTCTCGCATACGCGGTAGCGATCACCGCCGCCGGAGTGTGGTTGTACCGGGAGATCCGCGGCCCGCCTGCGGTGATCTTCAGCTTGACGCACCCGTTACCCGTTTTTTGCGTGGCGGTCCTGCTCGGCAGCGGCTTGCGGGCTTGGGTTTTTCCCATGGCCAGGCGCAGGTACGGACGGCACGTTGTCAGTTGCCAGTACAGGATATGCCCCACCTGCGGCTACAACCTGACGGGCCTCCCGTCCGTGCACGTGTGTCCGGAATGCCGAACGGCCTACGACGAGGCCGAGCTACGCCAAATATGGAACCGGTTCCTGGAGGGATAGCCTCAGGCATGCGGCCCGCGGCGCGCAGTGGTGCAATTGCGTCGACCGCGCCCGAGCCGCGTCCCGAATGATCCGAGCGACATCGGGAATGATCCGAGCCAGTGGGTGCCGCTGGGTTCGAGCTGGACGGATTACCTGGCCGAGCAGCCCTATGTGGACTATCAGGTGGCTTTAGACCCCAACAACGTGCCGCAGGCGATCGAGCAGACCCGCTGGCTGAGCGGCCTGGGCATCCACGGCGGGCAGACCATCGACGGGCGGACCGACCCGGTCCGATATCTGCACGGCGACCTGATCGGCTCGACGCTGATGACCACCGACCAGCTCGGCGAGCCGGTGAGCTACGAAGTCGGCGGCCAAGGCGGTCCTGTTGTGTCGTCGGTGGGATACACGGCCTTCGGCGAACTGGTGACCGAATGGACCGACGGCCAGGGGCAGTTGCACTGCCAGGTTGGCGGCGAGTTGCCGGCAGGGTTCCCAAGGTACGGCTATGCGGGCTCGTGGGGCTACGAGACCGGCGGTTTTCCGCCCGACGGTGGCGGTCCGCCCGGCTCGGACCCCAACCGGGGCATCATCGCGCTGTACGGTCCGGACCCCGACCTGCCGCCGATCACGCTGATGCATGTCGGCTACCGCTGGTACGACCC
>CAYZXK010000142.1:0-27127 GCA_964482395.1 uncultured Planctomycetales bacterium | reverse complement strand
GTCTGCTGCTGCTGAGCGGCCTGTTGCTGCTGCGGCGGCGCTAGTCGGGACCCGGGTCGGCGATCGAACCGGTCGCCGATCGGCATAGTCCAACGACGATCAGGCCGCGTTTCGGTCTACAACTCCGAAACGCGGCCTGTGCTTTGCGCTTATCGGGCGGCCGACGCCTGCGGCGCTGGCCACAACCCCGAGCGCCACCGGGCGTGGGTCCTGGCGATCCGCCCCCGCCGGCCCTGCCCGCTGTGACCCGGCCGCAGTTTTGCCGACCATCATTCGGTGTGTGCACAGCCGGCCCGGCGGCTGCCCGGCCGACGGCGACCTTGCGGGCCCGAATCGGTCCGTATGCGGCAACCCAGCCTCTGGGCGGCTGCCGGACTGGCACTTCGGCCGACCAGCCGGTAGGCTGACTCAGATCAGGCGCGCGACGCGAGGGTTAGGACCGCGTCGCAAGGCCGGTACAGGAAGCGCTCATGTCAAGCCCGATTGCCAGGAAGGTTGCCGCCGACATGGGGTCGGCCTCTTTCATCCGCGAGATGTTCGAGAAGGGGCGGCGACTGAAGGCCGAGCTGGGCGACGACCACGTGTTCGACTTCTCGCTGGGCAACCCGAACGCGCCGCCCCCGGCGGTCTTCTTTGACGCCCTGGAAGTGGTCGCTGCCGAACACCGCGCCGCCTTGCACCGCTACATGCCGAACGCCGGATTCGACGAAACCCGGGCCGCGGTCGCCCGGTTCATCAGCAGCGAGTATCGGATCCGCCTGGACCCGGATTCGGTCATCCTGACCACCGGTGCGGCCGGCGGAATGAACGTCGCCCTGCGCGCCATCTGCGATCCGGGCGACGAAGTCATCACCCTCTCGCCGTTTTTCCCCGAGTACCGCTTCTACATCGAGCAGGCCGGTGCCCGAATGGTCATGGTGCATACCGATCGCGACTTTCAGCCCGACCTGGATGCGATATCGGCGGCGATCAAGGACCGCACCCGGGCGATCATCCTGAACAGCCCGAACAATCCCAGCGGAGCCGTATACTCGGACGAGAAGTGCGCCGCCCTGGCCCAGTTGCTGAACCGGCACGACCAGCCGGAACGCCCCATCTATGTGCTCTGCGACGACCCATATCGGCGGATCATCTTCGATCTGGATTGGTGCCCGACGATCGCTCACCACTATCCGCGGACGCTGATCGTTTCCAGCTACTCCAAGGACTTGAGCATTGCCGGCGAACGGATGGGATACATCGCGGTGCCGCCGCGGGTTCCGGAGCGCGCTTTACTGTTGGGGGCGATGACCATGCTGAACCGCACCCTGGGCTACGTGAACGCCCCGGCCTTCATGCAGCGGGTGGTCGCGCGCTGCGCCGACGCCCTCTGCGATGTCAGCTTCTACCGGCAGAACCGGGACCTGCTCTGCACCGCTCTGCGGGAGTATGGTTACGAGCTGGTCATGCCGCAGGGGGCTTTCTACGCTTTCCCCAAAACCCCGATCGACGATGACGCGGCATTCGTCGACCTTCTGTTGCGGCATCGCGTACTGGCGGTCCCCGGCCGTGGTTTCGGTCGCCCGGGGCACATGCGGCTGAGCTTCTGCGTGGACCGCCGGACCATCGAGCGGGGTTTGCCCGCCCTAAAGGCCGCGATTGACGAAGTGAACCGCCGCTAGGTCATTGCTCGCTGACCGGTTCGCTCAAAACCTGCTCAGGGCTTGGCGACCGCCTTGGCCTGGATCCGGTTGGGCTTGAGGTCAACAATTTCCAACCAGGCGTCGAAGGGCTTGTTGGCCAGCAGCTCGGCTAGCGTGGAAGCCTGAACTTGGGCCTTGATCCGGAACTTGCCGGTGTTCATCGTGAAGTCGGCATCCACCGACCGGATCCGTTCCAGTTCGGCCAGGCTTTTCTTGAGGGCCACGAAGGTCTTGAAGTCCAGGTTCTCGACCTCCAGCTCGATGTCGCCGGCGGCGGTGATCTGGGTCGACCACTGTTCCATCACCGCCTCGAACAGCCGAATGGCCAAGGCCGGCTCACGATGCTCCTCCGAGTGCGGGAAGGTGGCCGCGACCAGCGCGGCCCGGGCAGCCTGCGGGCTGAATTCATGTCGCGAGCGGGCGCCCCGCCGCGTCACGGGGATGCTCTCGCTGGCCAGCAGCTTGCCGGTGTCGGTGTAATAGACCTTGGCCTGTACGTCGCAGTTGTAGAACGCGGCCGGCGTGCCATACAGGTTTTCGATCCCGGCTCGATCGGCGTTGGCTGAGCCGCGAATGAGGATGTGGGCGCCGGCCTCCTTGGCCAGCCGGGCCAGCTTGGCCGCGTTCTTCTCGTCCTGCGCCTCGGCCGCTTCACGCCGCCGAAGGTCCTCAACCGCCTCCCGCGCCACCAGATCGAACCCGGCTTTGACGAACATCTCCTCGATGCGGCTCTCCACCACCGACTGCGCCTCGATTTGTCCGTCGATCTTCTCGTCGATCCAGACCATGATCTTCGGCCGGCCGATCTGGTCGAGCAGATTCTGGACCTCCCCCCAGGTCTCGGCCACCGCGCTGGGGCGCACGGTCGCCTCGATGGTTACCTGCCAGCCGCCGGCGGCGACCTCCGCCTCCCGGAGTATCCGGTATTCGCGGACGATCCCGGCCGCCCGACTGTAGATCGTGTCGCGGACTAAAGCGAAGTTTTCGACCTGCGAGTAGCCGGCAATTTGCAGCCCGGCCCCCTGTTCAAGAGCTTTGCGCAGGGCTTGCTTGAGGGCATCCTCGCGATTGTACCCCTCGGCGGTGACCTTCACGGTCTTGGCCTCCTGCGACTGAGGCTCCCCGGCCGGCGGCTCGGACTGCCCCAGCAACCGAGGGGGCAGTAGCAGCAGGACCGTCAGTATCACCGCTCGCATGTCCCAGCCTCCTTCATTGCGGCGCCGGACTGCTCGCCGGCGGCTCCACCTCTTCCAGTTTCATCCGGGTCCGCAGGATCTCCCATAGTCGGCCCAGCGGCAGCTCGACCTTCACCTCGACTCCGCCGGCCGGATCCACCGTCGCCGGCGAGATTACCCTGGTTCCGCTCAAAAACAAAACCACATCATCCTTCAGATCCTGGTGGTAGCTGAGGAAATCGGCCACCGTGATGCCGTTTCCGAGTTCCAGTCGACTGATCCGCTGATATAGCTGGTCGATCCCGTCCAGGCGGGCCGCCTCCGTCCGGGCGGCCGGCTCGGGCGCTTCCTCATCCACCGGCTCATACCGGCCGGTGGCGACCAGGCATTCCCGCGTCCAGGCCGGCCGGTCGTACTCCACCGGCTGATATCGCCCGCGCAGCAGCGACCGGACCGGGGGCACTCCCAGACCGGTCCCGATCAGCTCCGTTTTCTGCACTGAAAGAGCCATCTGCCGGAAATCCGCCGCCTCGAACTCCGAGCCGCGATACTGCTCCTGACATACGCGGGTCAAAATCCGCAACAGGTCCCGCATCTCGATTCGCACTTCCCCCACTGCCACCTGATCCGGAGCGAACTCGACCCGCACCTTGGCAGCCCGGCTCAATTCCGCTTGCACCGCCTCCCGGACCTGGGCGCTGGAATCCAGGAAATCCCGCAAGTGGCGGCCCTGCGCCAGCGGCAACTGACCCAGTTCGCTCAGCAGCACCTGATAAGCGTCGGCAATCGCGGCCGCCCGGGCCAGCTCCAGCCCCTCGTTGGTCACGTCACGCCAGCCGGGTGGCCGTCGGGTATCGCTGACTGCGGCCGCAGCGCATCGACCGGTGGCCCACAAGATCGGCCAGTTGGCGGCCGCCGCCTTGAGCTTGCTCCCGTCGATCCCCAGCGACTGACCGACCGTCGGGTGATCCTCAAGCAGAGCCGCCAGTTTCTCGCACAGCTCGCCCGGTTCCAGTCGCACATCGGCTTCGCATACTGCGTCGCAGGAGTAGAAGCGAAACTTCCCCTGTCGGGGCAGCGTGCGGACCCACAATCGCAGTGCCCGTTCGACCTCGGCGTCCTGCCGCAGCCAGCTTGATAAGGTGAGGCCGGCAAAAACCGGAAGCGAGGCCGCCTGCTCCAGCAGCTCGGTCCGGGCCCGGGCCAGAGCGACTTGCTCCATTTCTTTCTGCTGCCCAGGCGTGGGCGAGGCCGCCGGTTGGGCCACCAGCTCCGCGGTCGCCGCCCCCAGCAAAGCCGCCCGCATCAGCAGATTCGGCACCATGCCAGCGCTTGGCCGCATGCGGTCGCTCAAGGTCGCGACTATTCGACGATCATCTCGCCCGGGCTTTGTTCTTCGACCGGCCCTTCGTGTCGCTCTTCATGCACCCGCATGGTGCGGTGCTCGCGTTTATGGCACCCTACCAGCGTGGTCAGCACCAGCAACCCGCAAATCAGCATCATCAGCCGGCCACACCACTTGAACATGTTGCACTCCTCGACGCCCCGCTCAGACGGCCACGCTCCGACACCGATACTTCCTTGACTGGCGCGGGGCCTCAAGCCCGCTACTGCGACGCGGGCCGCTTCGACCGCCGGCCCAACTCATCGTTGAGCACGTCCCACACTCGCATGCCCGGAACCGAGACGGTCACCTGAGCCTCCCCGTCGGTGAAACTGGTACGGGTGACGCGGGCGTCTAGTAGGATCGCATCCACCAGAACTTGCAGGTTGTCGTGCTCGGTTACGAAATCCCGGACTGTCGTGCTGCTCTCGATTCTCAGACCGGCGATTTGCTCAGCCAACTTGCGCTTGGCGTCCAGCTCCGCGGCCCGGGCGGCCCGGAGTCGCCCCTGCGGAGTGTTTATTTCGGGATCAGTTCCCGCACCGGTGGCCTCGATCTGCCCCATGGCCCAGTCCGGCACCGGCATGGCCGCGACCTCGTTATACCTCCGCAGGTACTGCGGCGGCGGTATCCCGTACCCGGTCGCTTCGAAGTCCTTCTTGACCACCGTCTTGACGATATCCACGATGTCGTGCCCGCGGAGGTCGTCCGGGTCATCCGTGTAACGTCGGCTGTGCAGCTCCTTGATCGTGGTTATGACCTGCTCGGTCGACAGCCGCATGGTCACTTCGGCAATCAGCTCATCATGATGCAGATAGCTGCTGACCTCCTCGCCCGCCGAGGCCAGTCGGGTGTCCAATTCCGTGCGGATTTCATCGCTTTCGGGTACGAAGTCCCGAACGAAGGTCCGCGAGGTTAGTCGCAACCCCTTGATCCGCTCAGCCAGCCTTCGGATCGCGTCCAGCCGGGCGGCTCGCAGGGCCATCAACCGGGCCTGGGCGCTCTGCGGCCCCAGGCTCAGCCAGATTTCCGGGATTGGCGGCCGGCCGGGGGCGGGCGGTGCCGGCCCGAGGATTTCGGCCACCCCGCTTGGCAGGTCCGGCGGCAGGTCCGGCCGCGGCGCCCCGTTGCCGACCACCTTGATGACCTTTTTTTCGATGCGGCTGGCCATCGACTCGAAGTCCGCGGTCTTGATGTCCTCGCCCTTGTAGTACCGGTCATGCGCCGTCCGCAGCGTCTCGATCACTTTGGCCACCGTGACTTCCGCCGGCACCTCGCATGACCCGTCCTCGTACCAGGTGGGCGTCCCCAGCCGGACGCCTTTGATGAACGTGTCTACTTCGCTGCGGATGTCGTCCGACTCGGTGACGAAGTCCCTGACATATGTCCGCGAGTTGATTTGCAGCCCATAGACCGCCTCGGCCAGCTTGCGGTAGGCGTCCGCTTCGGCCGACCGCCTCGCCAACAGCTTGTTTTGTTCGACCGACACGTCCTGGGCCGCGGCCAGGGCCGCCCAGCCCAGCAGGAAACTCCCAAGAGCAGCGCCATGCGGCTTGAACATCATTCCGTCCTCAACAAAGCATGCGTTCCGAGCCCTGGCCAAACGCCGGGCCAGAGACATATACACTTTGGACAGCAGTCTGATACCATGGTTAGTCCGACAATGGCCGATAACCAGCATACCCGATCTGTCGCTGCCGGGCACCTGGACCGTCTGGCCACCGCCCGGCCCGATTTGGTACTGGTCGCGCCCCTGGGGGTCTTCCTGGCCCTGTTGGGCGTCACCTACCTGGTGCCGCCGGTCTGGCAGCCGGCGGCGATTCTGCTCCGCGGCGTAGCCTCCCTGGCGGTGGTCTGGCTCTTCCGCCGGCACCTGCCGCCCTGGGGCCAGGCCCATTGGCCGATCGTCATCGCGGGCGGATCATTGGTGGCCTGGGGCTGGGTGGTGGGGCAGGGCTTGCTCGACCGGATCGGACTGGGTGGATGGCTGCCCATCATCCCGGGCGAGAAAGTGGTGATCGACCCCCGCCAGCAACTGGGCGCCGGTGGACTGTTCTGGGCCACCTGGACACTCCGCTGGCTCGTGGCCTGCACCGCGGTCCCGGTCGTCGAAGAGCTGTTCTGGCGGGCATTCTTGTTGCGGGCACTGATCGACTGGCACAACTTCGAGCGGGTCCCGCTGGGCACCTTCACTTGGCTGTCTTTCCTGGGCACTTCGCTGATCTCCACCCTGCAACACCCCGGCAACTGGGGTGTGAGCATCCTGTGCTGGATGGCCTTCAACGGAGTCTTCTACTGGACACGAAGCATCCTCTGCCTGGTCCTGCTCCACGCCTATACCAACTTCGTCCTGTACCTGCTCGTCCTGCGCGTTGGAGACTGGTCGTTCTGGTGACCCGAGCGGTATTCCGCCGCCGGAAAGCCCTGCTGCGCGCCACGGACCCTCCCGGCCGCGGCCCCCGCCGACCGGTCTTGATCTTTGCGACCCCCGACCGCCGGGGCTTTCCACTCCTCGCGGCCGGTCGGCGCATACGGCAGCCCCGGCCGGTTTCGGCCGGGGCTGCCTCCGATCGCTGAGCGGGTCGGCCCCCGGTCAGGGCGTACCCGAGGTCAGCAGAGCTACGAACGGGTTGATGTCCCCAAAGCCCACCGTCCCGTCCTCATTGATGTCACCATTGAGGAACGGGCAGGTGTACGTCGCCTGCCAGGCTGCCGGGTCGGTCATCATCAGCACGAAGGCGTTGATGTCGCCGAACCCGACCGTCCCGTCGCAGTTAACATCCCCGCGGAGTATCTCGCATTCATCGGGGATGCCGTTGCCATTGTTGTCCTGCGAGGTCCCCTCGGCGATGTCGCACTCATCGGGCACATCGTTGTCGTTGCAATCCTCGGACGTTCCTTCCGCCAGGTCGCACTCGTCCGGCACGTTATTCTCGTTGCAGTCTTTGGAGTAGCTGCCGGCAATGTCGCACTCGTCCGGGACGCCGTTGGAATTGCAGTCCTCAGCTAAGCCGCTGGAAATATCCAACGGGTCCGGCTGGCCATTGGCGTTACAGTCGCCCGGGAACGGCCAGTTCATATTGTGGGCCTGATACACGTTGGCCGGAGCGGCGGCGTTGGGAACCTGGGCCCAGACGATAATCTTGATGTTGTTGGGGTCAGCCCAACTGCCGGCGTCGAAAGTGAAGGTCCGGCTGATCGTCTGGCAACTGCCCGGCGACAAGGTGATATCCTGGGTCGCGGCAGCCTGCTTGAACCCGTTCCGGTGGTAGGTCGGTGACGAGGGCCAATGATCCAACACCTGGACCATGTAGATGCGCATGGTCTTGGCCGTCCCGCCCGGCTCGATGCATATCCGGGTCCGGATCAGGAACGTCTGACCGATTTGCTGGACCCCCGTGGCCGTGATCGTGACGTCCGTGGGGACCGCTCGGCGTGCGTTGTACTTGCTGAGGTACCAGTTGTACTGCTGCGTCACGTTGGTGTACGCCCCCACGCACTCCAGCATCCCATCAAACCACGCGGTGGGCGTCCCGGTCACGCCATAAAAAGTCTGCCTGGCGTTCCCCCAGGGGGTCGCGTAGCTGTCGCCGATGTGGATCTGCACCAGCGTGAACGTGTTCGGGAAGTTGTTGAGCATCATGTTCAACGCCTGACCGGCGTAGGAGCAGTAGCCACAGCCCGTGTTGGTGAATTCCTCGCACAGCACCACACGATCGGCTCCCGCTGCCGGCAAGCTGAGCACGCCGACCAGCAACAGGGCCGGCACCAGCCAGGTCCGCAGTACAAATTGTCTTGTCCTCATTGGTCTGTTTCTCCTGTACATGAAGCCGCTGCCGAAACACACCTCCACGTATCCGCCGACTCCACGGCAGAAGTGCCGCTTCTCGCCCGTGACCCGGCCATTGCAGGGTGAACGATGCCGTCAGCTTCGCGTCCGCTTGTCCGGAACGACCTTAGTGCTCGGCAGTTGAAGCCGTTATCGACCGGCCACCGGTAGCCTGCCGCCTGGGCTGTCATCCGGCCTGTTGCGTTAACGGTCTCCGGGGCCGGCGGTCGTCCCGTTCCGCTTGGGACCGACTCTCCGGGCTTATTGCGCGCATTGTACCACGATCTGGGCCCCCGCTGGTATCCGAATCAACCAACTAACTTCGTCCGCTGCCGGGTTGGTCTAGCCCGGTTATCGGACGAAAGAGCCCCCCCGCTGCCAGCCCCAGCAGCGGGTGCAATGGAACTCGATATCGGACGCTCCCAACGTACACGCAGTGCACCAGCGTGAAGTACACAACCGGAAGCCAAAGCAGCGTCAGCCAACTTCGGCATCCAGCCGGCTGTCTAGCCCAGCCCGCGATGCCGCGCAGCGACCCGGCGGCCGCGGTCAGCAGCAAGACGATCGTATAGCCCGCGCCGATCGCCGCCGGCCAGCCGCTGCGATACTCGGCCACGTTGGGGAGCGGGTTCCAGGTCCGCAGCAGCTTCCGTCCAGCCAGACGTAAGACACGCTGCGGGTCCAGTCGCATCTGCGTAAAAGCCATGCGCGTCAGGGTCTGATCCAGGCCGACTTCGTCCAGGTCCTGCAACTCCGGTAGCTCATGCAGGAACGCTTGGTTGCCGCTGCCGTCCGCCTGCGGTCCCTGGCCATCGTAGAGGCTGGCGCCGCCATTGGTGGACAGCCAGGCGAACGAATCCAGTGCGATCTTGTTCCGCACGCCCCAGGGCAGGAGGCAGGCGACTAGCACTGCCGGACACACCGCCAAGCAAAGCAGCCTCTGCCGCGAATGCCTGCCCATCCAGACCAGCAGCAGCCAAAGCAGTGGAATCCACCCCGCCGCGGAGGCTCGAGTCAGCACTGCCAGCGGACCCAGCACCGCCAGCCCCAACAGCGCCGCCAGACTCTCGCCGCGGCTGACCAGCCAGCGCCACGCGCAAGCGGTCAGACCGGTCGCTATCAGGGTGAAGAGCACCTCGGTGAGGATCAGGTTCGAGAAGAAGATCGCGAACGGGTCGCAGCAGGCCAGCAGACCGCACACCAGAGCCGCCCGGCGGCCGAGAGCCGACCTTGCCAGCCAGTAGACCAGCCCCACGGTCCCCGTCCCCAACCCGGCTTGAGCCAGCCGGGCTGCCAGAATACCGGTCTGACCCAGGCCGGCAAAAACGGCCAGAAAAAGCGGATACGCCGGCATACGCGGGGCCATCCGGCCGTCGTCGGTGATCAGCGTGCCGTGACGGACCAGGTTGGCGGCCAGTTGCCAGTGAAGCTGTTCGTCGGGGTACTCCAGCGCCGGCCCCTGGCTCGCCCAACAATAGACCACCCATCCGGCACGCAGGGCCAATGCCGCGCACAACAGGACGACCGCGGTCCGAGATGCGATTTTCATGCTGGCGCCGGAGGCCGGATCGAGTAAGGAGTCAACACCAGGTGCAGCGCCTTTCGGGTCTCCGGCCGAAGCCTGGCTCGCTGGTCGATGCGGAACGGCATGACCCAGAGCGGACCCTGCTGGTCGCAGAGAATGCCGGTCCGGGCCCGGACCCGCGGATCAATCTTCTGTTCGGTGAAAAAGTCACCGACCGTCTTGAGCCCCGGCGTGCCCAGCGGGTGGAACCGGTCGCCGTCCCGTCGCCCGCGTACCAGCAGCGGCGGCTGCACCGCTTCATAGTCCAGCCATTCCTCCAGCGGATTGCGGTTCTGAAACAGGGGTTCCATCTGCTCCCGGGTAAGCTCGCGAATCTCCACATTCAGCGCCAGCCCCAAAGCCGGCAGCAGCGTCCGGCCCGGACAGGACACGAACACGATCCCCAGCTCCGGCGGCGGCTCATCTTCCCCCAGTGGACAAAACTCCAGCCGATCGTATTGCTTGCGAACCGCGGCTGGCCCCGGCACATGTACTTCCTTGCCGCTGGCCGGGTCTTCAGCCAGCCGCAGAATCGCCTCCACATGCACAAAACTCAGGTCCTGCTCGCGTCCCAGGGCCAGCGAGACCGCTCGACGAACCACCTCCGCCTGGATGATCCGCTGTTTGCCCAGCAGAGCCCGGACGTTCAGCACCACCTGACCCGGCCGCTGCGAGATCACCAGCGACTCGAAGGTTCGAGCGGCGGCGTCCTCCAGATAAGTCCCCAACAGGCGAGCCTGTTCCCCCAAACGCAAAAGCGCCTCGACCACGTTGGGATTGAGCTGCTCGGCCAGCAGCGGCATGATCATGTGCCGAATCCGACCGCGGGTGAATTCCGGCGAGCGATTCGTGCTATCCAGGCGCAGCTCCAGCCCGCGCAGGCGGCACATCTGCTCGATGGTTCTCCGCCGTTGCCCCAGCAGCGGCCGGACCAGCCGGATGTGACTGTCCGGCCGGATCGGTCGAACGTCCCGAATCCCGGCCAGCCCACGCAATCCGGTCCCGCGGCAGATGCGGTGCAGCAGCGTCTCGGCGTTATCGTCCGCATGGTGGCCGACCGCGACCAGATCGCTTCCCAGTTTGAGAGCCACCCGCTCCAGAAAGTCGTAGCGGTGTCGGCGAGCGACCTCCTCGGTGGACCCGCCCTCCCGCTCGACTGCGGCCCGGATGTCTTCCCGCTGAGTTTCGAGGGGCAAGCCGAGCGTCTCGCAAAGCCGGGCGACATAGGCGGCGTCCGCATCGGCCTCCGCGCCCCGCAGGCCGTGGTGAAAGTGGGCCGCGAAGATCCGCCATTGCAGGCCCTGCCGGTCGGACAGCGATTTCAGGGCGTGCAGCAGCAATGCCGAGTCCGGCCCGCCTGAAACGCCGACCACCCAGCTCGCTTCCCGGCTCAGAAGCTTGCGAACTTCCAGCCAAGCTTGCAGTTGCTTTAGAAATGCGTCCCAGTTCACGGCCCGGAGTATAAGGAGCGGCTCCACCCTCACCAACAGCCCAACCTGCCGGCCGGATCAGAACAGGTATCTGTAATCACCCCACCCGGCCGGTCCGCCAGCTTGCCCGCGACGGTAAAGGTTGCCACCCCGGCCAGGCTCGGTCCCCACCACTCGTCCCAGGCCGACGATTTGGCGTCTCAGCAGGGCGTGCAGCCGGGCGGCCGACTGGCCGGGCCCGACGGCATGGCCGCCGACTTCGGATTTGGCCCGGTAATGGGCCGGCGTCAGGTCCGGCACGATCACATTTGCACCCCGCATCAGCCCCAGCTCGTGCCCGTTGCGGCTCGAATGGGCCAGCGGAGTCGTGCTGGAAATGCTGGCACGCGGACAGACCAGCCGGGCTAGAGCGATCACCTTGTAGGTCATCAGGTCCGTGTTCGGCACCTGGGATTCGCTGGCCGAGCCCAGGCTCGACGAATGGTAACTGCCGTTGCCGGTGGCTTGCCCGGCAGCAGCCGCCTGGCCCAGCGGTGTGTCCGGATGTGGCTCGTACGGGCTGACGCCGATCCAATCCAGGTCGAGTAGTCCGAACAGCTCGATGTCATTGGCCAGGTCTTCGTAGGTTTGGCCCGGGATCCCGACCATTACCCCGCTGCCGACCTGATAGCCCAGCGCCCTCAGGCAACCGAGAATCTTGAGTCGGTCGGTGGTCTGTCCGACCCGTTGAGGATGGATGCGCTGGTAAAGGGCAGGATTGGAGGTTTCGAACCGCAGCAGGTAGCGTTCGGCTCCCGCCATTCGCCAGGCGCGGAGGGGTTCCCGGTCCACCTCACCGAGGCTGAGGCCCACGGTAAGCGGGGTCGCGCTTCTGATCTGGCGGATCAGGCCGGCCATCCAGTCGGGGGTGATTTCGGGATCCTCGCCGGCCTGGAGCGTGATCGAACCGCAGCCGCAGGAGGCTGCCTGCCGGGCGCAAGCCAGGATCTCCGCCTGGCTCATCCGATATCGCACGATCTGGCGATTGGGGGCCCGCCAGCCGCAGTACTCGCAATGTCGCACGCAGAAGTTGGAGATCTCGACCACGGCTCGCAGATAGACGGCATCTCCGACCCGGGCCTTTCGGACCGCGTCAGCCTGTCGCCATAGTGGCTGGAGTCGGCGCTGGTCGGGTTCGCGCAGCCAGCGGAGGATTTCGCCGCGTTCCATCGGTGGTCTTGCTGCTCGACCCGGGCCTCCCCGGCCGGGCCAAAAAGCCCCCGTCTTTGCTACCGGGCGTCGCGATCGGCTCCGGCACGTCGTGCCGCGTTGAGTCGGGCGGTGCCGGGTTGCCGCAGTTTGCCGCTCGTGCGCAGCTTGACGCCTCGAATGGAGTATAGGCGCCGCTTCCCGCCCCGGCCAGTTCGGACCCGAAGGCTGCCGGCCGGTTGGAATTATCGGCCGGTCGAACTTGTCATTCGAACAAGCTCAATCCGTGACTTGCCTGAGCCCCATCGAGTGCAGCATCCCCAGAAAAGCTTCCTGGTGCCTGGCGATGGTCGCGGCCGGGCCCAGGGCCTTGAAATACCACAGTCCGTCGGGGGTTTCGACGATCGCGCCCAGCATCCGGTAATTGTCTTTTGGAATCGACGGCGGCATCCCGGGCAGCAGGTCGGCACCTTTATAGCGCCCGGCGACGTCCACCAGCGTCACCCTGAGATCATGGACTATCAGCGGTTTCACGTGAAACGCGTCATCCGGCAGCGGCTGACCGTCCGGCCCGGTGAACTGGGAACGCCAGCGAGCCAGGTTGGCCTCGACGCTGCCCCCCACCCCGGTGCTGACGGTCAGTTCTCCATCCTCCGGGTCGCCCTCGGCCCGCGGCAGGCGGTACTGGTCGACGCGGGGCGGGGTCCGGACCAACTGCTTCTGCCAATCCGGTGCAGCCTGGTAAGTGAGGGTGGTCGCGGATCGCTTGGTGGTGGTCAAGGGCATGTGTGCCGGCCGGTCGGATTCGCGCAGGAACTGACGGAGATTGGCCAACTCTGTCGGGCTGGGCTGGGTACTGACGGTGGCCGGGCCCGGGTTGGCCTGGCCGTCTTCCGCACGCCGGCAAGCCGGACCCAAGGCCCAGAGGCAACCCGCAACGACCAGCAGGGCCATCTGGGGTCGCGGGGCCAGTCGCCCAGTAGCCGCTTGCCCCAAGCCTGGCGGCCAGCACGTCCCAGACCCGGCCGGCCAAGGCGAACTTGGGATACGGCTTTCGGCTTGCCAAAATCGCATGCTGGTCCGCCTTCGTCGGCGCAAACTCTACATAAACTGTATGCTGGAAAGAACGGCCCGGGGAAGCCCGCTTCGGGTTCGATTTGGCAGGCTTGGCTCACCACCCTGGTCAGCGGGGCAGGTTCAGGACCGGCGAGGGCTGGCTGCGGATGCGCTGAAGCTCGGCTCGGGCCCGCTGGATGCGAGCGGTCCACCGGTCGCTCTGGGTATTGATGACCTCGCGCAGGAGGGTGGTGCATTTCGGGTCGAACTGCTTGCCGGCCTCGGATTCGATTACCGCGAGTGCTTCCTGGACGCTGCGGGCGGGGCGATGGACCCGGTCGCTGGTGAGAGCGTCGAAGGTCTCGGCGACCGCCAGCAGGCGTGAGCCGATCGGGATATTGGCACCGCGCAAACCCTGGGGGTACCCGGTGCCGTCGTATCTTTCGCGCAGGTGTCGGATGATGGTGATTTCGGTCTCGAACACCCGCAGGGGTTCCAGAATTTTGCAAGTCAGCAGCGGGACCTGGCGGAGCACGGCGGCCTGCTCTTCGGTCAGCGGGGTCACGCTCTGGAGGATCTCGTCGGGCACGCCGATCTTGCCCAAGTCGTGCAGCATGGCGGCATTGGCGATGACGACCTGCATGGGTTCGACCAGGCCGGCCGCCTGAGCCAGACTGGCGGCGTAGAAGGTCGTATTACGGGAATGCCAGACGGTGAAGTGGTCGCGCGCCTCCAGGGCCTGCACCAGGGCCCAGACGCTTTGCAGGCACAGTTCCTTGGCCTGCATGCTCAGGGAGACCACCTGTTTCTGCAATCGGTTGACTTCGGCCTGCTCGACCTGGGGGGCGGGCAGGTCGCATCCGATGTCGTCGCACCGGACGACCTGATTTCGCCCGCGGCGTTTGGCCACATATAGAGCCTGGTCGGCCCGGTCGATCAGGTCGCGGACCGAAGTGACCTGGGGGTCGCTGGTGGCGGACACCCCGATCGAGGCGGTGATTCGGAGCTGGGGGCAATTGGGGATCCGCAGCCGCTGCGAGAGGGTCTGTCCGACCCGTTGGGCCAGCCGGGCGGCGTCATCCAGTCCGGTCTGGGGGCAGATCACCGTGAATTCCTCGCCCCCGTAGCGGGCCACGATGTCCGTGTCGCGGACCATTTTCAGCAGGTGCCTGGCGGTGGCCGCCAGGACCAGGTTCCCCATCTCGTGGCCGTAGGTGTCGTTGACCGCCTTGAAGTGGTCCAGGTCCAACATCATCAGCGAGGCGACCCCGCCATAACGCCGGGTGCGGGCGAACTCGCGGTCCAGAAGCTCGCGGAACTGGACGTGGTTCCACAGGCCGGTCAGGCCGTCGGTCAGGGCGGCGTGGCGTAGCCGTTCCTGCAAACGGCTGATGCGGAGCCCGTTTCTGATTCGGGCTGCCAGTTCCTCGAATTCGTAGGGTTTGAACAGGTAGTCGTCGGCGCCGCAGTTCAGGACCAGGTTCTTGGTCTGCTGGTCGTTGCAGGCGCTGACCATGACGAGATAGGTGCCGTCGATCAACGGATCGGATCGCACCTGTCGGCACAGTTCGACGCCGCCCATGCCGGGCAGCACCAGGTCGCAGATCACCACTCGCGGGCGGTGCTCCCGGATCTGAAACAAACCACGTTCGGCGTCCTCCGCCTCGACCACGCTGAAGTGACTGGCCAGCAGTTGATGAAAGAGGAGGGCCCGCTGAGCCGGGTCGTCTTCGATGATGCAGACATCGACCGGTGGGCTGGCCCGCATGCCGTCTCCGCCACTGGCTTGGGCTATGCCCCGAGAGCCGGCCCATTCGCTTGCGACGACGACTGCCGGGCTGAAGCGTGGCAACCGCGACCGCTGTAGGAAGCCGCGTGCCCTCGGGACGGTCCTACTGCGCCGGCGGCCCGTGCCGCCTGCATCGCTATAGGAAGGATGTCAATTGTTCGGGCCGATTGCGAACCGGTATTGTTGAGCTGCATGCCCGGGGGCCCGGTTGGCCGCTTCAGGCCCTGGAGAGCGGGCGATAAAAGCGCTGGCGGCTGAAGTCGGCAGTTGGCGCCGCGGCGAGGGTCTGATACAGATTGCAGGCACGGGGCACGGAAAGCGTCCTATGGGCAGTTCGACCAACAGCTCGCCGACTATCGATCTTGCGTATTTGCGACAGATGAAAGCGGCCGGTCACAAGTTCGCGATGCTGACCGCCTACGATTATCCGACCGCGGTTTGGGCTCAGGCGGCGGGGGTGCATGCTCTGCTGGTCGGCGACTCGATGGCGACGGTCGTGCTGGGCCATCCCAGCACGCGTCCGGCCCCGCTTTCAGTGATGATCGTGCTGGCCGAGGCGGTTCGGCGAGGGGCCCCTAATGTTTACCTGGTCGGCGATCTGCCCTACGAAGCGATGGTCGGCGGGAGCGACGCGGCCCTTGCTGCTGCCCGGGAGTTTCGGGACCGGGCCGGGTGCGATGCCGTCAAGTTCGAGGCCCGCTCTGACCACGACCAACTGGTGGCCCGATTCACCCAGGCCGGAATCGACACCATCGCTCACCTGGGACTGCGGCCACAGGAGATACTCTTTCCGGAAGGTTACCGGGCCCAGGCCCGCGACGCGGATGGGATCGCTCGGCTGGTGGCGGACGCTCGGCGGATGGTTGCGGCCGGGGCGGTCATGATTCTGCTGGAGGCAGTGCCCAACGAAGCCGCTCAGGCGGTGGTCGAGGCGGTGGATGTTCCGGTGATTGGTTGCGGTGCGGGACCGGCCTGCGACGGGCATGTGGTGGTCACTCATGACCTGCTGGGCTTCGGCACCACCCGCCCACCGCGATTCGTCCCAGTGCTGGCCCAGGTCGGCAAGGTTTGTCAGGAAGCCATGCGCCGGTACGTGCAAGAGGTGGTCAACGGCAGCTACCCGGGCCCGGAACACGTGTATCGGATGCGCCGTCCGGCCGGGGAACCGGCGCCGTGAGGGGGGAGGTGGCCCCGCCGCACATCTGTCCGGCGTGCGCCGGGCACCCGTGCCGGCGCTTGAAGCTGGGCGACCGGGTGCCGCTGAAACAATGTCCGCGGTGTCTGCTGGCCTGGTGGGACTGGCCGGCGCTGAATCCGGTGGAGTTCTACGATCGCGATTACTTCGATTCCGCCAGTCAGCGGAAGGGTTATAACAACTACGCCGCCCTGGAGGCCGGACTGCGCCAGACCGCCGCCCAGAGGCTGCGACGGATCGCCCGGCTGCTGGCGGGTTCGGCGGGCCACCCAAGGGACGCGGTCGGTCGGCCCAGACTGCTGGATATCGGCTGCGGGACGGGGATATTCCTGGAGGTAGCCGGCCGAGCCGGCTGGCAGGCGGAGGGCGTGGAGGTCAGCGAGTACGCGGCCCGCCAAGCGCGGCAGCGTGGACTGCACGTGATCTGTCAGGCGATTGGAGACGTGGCGCTCGAGCGGGCCACGTACGATTGTGTGACGTTATGGGACGTCATCGAGCACCTCCCGGATCCGCTTGAAGTCTTGCGAAAGGCGGCCGGCGCGCTTCGGGCGGGCGGCGTTTTGGCGCTTTCCACCGGGGACGTGACATCGCTGTGCGCCCGACTCAGCGGTGCCGCGTGGCATCTGTTCACCTTGCCCGAGCACCTGTACTTCTTCTCGCCGACAGCGATAAGGCGGCTTTTCGGCCGGGCCGGCTGCAAAGTGGTCCGAGTAGTGAGGGAGGTGAACTGGGTGCCGGTCGAGTACATCCTGGAACGGCTTGGCAAGTCCTGCGGCCGGCCGGGCCGGCTGGTTGATCGACTGCTGAAAGTCTTGCGGGTGGACCGCGTCCGGGAATGGGTGGTGCCGGCCACGCTGCTGGACGTGATCGGAGTGTACGGGCTGCGGTCTGCGGAGGCGTGATACGCGCGGGCGCGTTGCGGAGCGTAGTTCGCGCGCGGTGCGCGAGCCGAGATACGGTCTGCTTTTGGGCCCATATGGGTGGCCGGCAGTAAGACAATATCCTTGACTAGGCCGCCGATTTCGGGCGTAATGAGGAAGAGAGCATCAGGCAGGTCGACAGGACCCGCCTCGGCGAGCGGCGGAGCGGGAAAGAAGCTCAGCGTGCCCGATTTTTCCAGGTAGCTGGCCGATCGAGGTGTGGCCGATGGACAAGGTCTGGAGTGGAGTTGGGCGCGGTATGCCGGCTGCCGGGAGGTGGACCGCGGGTCTGACCATCATGCTGCTGGCCATGCCGGCGGCGGCGGCCGAGCGGACCGTGCTGGGCGAAGAGTTCACCGACATCTGGTGCGGGGCCTGCGCCAGCGCGGGTCCCGCGCTCGACCTGCTATTGGATGTCTACGCCGACTCGTTCGCGTTCGTTCAATATCACCACGGCGACGAATACGCCCTGCCCTGGGGTGACCAGCGGTGGTCATATTACGGGTGTCAGTACACGCCGACCGCCATCTTCGACGGGATTGATCGCACGGTCGGCTCGGTTCCGGACTTCAACCAGCAATATACGATTTATCGGACTAACCATTTCCTACCCGCGCGGGCGATGCGTACCGACGTGACCATCACGGTCGGCGGCGAGTACCTGGGCGGGCAGACCTATCGAATCTGGGCATCGGTCGCGATCGAGCCGGGCGGGACCGCCAAGACGATGCGCGTGTACATGGTCCAGGTGCTGGATCACTGGCCGTCCGACCGTCCATACCACCGTAATGGGTTCAAGCAGGCGGCCCCCACGCAAGAGATCACGCTGGGCCCCGGGCAGTCTCAGCTTGTGCAGCAGGACTTCACCTTCGACGCGGAGAGTTGGGCCAGCCAGCAGGACATCAAGATCATCGTTTGGGCCCAAGACCCGGCGGGGAGCTTTCCGGCCCAGGTTTACCAGGCGGCGACGCGGCTTTGGCCGCTGATTTCGTACCCGGGCGATGGCGACGGCGACGGCGTGCCGGACGAAGGCGACAATTGCCCGAAGCGCTACAACCCCGAGCAGGCCGACGGGGACGGCGACGGGGTGGGCGACCTGTGCGACAACTGCCCTGGCTTCAACCCGGACCAGGTGGATAACGACGAGGACACGTTCGGCAACTCATGCGACAACTGCCCCAACATGCACGCGCTGGAGCAGACCGACAGCGACGGAGACGGGTTGGGCAACCCATGCGATGTTTGCCCGGAGGTTCCGGCCCCGGGTGGGGTCGATCAGTTCGGCCGTCCGCGGGGATGCATCGACCTGGATTGCGACGTGGATGGGATGGACTTTGATCTGCTTGGGGCGTGCCTGGCCGGTCCGGGCGTGACCGGGCCCCCGCCCGGCTGCACCCCGGAGCAGTTCGCCCGGGCCGACCTGGACGGCGATGGCGACGTGGACTTGGCTGACGCGCCCGGTTTCCAGGGGAACTTCACCGGGCCGCTGGTCAGCCCGGCCAACTACGTCGGCGTCCAGACCTGCCTGAGTTGTCACGTCACCCAGCACGCGAGCTGGAGCGGGACCATCCACGCCACCGCGTTTCAGACGCTGATCGACGGCGGCCACGGCAACGATCCCCTGTGCTTCCCGTGTCACGCGGTGGGGTACGGCGCGGCCAGCGGTTTTATTGATCTGCAAACCACCCCACACCTGGCCAATGTGCAGTGCGAGAACTGCCACGGGCCGGGGAGCAACCACGTGTCGGATCCCTCCGGCGTGGCGATGGAGGTGGATTACGGGGCCGGGCGGTGCGGAATGTGCCACCAATCCTGCCACGGCCTCTGCGGCGAGAACCACCATCCGCAGCATGAGGAGTGGATGGAGTCGAAGCACTCCCAGGCGTTGTGGGATCTGTACGGTTCGCCGGATGCCCAGGCCGAATGTCTGCAATGTCATTCGACTGACTACCGGCTGGCCCCGGAGGGCCAGAAGCCGGGCTTGTGGGAGGCGTGGTACAACATTGAATGCGTGGCCTGTCATGGGCCGCACGGCACCCCCCACCTCGGGCAGCTCCGGCTTCCACCATGGCAGTTGTGTGCCGACTGTCACACCATGAGCGGGGCGATGCCGGGGCAGACGCCGCAGCGGCCGCAGGCCGAGACGCTGCACGGGACCGGGGCCTACCGGGTGGACGGCAGCCCGCTGAACGGCCCGTACACCATGCACTGGTGGGGCATCTGGGATGAATGCGTGACCTGTCATGTGCATTTCGAGCCCTACGGCGGGCCGCAGCAGCCGGTGACCAGCGGGCACACCTTCCAGGCCAGCATGCGAGCTTGCCAGCCATGCCACTCCCAGGCGAGCGCGACGCTGCTGGTGATCATCACGCGGGAGGAGATGGAAGCCCGGCTGGGTGAGATCGCCCGTCGATTCGACCCGGGCGATCCGCTGTATGTCGATCCGGACACGCTGCCACCGGAGCAGTTGGGGCGATATCTGATCGCCAAGTTCAACTATGAGATGGTGGTGGCCGACCGGTCGTATGGGTCGCACAATGCGGGCTACGCGCGGGCCGCGCTCAGCGAGGCGGAGAGCTTCTTCGGCATTCCGCCCTGGCTGCGGCGAGGAGGCGGGATCGAGCGACTTCTGGCGGCGCCAGGCCGTGGGCTGGGGGTTTACCCCGCGGAGGCAGGACGATGAGGATCGGACGGCGCGATTTTCTGAAGTTGGCGGCGGGTGCGGTGGCGGCCGGCAAGCTGGCTCCGGCCGCCCTGGCCAGGCTGGCGGAGGTGCTGCTGTCGCGGGACGCTCCGCGGGTGATCTGGCTGCAAGGTGCCGGCTGCGACGGCTGCGCGGTCTCCACTCTGAACAGCATCCACTATGCCAGCTTCGACAGCCTGCTACTCAACACGTTGGACGTGAAGTTTCAGAGCAACGTGATGGCGGCGGCCGGGGACCTGGCTGTATCGGCGGCCCAGGCGGCCGGTGCCCAGCCCGGCTACATCCTGATCATCGAGGGTGCGATTCCGATCGGGGCCGCGGGAAAGTACTGCGGGTTGTGGCCGGGGACGACCATGCAGCAGGCGGTGCAGCAATTCAGCGTTAATGCGGGCTACATTCTGGCCCTGGGTAGTTGCGCCTGCTTCGGCGGGGTGGTGGCCGGGGCTCCCAATCCGACCGATGCCCGTTCGGTCGGTCAGGTGCTGGGCAACGACTCGCGGCTGGTGAACGTGCCGGGCTGCCCGGCGCATCCGGATTGGCTGGTCGGCACGCTGACTTATCTGATCAATCATGGTCGCCTGCCGCCGCTGGACGCCCATCGGCGTCCGCTCCAGTACTTCGGGCAGCGCGTGCACGACAAGTGCTTCAGGCGGCACAAGCTTTGCGGGCAGATGGTCTTCGCCCAGCAGCTTGGGCAGGGGGGCTGCCTGGAGCATGTGGGGTGCAAGGGCAAGAAGGCTTATTCGGATTGTCCGGTGCGGAAGTGGAATGCGGGCGGTGGGGGTCGCTACGGGGTGAACTGGTGCGTCGGGGCCGGGAGCCCGTGTCTGGGCTGCTGCGAGCCGGGTTTTCCGGACGGCATGTCGCCGTTCTATGTCTATTCCGCCAGGCGCGGTGAAGAGCCGCGGGCTCCGGCTCGCGTGGCAGGGCGAAAAGGACGGGGCGGCGCCCGGCGCGGGGCGGAAAAACAGCGGGCCTTAGCCTGGGCGGAGCAGACGCCTTTGCCCGGGCCGGGCGGGAGGTCGTGATGCGGACCACGATAGTCATCGATCCAGTGACGCGGATCGAGGGGCATCTCCAGATTGAGGTGACCGTCGATCAGGTGGGGGGCCAGCTCCAGGTAGTGGGGGCCAGGAGTGCGGGGACGATGTTTCGGGGGTTCGAGATCATCTTGATCGGGCGTGATCCGCGTGACGCCGTCCCCTACACGCAGCGGATTTGCGGCGTTTGCCCGGTGCCGCACGCGATGGCCGCCTGTCTGACCCTGGAGAGCGCTTTCGGCATCACGCCGCCGGATAATGGCCGGATTCTGCGCAACCTGGTGCTGGGCGCCAACTTCATCGACTCGCACCTGCTGCACTTTTATCACCTGTCGATACTGGACTACGTGAACACGACCGGGCTGCTGGATCAGTCGCCGTGGATTCCGCGCTACACCACGGCGGACATGGTCAGCGGTTCGGCCGCGGCCACATTGATCAGCCATTATGTGACGGCCCTGGAAATGCGGCGCAAGGCGCATCAGATGGGGGCCATTTTCGGCGGGAAGCTGCCCTGCGTGGGGTCGTTCGTGGTCGGGGGGTGCACCGAGCAGGTGACGTCCGAGAAGATCGCCGATTTCCGAGGCCTGCTGAGCGAAGTTCGCTCGTTCATTGACAACGTATATCTGGCCGACGCGTCGACGCTGGCGGATCGGTTTCCGGGGTACTATCAGCTCGGGCGTGGGTACGGGAATCTGCTGGCGTTCGGGGCTTTCGATCTGAATGCCAGCGGCAGCAGCAAGCTGTTTGCACCGGGGCGATACGTCGACGGGGCGGTGGCTCCGTTCGATCCCGCTCAGATCACCGAATACGTGGCATACTCATGGTACACGGCGGCCTGCGGCAACAAGCATCCTAGTCAGGGGCTGACCGAGCCGGAGGCGGACAAACTGGGTGCGTATTCGTGGACCAAGGCCCCGCGGTACGCGAGCCAGGTTTACGAGCTGGGGCCGCTGGCCCGCATGTGGGTGAACAACCAGTACAACCGCGGCATCTCGGCCATGGACCGGATCGTGGCCCGGGCCCAGGAAGCCAAGAAGATCGCCGACGCGATGAACGGCTGGCTGGACGAGCTGGTTCCGGGCGCGCCGGCCTACCAGCCCAGCAGTATCCCGGGGCAGGCGACCGGGGTCGGGCTGACCGAGGCCCCCCGCGGCGGGCTGGGCCACTGGATACAGATAAGCGACTCGGTGATCAGTTGTTACCAGGTCGTAACGCCGACCAGTTGGAACGGTTCGCCGCGGGACGATCTGGGTCAGAGCGGTCCGATCGAGGCGGCATTGGTGGGCACGCCGGTGGGGGACGTGAATCAGCCGGTCGAGGTGTTGCGGGTCGTGCATTCGTTTGATCCCTGTCTGGCGTGCAGCGTTCATCTGGTTCGGCCGGGCGAGGCGGTGGTGCGGGCCAGGGTTCGGCAGCCTGGGCGAGCGAGACGTGCCTGACGTGAATCATCGAAGCACTGGGAGGCGGAAGAGCCGCGGGTGGGCCGGGCCCGCTTCGGCGGTGGACACGGTGCCCGGGCGAGCCCGGCCGGTTCTGGTGTTGGGGCTGGGGAACATTTTGCTGCGCGATGAAGGCGTTGGCGTGCGGGGCATTCAGGCCGTCGAGCGATTGCCGCTGCCGGCGGAGGTGGAAGTCGTGGACGGCGGCACTGCGGGGCTGGGGCTGGTGGACCTGCTGGCCGGCCGGCGGAAAGTGGTGGTGGTGGACGCCGCCGACGCCGACTGCCCCCCCGGGACCGTGCTGCGACTACGGCCCGAGGACCTGGTCCGGCAATCGAACCAGCATTGGTCGGTACACCAATTCGGGTTGCTCGAAGCTCTGAGCATGACCGAGCTTCTGGGGGTTGCGCCGGAAGAGGTCGTCATTCTGGGCGTCAAGCCGGCGGCGATCGAGTACGGAGTCGAACTGTCAGCCGAGATCGAGCGGCAGCTTCCGCGGATTGCAGGTCTGGTGCTGCGGGAGCTGGAGGGGGATGGAAACGGTCGTCGGTCGCCGACCGGCAGGTACGCCAGTCGGCAGCCGCGACGGGCGGCTTCGGATGCCTGGCCCGGGGCTGGAACTGGCGCCGGGCGGTCGGCGTCCCGGAAATCTCGTCGGAGGGAAGAGGTAGATCGATGAGTATCAGACCACTGCTTTCAATTGCGGTGCTGGCGGCCGCGGTGCTGCCAATTCGGGCTTCCGCCGAGCCGGCCTGGGGGGCGAGCTGCTTGAGCTGCCATAACCTGGTGCAGTCCAACGCGATCTGGGTGTTCGGGCATGACACCCTGGCCGACCCGGACGAGAGTGCGACCGGGGCCCCCGACCGTGGCACGCTCAAGGTTTTCCAGTCGCACGTGGGAGCGAGCAAGAGCCTTCAGGTGGAGGTGTTGAGCCTCGAAGTCGGCGATACGTACGCGGTACAGCTCAGGCGACTCCGCTTTGCGGGGGTCGAAAGCGGTGGGCACTTGGTCTACGGAGCGGACTGCGACTGGCCGGAGTGGGGAGAACCCGCTAACTACTACACGCAGCCGGCGGGTTGCTACCGCTGGGGAAGCGGGCCGACGGTGTTCTCCTACGAGGTCCAAATCGAGCCGGCCAGCGGATATGACTACTATGACCTGGTGCTGGCGGTGGCGGGCAAGTACTTCGACAGCGACGAGCTGTTCTACGCCGAAGAGCACTTTTATTTGCAGGTCGTGGGGCTGGCGGGCGACCTGAACTGCGACGGACAGGTGGGCTTCGGCGACATAAACTGGTTCGCGCTTCGTCTGACGAATCCGGTCGAGTATCAGGCGCAATTCCCGAACTGCCCGGACTCCAACGGGGATATCAATCAGGACGGGACGGTCGGTTTCGCAGACATCAATCCTTTCGTCCAACTGCTGTCGGGTTGATCCTGCTCGGGCCGGGCCTGTCGGCCAGGGGGCAGCGAGCCGCGCGGAGGGGTGCCTGCTCAAGTCTCAGCAGGAGCCGTTTCCGCCACAGGCCGGCGGCATAGCCGCCGAGCTGGCCATCGTGCCGGATCACACGGTGACAGGGGATCAGGATGCCGATGCAATTCTGGGCGTTGGCCCGTCCGACGGCCCGCATTGCACCGGGCCGCCCGAGTCGGTCAGCCAGCTCGCGGTAGGAGATCGTCTGGCCGTAGGGGACCGCCCGAAGCTGGCGCCAAACCGCCTTCTGAAATGCGGTACCCTGGTAGTCGAGCCGAACGCGAAACTTGCGGAGCCGGCCCGCGAAGTATTGCCCAAGCTCCTTCCGCAACTGCCGGATGTGTCGGTTGACGCCGGACCGGACCGGACAGCCGAGCCGTCTTGCCAACCGTGCCGCCTGCTGGCTCAACGAGCTGCAATCGGCAAAGGACAGCCAACAGACCCCCCGGGGGGTGGCTGCGGCCAGAAGCGGGCCCAAGGGACTGTTGAGCTTGCAAGCCAAAGTTTCAGTTCTTTTCTGCGAAGACCTCATTCGACCCTCCGCGTTGCCGGGGCATGGTAGGCGTGAGTTTTCAGCACGTCAACCGGAGGAGGGAGCTTTCGAGCCCGGCCGCCTGGCGTGTGGAGCCGGGCTGGTGCACTCGGCCGCGGGCAAGCTGGCTTTACTGGCTGGAGGAACTCGCCGGCCGGCTGCCGGCCGGTGGCAGCCCGGAGCCGCTATGATAGCGAGGTTGGGAAATGAATCCGGGAGCCTGGGCGATGCTGGACATCCGCTGTTTGTGCTTGGACGTTGACGGGGTGCTGACCGACGGGCGGCTGCTGATGGACGATGGCGGCGGTGTGGCACGCCGGTTTCACGTCCGCGACGGCATCGCGATCGAGTGGTTTCAGAAGCTGGGGGGCACAGTGGTGATCTGCTCGGGCAAGACGTCCCAGGCTGTTTCGGCCCGGGCTCGCGAACTGGGGGTGCAGCATGTCATCCAGGGCAGCCGGGACAAGCTGAGCGACCTGCGGGCCCGGCTGGACGAGCTGAAGCTGAGCCTGGAGCAAACCGCAGTCATTGGGGACGACTTGCCGGATGTCCCGCTGCTACGGCACTGCGGCCTGCCGATCGCGGTCCGGGACGCGGCCGAGGAGGTCAAACAGGCGGCCAAGCTCGTCACGGAGGCCGCCGGGGGACACGGTGCGGTTCGCGAGGTAGTCGAGTACCTGCTGCGCAGCTCGGGCCGGTGGCCGGAAGTGCTGGAGCTGTATGGCATCCGGGAGGGTCAGCCAGGTTGAGGGCCGGGCATCCAGGAGGGCCGGTCGCGCCCGGCTCGCGCCGGCGTGTAGGAAGGCGGCGGCCGGATGGAGTGGGGATCAGTTGCGGCGTGAGCCGCGGGCCAGCCGCTCCCAGCTTGCGCGGACCAGTCGCAATCCGTGGACGCAGTATTCGAACTGCTCGCTGAGCTGCTGTAGCACTTCAGCCGGGGGGTGCTCGCGTGGGGCGGTGAGTTCGCTGGCGATGCCGTAGGAGAGCTTGCCCTGCCGGAGGTAGGCGTCGAAGCGGTCGACGGTGCCGAGTTTGCGAGGGCGGAGGTGTTCGGGGTAGACGCCGGTCCAGAAGAGGGTGAAGTCTCCGATGTATTTGTTGATCAGGCGTCGCCGGCGGGTGGCGCTCAGGCCCGGGCCGACGGCGGCCTCGGCCTCCATTCGGGAAATCTCGCGAATCACCTGGTTGTCGACCGTCCGCAGGGGGTAGATGCGGTCGATGTGCACGAACTCGGTCAGCAGTTCGCCGAGGTAGTCGGTCAGGCCCGTGTCACAGATCCCCAGGTCGACCATGAAGACCTGCTCGACCAGCCCGCCGAAGAGGCGGCGTAATGGGTTGTCGTGTTCTGGTCCGAGGGTCATGGGGGCACCCTCGCGGCCGCCGATGGTCGCCGGCCGCCGCGCGTCTATCTTATTCTATGAGGTTGCGGTCGAGCCTTTTGCGGCACTGTTCCAAGCATCGGTCGAGGAAGGGCGTGTGGTTTACTTTCGGGACCGCTTTCAGGGATGGGTTCGAGACCGGCGTGGGGGAGGCGGCATTCCTTCCGGGCGTCCGAAAATCATCCGGCCCGCCGAAGTCTGCAACACACTGGTCACAACCAGCGTGACTTCCTCGTTGATCTTGTCGCGGCAGCTTTCGGCTACCACCATGGTGCCATCTTCGAGGTAGCCCACGCCCTGTCCGGGTTCTTCGCCGGGCTTGATGATCTTGACCGCCAGAGTCTCACCCGGGAGGACGACCGGTTTGAGGGCGTTGGCCAGGTCGTTGATGTTGATCACGTCCACGCCGCGGAGCTGCGAGATCTTGTTGAGGTTGTAATCGTTGGTCACGATCCGCCCGTCCAGGCGCTTGGCCAGCGCGACCAGCTTCTGGTCCACATCGCCGGCCTCTTCAATGCTGGGCAGACGAGCGTCCGAAATCCGGATCTCCACCTTGTCGTTGGTTTGCAGCTTGTTGAGCATGTCCAGGCCGCGACGGCCGCGATTGCGCTTGAGCTTGTCGGGACTGTCGGCTATGGCCTGCAATTCCTGAAGCACGAAGCGCGGGATGAATAGGGGCGAGTCGATGATGCGGGTGTCGCAGATGTCGGCGATGCGGCCGTCGATGATGACCGAGGTGTCCAGAATCAGCGGACGGGAACCGCGGCTCTGCCGGGAGAACTCCACATAGGGAATCACGAAGCGGATGTCATCCTTGGTCTGAAGGATGAAGCTGATGGTGAGGTAACAGCAGATCACGCCCAGCATGAGCTTGACCGACTTGACCAGTGAGCCGCCGACCAGGGTGGGACAGTAGACTTCCAGCATCAGGTCCAAGATCAGGCTGAGCCCGTAGGCGAACACCATGCCGGCCACCACTCCAAGGAATACTCCGGAGAGGGCCGCCAGGGACTTGCGGGGCAGGAACGCGTCCACTACCACCAGCAGCACGGCGACCGCGAACGAGCCCCCCATCCAATATGCGGTCTGAAAGCCCACCAGCTCGTTGCTCTTGCCGGCGGCCAACAGAGCGACCGCCCAGATCAGGATGATGAAAGCGATCCGAAGTACCCAGACGAACATATGGTCCTTCCTGGCCGGCACCGCGGCAGCGGTATGATCCCAGAGCCCGGCGGCTGGAATGTGTTGCCCTTCATGCGACGCTTGCGCCGCCGTGACCGGTGCGGATGCCTAACCAGCCCTATTCTACGGCCCTCAGCGACCCGCTCAAGCTGACGGCTGCGCC
>CAYZXK010000141.1:0-10681 GCA_964482395.1 uncultured Planctomycetales bacterium | reverse complement strand
GACCAGCCACAGCCTGGCACAAGGTGATGCTCGCGCACGAGTGGCTGCACGTGTGGGAGAACTATCCCGACCTCTACGACTATGACGTGTACTTCGGGGGCTTCGAGAACAAGCCGGTGGCGGCCTGGGACATCATGGCCGGCGGGGCGGGGCACCCCAGCCCGCCGCTGAAGGAGCTGGGCACCGGCGTGGCGCGTCTGGGAACCGAGCACGCGCCCTGGATCGAGGTCACCGATCTGCGGGAAGTCCTCACTCCCTCGGTCGCCCAGCAGATCAGGTTGCCCGATTATGCTTTCTACTCCTCGGACGCGGCCCTGTACTTCGAGAACCCCAACGTCCGACGCGAGAGGTTCTACTTCTGGCGAGTCACCCAGCCGGGGCCGCAAAACCCCCGTACCATCAACTTTTCCAAGTATTTGCCCGGGGAAGGCGTGCTGGTGATGCATACCGACTGGGACAACTGGTGGGCCATGCCCAGCAGCCCCGGCAACCTGGAAAGCTTCCCGCTGCTTCAGAGCATCGGCACCCATTTCACCTGGGTCATCGTCCAGGCCGACGGTTTCCACCAGCTCGAAAACGCCGAGAATGACGGCGACCCGGGCGACCCGTTCCCCGGGCTTTCCGGCAATTTCGAAGCTCAGAAGGAAGCCCACGGGTACGGCTGGTCGTACATGACCAACCCCAGCTCGAACTGGTACGGCCAGATGCCCAGCGGCCTGGCCATCCAGGACATCCTGGAGTACCCCAAGTACTCGTTGGTGACCTTCCTGTGGGAGCCCCGGGAGGTCCCGTCGCTGCGGTTCGACCGCCCGCCGGGCTACCAAGTGGTCAACGGGGACTTCCGACTGGGGTTCGAGGCCTTCGACTTCCACGGCGGCACGATTATCGAGCTCTACTACGACCAGGATGACGCCGGGTATGACGGGCAATCGGTCGGATCATTCCTGAAATACGACGCTCCGGGCGGCGGGCCGGGCGTGGTCCAGATGACCTACGACGTCCCGCTGAGCAGCCTGCCGGGCGATGGGCGCTACTACTTCTATGCTCGACTCGTGCCGGGTCCCGGCCACGACGGAATCACCGACCCGTTCTACTCGGAGCCGCGGGCGGACTCGGCCTCGCATGGCCGTGGACACTTCGCGGATCTGGGCGGAGGCGTCACGGTCGACGTGAACATCCTCAACTCCAAGTATGAGAACTGGACCGTCACCTGCGTCAATGACACCAACCCCGGCCAGGAACTCTGGCTGGTGGAAGGCACTTTGTCGGGCGTGCAGAGCGGTCTGGCTCAGACCGGCCAGCTATATACCTCCGACGGCGCGGAGATCTCCTTCCGCATCGTCTCGGACGCGATCACCCAGGCCGGCCCCAACGCCAACGTCGGTCCGGCCACCGGCGGCAGATATCAACTGACCGACCCGGCCGCGTCGTTCAACGCCGCCACCTTCAAGCGGTTCGACATGGTTCGGATCGTCGGCGGCACCGGAGCCAATCCGGGCTTCTACCGAATCGAGGCGGTGCCTTCGCCGACCAAGCTGATCCTCTCAGCGGATGCCGATCCCGGCAACACCAACGGCCAAGGTGGGCTCCAGTACCGCGTACACAGCTTCTCGGCCGGTCGGCTCTCCCAGAAGCCCGACCGCTTCCAGTTCATCACCACCGGCATGACCGCCTACAGTTTGCCGGTGGAGTTCCTCCACGGCGAGCTCATCCTGACGCTGCTGCCGCTGATCGAGGTGAGCTATCCCGACGACGCGGTCAACCCCGGCCGCGAGGTTCCGCTCCGCGTGAGGTTCGACGCTTCGCAGTCGCGCGACGAGTACGGCTTCGTCAACCCGGAACTCCAGTATGCGTGGGACTTCGGCGACGGCGGGACTGGCACCGGTACGGTCATCGACCACATTTACTACGTGCCCTTCCCCAGCGGCGTGACCATCACTCTGACGGCCACCAACCCGGAAACCGGGGCCACCGGCACCGCCACCGTGGTGGTGGTGGTAAACGACGTGGATACGGACAAGGACGGCGTGCCGGACAGTGCCGATAACTGTCCGACGACGGTTAACCCGGACCAAAAGGACACCGACGGCGACTTCGTCGGAGACGTCTGCGACAACTGCCCCACGGTCGTCAACTTCTCGCAGACCGACACCGACCGGGACGGCCTAGGCGATGCCTGCGACAATTGCCCCACCAAGAAAAATGCCGACCAGGCCGACACTGATGGCGATGGAGTGGGCAACGTCTGCGACAACTGCCCGCTGGTCAGCAACCCGGATCAGGCGGACACCGACGGCGACGGAACGGGCAACGCGTGCGACACCGACGACGACAACGACGGCGTGCCCGACCCCAACGATAACTGCCCCAACGTCGCCAACCCGACCCAGATCGACTCCGACGGGGATGGGCTGGGCGATGCCTGCGACCCGTGCCGGAATGATCCGGCCAACGACGCCGACTTCGACGGCCTGTGCGGCGATGTCGATAACTGCCCCAACGTCGCCAATCCGGACCAGGCGGACACCGATGGGGACGGCATAGGCGACGCTTGCGACACCTGCGTGCTCGATCCGCAGAATGATGCCGACGCCGACGGAGTCTGCGGCAACCTGGACAACTGCCCCAACAAGTTCAACCCGGGGCAGGCCGACGCGGACAGTGACGGGCTGGGCGACGCCTGCGATGCCTGCCCGAACGATCCCAAGAACGACGCCGATGGCGACGGCGTGTGCGACAGTTCCGACAACTGTCCGGGCCAAGTTAATCCGGATCAGAAAGATCGGGACGGCGACGGAGTGGGCGATGGCTGCGACGGCTGTTTGCTCGACCCGAACAACGACGCCGACAACGACGGCGTCTGCGGAGACGTGGACAACTGCCCGCAGATAAGCAATGCCGACCAGACGGATAGCGATGCCGACGGTATTGGCGACGCCTGCCAGCCGAGCAGCCCCTATCCGGTCCATCGGGCTGTGGATGTGTCCGTCGAAACCGACTTGCGTTGGGGAACGCTGCCCAACGCAGTGCTGTACGATGTCCACTTCGGGACCACCTCGCCTCCGCCGCTGGTCGGCAGCGTCGGAGCGACAACCTGGACGCCGGGCAGGCTGCAATACAGCACCCGGTACTATTGGCGAATCGTCGCCCATACCCCAGCGGAAACGTTGACGGGCCCGATCTGGTGGTTCACCACCCAGGCCGAACCCCTGCAACCCCCGGAGGCGCCCACCGGACCAGTGCCGGCCAATGGGGCCACCGGCGTAGCGCTTAACGTGACGCTCGACTGGGCGGATAGCGCCCGGGCCACTATCTACCAGGTGTTTCTGGGAACCAGTCCGGTCCTGGCCGAGCTGCCCTTCCAGGGCAGCACGCCGGAAAGCTCTTGGGGCCCGGTGGCTCTGACCGCGGGCACCACCTACTACTGGCGTGTGGTGGCCAAGAATGACGCCGGGACGGCCCCGGGCCCGGTCTGGTCCTTCACCACCCGGGTAGAAGAGGTAACTGGCGCGTGCTGTGCCGGCGACGGATCATGCAGCGTTCGGACCGAGGACCAGTGCACTGCGGCCGGCGGCACCTACCAGGGCGATGGGACAAGCTGCTCGCCCAACCCCTGCCCGCAGCCGACCACCGGAGCCTGCTGCGCCGCCGACGGCTCATGCACGGTCAGCACCGAGGCTCAATGCACCGCGGCCGGCGGCACCTACCAGGGCAACGGGACCGGTTGCTCGCCTAACCCGTGCCCGCCCCCGGTTGAGACCGGACCGTGCTGCCTGCCGGACGGCTCGTGCGATGTGATGACCGAGGCGGCGTGTCAGGCAGCCGGCGGCTCCTACCTGGGCCCCGAGGGGTCGTGCGATGCCTGCCGCGTGACTCCCACAACCCCGTGCGGAGCGGGTCCCTGCGGTGCTGGTCTGCTGGGCGCGGTGCCGCTAACTCTGCTGGGGCTGGGATGCATGAAGCTCAGCCTGCGTCGCAAGTTGGAGCGGCGCTGAGACAGAACCTAGCCTAGCTTTATCACAAGTCGCCGGCGCTGCGGGTGGGCAGCGCTGGCGGCGGGTCTGCGCCGGGGGCGACGGAATCAGCCGGGTCGCTGCGGTTGGTTCAGGCGCCCATTTGCAGGCTGGCCAGGCCGCTGGGCACATCGTCGACGAAATCGAAGATCCGGTCCAGGCCGGTGACCAGGAAGACCCCCCAAACCTGGGTGGTGACGCCGGCCAGCTTCAGCCGCCTCTGGTTAGTGACGGTAACCAGTTTCCGCAGCTTCAGAAGCTGAGCGATATTCGACGAGTTGAGGTAGCTTACGCCGCTGAGATTCAGCAGCACGTCCTGGTGAGTGTCCCGGGTGCACTGCTCGATGATGGCGCTCAGGTCGTCGGTGAACTGGGGATCGTCTCCCAGCTCGCCCAGGAGCACTGTTTCGGACCATTGTTGCACGGACATACGCCAGTCCTGACCTGGGTGGTGAAACCGCGTCGGTTACCGCTATGTGGCCGGTGACGATAGGGCCGCGCCGCCCGACCGTCAACGGGGCTATTTCAACTCGACGTTCCAGTATGCGAAGTCCAGAAACTGCTTCCAACTGGCGTACTTGGAGTCGGAGAGCTTGATGGTCAGCACCGGCGAGCGCTTCGGCCGGGTCGGGGGGGCAATCAGCTTCATATGGGCCTGCTGCGGCGTGCGACCGCCCTTCTTCATGTTGCAGTAGACGCAGGCGCAGACGATATTCTCCCAGGTGTTCTGGCCGCCGTGAGAGCGTGGGACCACGTGGTCCAGGCTCAGCTCGCTGGTGGGATAACGTTTGCCGCAGTACTGGCAGCGGTTCTGGTCTCGGGCGAACAGGTTCCGCCGATTCAGCTTCACCCCAGGGCTGGGCACCTTGTCGTACCCCAGCAGCCGGATGATCTTGGGCACCGCGATCTGGAACCGCACGGTTCGAATCCAGTCGTACCGCTCGGGCTGAAATCGTTGCTTGGCCTGGCTGACTTCAATCCAGTCATTGAAGTCGTAGGAAAGGTACCGGCCGTCGTCGACGGATACCACCTCGGCCAGGTCGCGGTAAAGCAGGGTCAGCGCGCGGCGGGCGTTTACCACTCTCACCGCCATGTAGAGACGGTTGAGCAGCAGCACGCTGGCGGATAAGGCGGCCTCGCCGACTGCCATTCCATGCCCCTCACGCGTTCGGATTGCACCAGCCGATAGCACGTCCTGCGACCGGCCCGATTGTAGGGTTTGCCAAGCCGGGCAGCAAGCGAAAGCCCGATGCGCGTCGCGCCACGCCCGATTCCGAACTAATGGTCCACTTTCGTTATCAGCCGGGGCCCGACTGGCGGCCCACCCGTAGCGTATTGAACCGGAGTTGGCCCACCATATATATGTGAACCGGGCCTAGCGGTTCCCGGCCCACGCGGGTGGACAAGCCGAGCCAGGCAGGCACACCGGCACACCACCCGGGGGCCGGACACAGGGCGGCGGGCTCCGGAAGAGTCGTCCAGGACTTTGCTGCTCGATAGGGAAAGCGGGCGGCCGAGCGGAGCTATCGGACCTTGGGCGGTTCGTTAGGCCAAGAAAAATAAAAACTTAGCACAATTTGCGCCGGATTCGCGTTGAAAGTGCGGCGGTTCGCGATATACTGGAATATGGAGTAAGTGTCGAAACGAGACCACGATTGACGTTTCGGCGCAAGTTCCGCGACAAACACTGCTTCCACTCGCTGCGGCACCCTCAGACCGCGCCAATACCCACAGGGTGCCGCACGCCTTTATAGGCGACGATCGGACCGTTGCGGCTGTTGGCAGGCCGCTTGGTCGCAACCGTTCCCGAAACGCTTGACCGACTAGCTCGTGCTCGCTCACGGGGCGCAATGAACAGGCCTGCGGCCCGACCGGACGGTATAATTTTCACCCCATGACTGCACCATCACGACCGGACAAGTTGCCGCTGCGCCATCCCTGGCTGCATGCGTTGCCCGGGGGCGTAATGCCTCCGGTTGTAGAGTCGGCTGGCGGCCGCTACGAGCTGGTGCAGGTGTTCAAGCACGATTTCTTCGCTGCCACCGGCCTGTACCGCGGTTCAGACGGACTGGTGGTGGTGAAGATCAACCGGACCAACGACCTGCTGGGGGTGCCGATGAAGTGGCTCGGGCGGGCGTTGGCACGACATGAAATGAGCATGTATCAAGCGGCCCAGGGCGTGACGGGCGTGCCGCGTCTGCTCGGTCCAGCCGGCCCCACGGGGTTTGTGCACGCCTATGTTCCGGGGCACCCGCTGGGCCGGCGCGAGCAGGTCTCCGACACCTTTTTCGACGAGCTGCTGACCCTGGTCCGCGGGTTGCATGAGCGGCATCTGGCCTACGCCGACCTGAACAAGCGGGAAAACATCCTGGTCGGAGAGGACCAGCGGCCATACCTGATCGACTTTCAGATCGGCCTGCGGCTGCCCCCGGTCGGATGGCGAAAACTGCCAGGCTTTGGGTGGCTGTTGCGACGGTTCCAGCAGGCAGATTACTACCACTGCCTGAAGCATAAGCGGCGGCTCCGCCCGGATCAGCTTACCCCGCAGGAACAGCGGGTTCTGTCACGACTGAGCCTGTGGATTCGGCTGCATCGGTGGGTGTCGCGGCCCTTCACGCAATTGCGGCGGCGTACACTTCGGCGGCTGAAAGCGACCCAGGAGCTGCCCGCCGGCGGCTGAGGATTGCCTGCGGGACTGGCTTGACCGCCCAGGGCGGGGTACACTTCTACCCCGGTGGACAGCGCGGGTTGGCGCGGCTGAACACGTGGGAGAATAACAGGCCAGGAAGTGAGGATGCGGCATGAGAACCATAGCGCTTGGCATGTTGATGGCGGGGCTGGTGACGGCCGGCATGGGCTGCGCGGTGAATCCGATCGTGGCCCATGGCAGCGTGACGGCCAACCAGTACTTCGGTGACGTGGGAATAACCGGCAACGGAAACAGCACCACCATCCTGCGCGGGTCAAAGGTATCCAAGCTGTCAATCATCGGCGACAACAACACAGTTACTGTCGAGGACGATGTCACGATTTACCGCATCGAGTTCTGGGGCAAAGGGAACTCGGTGAGCATTCCTGAAACTCTGTCCGTCCGCTGCAACAACGTCGGCAACAACCAGATTATTCGGCGACCGGTGGCCGTCCGACCGCTGCCGGTCGAGACGCGCTACGAGCACCCGAGCCCGGTTTACACGCCACCGGCCGAGCCAGCGCCGGCCAACCCGGCCGCAGGCAAGCCCGCCGCCCAAGCCCAGCCGGCAACCCTCCCCCCAGAAGCGGATCTGACCGAAGAAGCCAGCCCGCCTGAGATTGAGGAGAAATAAGCGGGACAACAGCCGGGGCGCGGGGTCGGGCCGGGAAAGCGGCCGGCCGTGTGTGCGAGGTATAACTGCCGGCCCATCACCCGACGGCGGTAGGAATGTGGAGTCGTCACCAGTACGCATGACTGGCCCGGCCGGGACTGAAGTCCGTGGCCGTGGGGGCCTTCCGGAATCGGACCAGGGAGTTCGCCGGCATTTCGACCGCTGGGCGCGAAGCTACGATCGGTCGTGGCTGAACGAGCTGGCCTTTCTGCCGGCGCTTCGGGTTTGCCAGGAGGAAATCATCCGCTGGCAAACTTGGCGTGGCTGGCGTCCGTTCCGCCTGCTGGATGTGGGCTGCGGGACCGGGCGGCTGCTGGAGCGGCTAAGCGGACAGCCGGATGCCGAGCTACTGGTGGGGCTGGACTACTCGCCGGCCATGATCCAGCGTGCGGCCCAGAAGCTGGGCCCCTTGCGGTCGGCCAAGAAGCTCCGGCTGGTACTGGGGGATGCTCACCGGCTGCCATTCGCCGAGCAGTCCTTCGATGTGGTCACCTGCTGCCATTCGTTTCATCATTACCCGAACCAGGCCCAGGTCATCGCGGGTTTTGCCCGGGTGCTGCGACCTGGCGGGCTGCTTCTGATAGTGGACGGCTTCCGCGACAACGTGATCGGCTGGGTAGTTTTCGACGTCGGGGTGGCGACGATCGAAAGGAATGTCCACCACGCCAGTTGGTCGGAGCTTCGGCGGCTCATCTCGGCGGCCGGCTTCGCCAGCCTGCGGCAACGCAAGCTGAACGTGCTGGCCCCCCTGCTGGTGAACATCGCCATTCGCTGAGCCGGCCGCTTCGACACCTGCCGGGCTGATTTGGAAGGCCCCGGGCTGGTTGGTCGGAGTGGCCGTCGAAGCGGCGGTCAATCGTGCTCCTCGGCCCGCTCGATCCAGAGCTGCTCGGCTTCGGCCAACTCGCGTTTGAGAGCCTCATACTGGTCGCGCAGCTCGTTGATCGCCGACGGATCGCGGTAGGTCTTGGGGTCGGCGAACCGCTCATGCAACCTGGCCAATCGCTCTTCGCGTTCGGTAATGAATGCCTCCAGCTTGGCCAAACTGAGTCGGGCCAACGGGGAATCGGTCCGGCCCGGGTGGCCAGGCGGTTGCTTGCGCGGCCTGGGGCGGGCCGCGGGCCGGGAGTCGGCCGCGGGCTTGGTGGTGGTCCGAGCCGGCGGTTCGGCCGCCCGGAGCCGCTCGATCTGATCGATGTAGTAGGAATAATTGCCGTGGTAGAGCTTTACCTCGCCGGGCCGCATTACCAGCAAGCACTGGGCAATTCGGTCGAGGAAATAGCGGTCATGACTGACTGCGACGATCGCCCCGGTGAACTCCAGCAAAGCGGCCTCCAGCGCCTCACGTGATGGGATGTCCAGATGGTTGGTGGGCTCATCCAGAATGAGCAGCTCGGGCGCCGCCAACATCAGCTTCATGAAGCGGACCCGCGACTGTTGGCCGCCCGAGAGCTGCTCCACCCGCTTGAAGGCTTCCTCCCCGCTGAAGAGGAAGCGACCGGCATAATTGCGAGCCTGGGGCTCGAGGAAGTCTGGCCGGACAGCGCAGATCTCCTGCACGATGGTGCGGCCGGGTTCCAGGTCGGCGTAAGTGATTCGGCCGGCCGGGCCGGGACCGGGACGGTCGGGGAAGGCGGTGGGCCGGGCCGCACGTGACTGCCCGTCCTGGTCGGCCTGTGCCGCCGGCGTGCAACTAAGCACTGATTCGGTTTCCTGGGCAAAGTAGCCGATGCGGGTGATCGGATTCAGGTAGACTCGGCCCGCGTCGGGCTGGACCTGCCCCAGGATGATTTTCAGCAGGGTGGTTTTGCCGGTGCCGTTGGGGCCGGTGATACCCAGTCGTCGACCGGCCTGGATGCTCAGGTCCAGGTTGCTGAACAGTGTGCGCTGGCCGTACTGCTTGCTGAGTCCCTCGACTCGGATGAGTTCCTTTCCGGTCGGGATCGAGGCCGGCCCGGCGAACTCCAGTTTGAGAGCCTTGGTCTGGCTGGGGCGGTGCAGGACCAGCTCCCCGGACGCCAGTTGCCGTTCCAGCCGGGTTCGGCGGCCTCGGACCTGCTTGCAGCGTCGGCCGACATGGTGGCGAGCGATGAATTCCCGCTGCTGGGCGATGAAAGCCTGGTCCTTCTGGTACTGCCGCTGCTGGGTCAAGCGTCGGACCTGGCGGACTTCGACGTAACTGGAGTAGTTGCCGGGGTAGCACTGGACGCGGGCCGCGGGCCCGCCGTCGTCGCCCGGGGCCAGCTCGATCACCCGCTCGGCCAGGCGGTCCAGCAGGTAGCGATCGTGGGAAACGATGATTGCGCCGCCGTCGCGGCCGGCCAGGAACTTCTCCAGCCAGCGCACCGCGTCGATGTCCAGATGGTTGGTGGGCTCATCGAACAGCAGGAACTGCCGCTCCTGCAACAAGAGCTTGGCCAGGGCGGCCCGGCATTTCTGCCCGCCGGAAAGAGCCGCCACTGGCAGGTCATAGTCGCTGGTCGAGAAACCCAGGCCCCCCAGTACCTCGTGCAGCCGCTGCTCGAAGCGGTAGCCGCCGGCCGCGTGGAAAGAGGCGCTGAGACGATCGTACTGGCACATGTGCTCCGATCGGCGGGCAGGGTCCGACTCGGCGGCTATCTGCTCGGAGAGTTCTTGCAGTTTCCCCTCCAGGCTCGTCAGCTCGCTGAAGGCCTCGGCCACCGCCTGGCGGAGAGTCTTGGCCGGCGGAAGCTGTGGCTCCTGCGGCAGATAGCCGACCGCCAGACCTCTGGAGAACGTGATCGAGCCGCTGTCCGGTTGGAGCTGGCCGGCTATCAGACGCAGGAGGGTAGTCTTGCCGACTCCGTTGGCGCCGACCAGGGCGGCTATCTCTCCGGTGTGCAGCTCGAGGGTCACGTCCTCAAGCACCAGGCGCGACCCGAACTGCTTGAACACGTTCTGGAGCCGAATCAAGCCCATGCCACATACTACCACGCCGAGCCGCCGGGACCTAAGCCGTAGCGGCAAGACGAAGACCCGCGATTGCGGTCAAGGCATGGTATCAGAAGGCGGGGCCGGCGGGCTGTTGGGCGGCGTCCGAGAAAGTAGTGCGTAGCGCTCCGCCTCCCGGGCGACTCCGTAAAGCGTCGCGCAGGCCATGGTGAGGAGAACCAAGGCCGCCAGGCCGAAGCCGGCCGAGCCGCAGCCGCCCAAAGCCCCTCCACAGCCGGCAAGGGTAACTACCGTGAAGAACCCGCGGCCCAGTCTCGGAAAAGGCTGGGGCCGACTGGCTGCCATGAACGGTGGGCCGGTGGTGGGCCCGGCTGGCGTGGAAGTGGCGGGTAC
>CAYZXK010000140.1:0-5037 GCA_964482395.1 uncultured Planctomycetales bacterium | reverse complement strand
CTTCGATCATATAGTGCGGGTCGAATTTCCCAATGTAACAAATTCGCGGAGCCGGGGCGGAGCTGCGCGGGGCTTCGCACAGCACCCGGGGCACCATCGGCGGCAAGGGTACGTACCGATCGGGTGATGGGCCCAGGAGATCTTCAAAGAACTGCTGAAGCAGGGGGGTCTGGCAGGCGATACGCCCATTGCTCCGTCCCACCGCCCGGACCGTCGCCGGGTCCGCCCCCTGCTGGGTCAGGTAGAACCAAGTGCGGGCGGCAAGCCGCGGCAAGCCCGCGACCTCTTGACAGATCGGGCCGCCGCGCACGATCAGCAGGTCGTAAGGCTGGGCCGCATCCAACCGCTGAATGCAGTCCCGGGCCTGCTGGGGCGTCAAGCGCGACCCGAGACGTTCTAACTCGCGAGGCAGCCACTCCGCCCCCTCTGCCCAGGGATCACGCAGACTGAAACGCGAATCGCTCGTTAGTCCTCCCAGGTTAACCTCGCGGTGGACGGGCGTGTGCAGCAGAATATCGACCGAAGTCGCCCCATCTTGCCCCAGCATCTGAGCTACTGAGACGCACCAGATTGCCGACCCGTCGATCAGGTTGAGATCCACCGGGGCGTACAGTAGCACTCGCATCTTGCGGCTTCCGACCTCTGGACGGCGATCTCCGAGCACTGGATGCCGGGCGACCGGCCTGCGCATTTCAGTCGGGGCCGGCTTGGCTGGCAAGCCGCCTCGGGCGGGAAGCCCGGCGACGCCGGCCCGGCGACAGGTGTGGACCGGTCCGGTAGAATACACATGGGGAAGTTGAAGGCCGCAATTGGGCCCACCGGCATCCTGCGGATGCCGAACGCGGGTGGATTGTCGGCGTCGTACGGTCGGAGGCCACCCATGGACCAGATTGCCCAGGCCGGGTCGGGATCGATCGCCCGCCCGGTTCAGAGTCTCGGCAAACCGGCGATCAGAGCAGGAGTCGGTCGAGGCTGGCGCCGGCGGCTGCTGATCGGCGGGCTGGGGCTGATCGTCCTGGCGATGCTGGTCGGCCTGACTAGCCCGGTGAGGCGACTGAAGAGCCTGTTCGGCGGCTCCAGCGACCAGGCGGCGATCTTCGTGGTCAAACCCACCACCCTGAACATCACGCTCAGAGAAGATGGCGAACTCAAGCCGGTCGAGTCGGTCGAAATCAAGTGCGAAGTCCAGGGCGAACGGGTAACGATCGAGTGGGTGATTCCCGAGAGCACGCGGGTCAGCAAGGGCGACCTGCTGCTCAAGCTGGCCGCCGAGGACATGAAGGACCGGGTGGATACGGCCGAGCTGGAGCTGAAGGGCATCGCCGCCGCTCTGGAGGAGGCCCAGCAGGCGCTGTTGATCACCCGCAGCGAAAACCAGAGCCGGATCGCCAAGGCGGAGGTGGACCTGGAGGTGGCCAATCTGGAGCTGGAGGGCTATCTGGAGGGCGACTACCAGAGAGCCCTGAAGACCATCCAGATCGCCATCATGCAGACCAACACCGAGCTGGCCCGCAAGCAGGAAGAACTGGAGAAGAGCCGCCCGCTGGAGGCCCGGGGTTTCATCACCAAGGCTCGGATCAAGGAGCTGGAGGATGAGGTCGAGCGCCTCAAGCTGACTTTGGAGAAGAATCAGCTCGAGCTGCGTACGCTGGACGAAATCGAGTTCAAGAAGAACCGGATGCAGAAGGTCGCCGCGGTCGAGCAGGCCCGACAGGAGCTGGAGCGCGAGCGTCAACGGGCCGAATCGCGCGAGAAGCAGGCCCTGGCCAAGGTCGAGGACCAGCAGCAGGCCTTGGCCATTCGCCAGCGTCGCTTCGAGCGCCTCAAGGAACAACTGGGCAAGTGCGAGATTCGCTCGCCGGTGGATGGAATAGTGCAGTATGGCGACCTGAGCGAGCGACGTTATTGGGGCGGGAACCGCGTCGCGGTGGGCGAGCAGGCCTATCCCGGTCAGACTCTTCTGACCATCCCGGACACTTCCAAGATGATGGTCAGCACCCGCATCCACGAGGCTGACCGCCACAAACTGCGGGAAGGATTGCCTTGCCTGGTGCGGGTACCCGCCGTCCCGGGCCGGACCTTCACCGGTACCCTCACCAAGATCGCCAAGTTCGCCGATTCCGAGCGGAGCTGGCTGAATCCCAATCTCAAGGAGCATGCCAGTGAGATCCGTCTGGACGAGAGCGACGCCCCACTTTCGCCCGGCGACACCGCTCACATAGAGATCCTGATCGAAGAGGTGCCCGATGTGTTGGCGGTGCCGGTGCAGGCGGTGTTCACCCGCGGGGCTCAGCACTTCGTATTCGTACGTAAGGGTGTCTCAGTCGAGCCGGTCGAGATCCGGCTGGGGCGAACGACCGCCACGATGGTGGAGGTGACCGCGGGCCTGAATGCCGGGGACAAAGTGCTGATGGCCCCGGAGGAGCGCCATTTGGCGATGTTGCCGGCTCCGGCAGCTTCGCAGCCCGCACCTCCGCCCGCGCCAGCCCCGGCCGCCAGGGGCGCGCCGCCACGCGGGTGATGGCGCGGCCGACTCCTCAGCGCCGCCCGCCGCATGAGGTGGTGGGCCGGCTCGCAGTCACGCCGCGCTCGGCGGATCCCGGGCGGCCCGCGTGGGATGGCCTATGACGCGTGAGCAGCTTGCCGCGGCGGGCTTCGAGCTCGACCCGACCAGCTACGAGGCGCTGCGTCGGTTCGTCCGGTTGCTGCTGGAAGAATGCCGACGGGTGAATCTCACCGGTGCCAAGACCGAAGCTGAGGTCTGGCGGATTCACATCTGCGACAGTCTGGTCCTGCTGCCACTGCTGCAACGCGCGGGGGTCAGAGACCTTCTTGACCTGGGCAGCGGCGGCGGTTTCCCCGGTATTCCCCTTGCCTGTGCATCTTCGCTTGCAGTGACCTTGCTGGATGCTACCCGCAAGAAGGTCGAAGCGGTGCGGCGGATCGGGCTGTGTCTCGGACTATCCAACCTGAAGGTGGTCTGGGGCCGGGCGGAAATTCTGGCTCATGATCCGGCGTACCGTGAGCGGTTCGACGGAGTGACCGCCCGGGCCGTCGCTGCGTTGCCAGTATTAGTGGAGTACGCGGCCGGGTTCGTCCGAACGGGCGGGCATGCGTGGTTCTACAAGTCGGCGTCGGCGGCGGAGTCGGAGTGCATGGCGGCTGAGAACGCTGTCCGGACCTGCCGCTTGAAGCATGTGGACACGGTTCGTTACCGGCTGCCCGGCGAACACGACGACCGGGTCTTGCTCGACTTTCGCAAGGAAGGGCCCGTGCCGGACCGCCTGCCGCGCAAGAGCGGCCAGGCCGTCAAACGCCCGTTGTAGCGGCGGCAGCCGCACTGTCCGGCCGGCCGGGGACCAATGCTGGGCGGGTGGTCGGACCGCCCAATCTTCCGCCTGGTTGCATTCCGCCGGACTTGCGTCCAGCATGAGGTGATGTTTGCTCCTGTGCTGGCCGGCTGGACGCCGATTGCAGGTCTTGAACCGTTCCTTGGACCTGCGGCCGGCGTGACCGCTTCCCTCTTGTGGACCTGCACGGCCATGTGCTTCACCGCCGCCGGCAAGCGGATCGGCCCCACCACCGTCAATGCGACTCGAATCGTGCTGGCCGTCATTTGGCTGGGGCTGACGCACCGGCTGCTGACTGGCCTGTGGATTCCGCAGGCCAACTCCGGGCAGGTGCTTTTGCTGGCGCTTTCCGGTTTGGTCGGGCTGAGCATCGGTGATCTGGCCCTTTTTACCGCCTTCGTGGAGATCGGTCCGCGGCTCTCGATGCTCATCATGACCACTGCGCCTCTGCTGGCGGCGGCCTTCGGCTGGCTGGCCCTTCGCGAGACGCTGACCGCGCTTTCGGGGCTGGGGACGGCGCTTACGGTCAGCGGCGTGGCCTGGGTGATCCTTGAACGCCCGGGGGCCGGTGGGCCGGGCGTCGGTTCCAACCGTCTGCGTGGCCTGGTCTTGGCTACGCTGGCCGCAGCCTGTCAGGCCGGCGGGTTGCTGCTCAGCAAGGCCGGCATCGGCCATGGCTGGCTGCCGCGGCAGGAGCATCTCGATCCCCAGGCCGCCACGCTGGTCCGCATGTTCTTTGCGGCCATTTTCGTCCTCCCTACCTTGGCATGGACGGCAGCCCGGCGGCGGGCCGACGACTTGCATGGGTCGCCATCTATCACTGGCTCCCGCCGGCGCAGCGGATACCTGCTTACCCTGTGCGGCTCCATCGTCGGCCCGTTTCTGGGAATCTGGATGTCGCTGGTGGCGTCCGATCGGGCTCCGTTGGCCGTTGCCCAGACTGCCTGCTCCCTTACGCCCATCTTCCTGCTGCCGCTTTCAGCCTGGGTCCACAAGGAACGGATCAGCTATCGGGCCGTGTTAGGGGCTCTGATCGCGGTCGGCGGCACCGCGCTGCTTTTCGTGCGGCCGGGCTGAACGACCGCCCGTGACGGCACACGGTCCGTCAGACCGCGGATGCCCACCGCGCGGTGCCGACCCGGGCGCCTGCACACATTCCCGGCTCGTCAGGCCCCCTTTGGCTGATGTGTTCTGCTCAGCGCTGCATGCTGGGACCTAATGTGGAACCGCGGTGTGCAAGGGCGTATCGGGCTAGTGAACGTATTCTATTGCCATCAGCGTCAGGTCGTCGGCGTGCTTTCCCGGACCCACGTGCTGCCGGACCAGACTCAGCAGACTGCCAAGCACGGTGCCCGCTCGTCGATCGGGCAGTCGGCTCAGTGCATCGGTCACCGGGGTCAAGTCCAGGAGCCGACCGGCCGGGTTAGCCGCCTCGACCAGCCCGTCGGTATAGAACAATGCCGCCTCGAGGTCCGGCCCGGGGGCTATCTGCTGCACCTGGTATTCTTCGTCCGGTTCGATCCCCAGCGGCAGGGCATGTCCGTCCGGCTCCGGCTGGACCCGGCCACGCCGAACCAGCAGCGGGGCCGGGTGGCCAGCGTTCACGTACTCCAGCTCGCCGCTGCGTGCGTCGACGCGCCCCAGGATCGCCGTAATGAATACATTCGACCCCGTGTTGCTGTACATC
>CAYZXK010000139.1:0-2281 GCA_964482395.1 uncultured Planctomycetales bacterium | reverse complement strand
TTTTTCGGGAGCCAGAGCGTCTCGGTGCGATCCGGAGGGACGGAAGCTTTCTCGGGCTGGGCCGGCGTCCGTTGCGGGCGACGGCCTTGTCCGCTGCGCCGAACGTCTCCGATAATGCCTCGGGGCAGGCGAGGCCTCGCTGTATGTATCCCGCGGTCAACGCCTGGACGTTCTCGCAGACCGCTTCGGCGACCGAACAGTTGGAGGCCGCCGCCGCGGCCGGCTTCCAGGGATTTGAGCCGGTGTTGGGCCGGGATGGTCCGCTCCGGCCCGATACGCCCCTATGCGAGTTCGCCCGCCTGGCCGACCGGGCCGACCAGCTCGGTCTGCGACTGACCAGTTTGGCAACGGCGCTGTTCTGGGAATTCAACTACGCTTCTCCGACCCCGGCCGATCGTCAACGGGCCTGGGACCTGACCATCCGAATGCTGGACGCCGCCGCGGCCGCCCGGGCGGGAGCCATCTTGGTCGTGCCGGCAGTGGTCGGTACCAGCGAGGATCGGCAGCCGGTGGTTGGATATGCCGACGCGATGTATCGGACCATCGAGACCCTCTGCCAGCTTCGCTACGAGGCCGAGGCTCGAGCTGTGGTCTTAGCGGTCGAGAACGTCTGGAACCGCTTCCTGCTCTCACCGCTGGAAGCGGCCGAGCTTATCGACCGGGTCAATTCGCCCTATGTGGGCTTCTACCTCGACGTCGGAAACGTGCTGGCCTGCGGGTACCCGCAAGATTGGATTGCCGTGCTGGGCCGCCGGATCGCTCGCGTCCACGTGAAGGACTATGATCTGGCCCGGCCCGGCCCGGCAGGCTTCTGCGCCCCCGGCGAAGGGAGCGTCGACTGGCCGGCGGTCGTGCGTGAGCTGCTGGCCTGCGGCTATGATGGGCCGCTGACTTACGAGGGGCCGGGAGAGCCGGCCGAGATCTGCCGGCGGATAAAACGAATTCTTGCCGGCACTGGCCCTTCCGTGGTGAGCCTGTGAAGTTCGATCCCGCCAAGCTGAGGGCAAGCGTACACGTGGCCGACGGCGGCTGGTCCACCCAGTTGCAGATGCGGGGGTTGCCGCCCATCGTAATGGCCGAGACTGCCAACCTCACCCACCCGGACCTGGTGGTCGCCCTGGCTCGGGAATACCTGGATGCCGGGGCCCAATTCATCACTACTAACACCTTCGCCGCCAACCGGTCAAACCTCGAGCGGCGGAACGTGCCCTACGGCGTCTCGGAAATCAACGCGAGAGGGGCTGAGCTGGCCCGGCAGGCGGTCAAGGGCCGGTCGGCCCTGGTGGCCGGGTCGATCGGCCCCAGCGGCAAGATCCTGGCCGTTCGCGAGACCACGCCCGAGCAACTCGGACCGATCTTCGCTGAACAGGCTGAGGCCCTGGCTCAGGGCGGTGCTGATCTGATACTGCTGGAAACTTTTTCGGAGCTGGCCGAAATTTTGCTGGCATTGCGGGTCGCCAAAGACGCGACCGGACTTCCGGTCATCGCCAGCATGTCCTTCGACTCCGGGCCGCAACGTACCCGGACGATGATGGGGGCGGCGGCGGGAGAATGCGCGGCGGCTCTGGAGGACGCCGGGGCGGATGCGGTCGGTTGCAACTGTGGCGCCGGTATAGATTACGTTTTGCCAGCGGTGGTTGCCTTGCGGGCCGCCACCGAGCTGCCGCTCTGGGTGAAACCCAATGCCGGCCTGCCGGAGCTGGAAGAAGGCCGAGCGGTCTGGAAGCAGACGCCCCGCCAGTTCGCCGCCCGCTGGCCGCAGATTCTCGAGGCCGGCGCGAATATGGTCGGCGGATGCTGCGGAACCGGGCCGGAGCACATTCGACGTCTGGCCGCGATCGTAGCCAAGCGAACTAGAAGAAGCCCAAGCTGAGCGGCAAGAACGCGTCACCCTACCGGGTGGGCCCAGCGGTACGGTGAATGCCCCACGCCGATCCGATCGGCGCGAGCAAAGCCGACGCCCCTTGCCTAATTCGCTCAGTCACCGGCGCTGACCGCTGATGTGGTCGAACGCTCGAATGTTGCCGGACAGTCCAGAAATGCACCCGCTGCTCACGCGACGCCGATCGGCTCGCCGGACAGACCCGCGGCCGCTTCGTGCGACTCGCTGCCGGCATTGGCCAGCAGGTCGTAGAGGGCCTGCAACCACCGCTTCCGCTCCTTGAGATCGTCCTTGTAGGTTCGGGTGTGGTGGATCTCGGGGCCCAGCTCGCGAATCTCGGCGTCAACCAGCCGCAAGAGAGTGTCCCGCTGCTCGGGCGTCAGATGGACGGTCATGGCT
>CAYZXK010000138.1:0-9940 GCA_964482395.1 uncultured Planctomycetales bacterium | reverse complement strand
CCTTCGACGGGCGGGTAGAATCACGTGAATGACCGCGGCAGTCTTGGAAGAACTCAAGAGTTTTCTGGCCTTCAGTCAGCAGGACGCGGCCAACCTGCGTGAGCTGGCCGAACTTGTCCAGCCCCACCTGGCCCAGGTGGTGGAGCGCTTCTGCCGCCACATCGCCAGTCATCCGGGCACCTGGCAAGTCCTCACCGGCGGCGCGGCGCAGCGGAGCAGATTGTTTCAGGCGTTGACCGGGTGGCTGAGCGAGCTGTTCTGCGGGCGATATGACCACTCCTACGCCCGTCGGCGGGCCCAGATCGGATCCACCCACGTCCGGGTCGGTCTGCGGCCGCATTTCATGATCGCCTCGATGCAAACCATTTGGGAGGAACTGGAACGGATAGTCCGCAGTTCGACCGCGCCGGACCGGGAAGCCAAGCTGGCTTCGCTCCATAAGCTGCTGATGCTGGAAACCGGGCTGATACTGGAAAGTTACCGCGAGGGCTACGCGAACCAAATCCGCCAAGTGGAGCGGGAGGCCATGCTGACCCGTCTGCGACAGGCCGAGCAACTGGCCGAGGTGGGGCAGTTGGCGGCCTCCCTGGCCCACGAGGTCAAGAACCCGCTGGCCGGCATCAGTGGAGCCATCCAGGTGATCCGCGACAGCCTCAAGCCGGGGGATGCGCATCGGCCGGTGCTGGCCGAGGTTCTCCGACAGATCAACCGGCTGGACCGCTCGGTCAGCGACCTGCTGGTCTTTTCCCGTCCCCAGCCGCCACAGTACCAGCGCTGCGACTTGCCGCGAGTGGCCGAGCGGGTCCTGGCTCTGTTACGCAAGGAACCGGAATTCGAGCGGGTACGCTTCGAGTGCGAGCTGGGAGCCGAATTGTCGACCATGACCGCGGACGAGCACCAGCTCGAGCAGTTGCTGATGAACCTGCTGCTCAACGCGGCCCAGGCCTCCACGGCCGGCGGACCGGTCCGCCTGACCGGGCAGCTCCAGGACGGGCTCGTCCGGCTGGTGGTGGAGGACCGCGGATGCGGCATGACCGAAGAGGTGGCCCGGCGAGCCATGGAGCCGTTCTTCACCACCAAGGCCCGCGGTACCGGGCTGGGGCTCTCGATCTGCCGCAAGATCGCGGAGGCTCACGGCGGAAGCATCGCCATCCGCACTCGACCGGGAGAGGGCACCGCGGTCACCGTCGAGTTGAGCCAGCCTCCCTCGCCAACAGGAGCCGAGAATGAGCGTTCGCGTTTTGATCGTGGAGGATGAGGCTCTGATCCGCTGGTCGCTGCGCCAGAAGTTCGAGGAGCGCGGCTTCCAGGTGGTCGAGGCGGAGACCGGACAGGCCGCTTTGGATCTGCTGGACGACGGCCTGTTCGACCTGGTGATGCTGGATTACAAACTCCCGGACATCACCGGCCTGGATGTGCTGCACCGGATCCGGCAGGTGGATCAGGACGCGGTGGTGATCATGATGACCGCTTACAGCACGATCGAGACCGCAGTCAAGGCCATCAAGCTGGGGGCCTTCAACTACATCGCCAAGCCGTTCCAGATGGACGAGCTGCTGGCCACCGTGGATCAGGCTCTGGAGACCACCAAGCTGCGCCGGGAGGTCCGCCAGCTCCGCCGACATCTGGCCGCGCAGTACGGCATCGACGCCATCATCGGCAAAGATCCTTCCATGCTCCGACTGTTCGAAACCATCCAGCAGGTGGCCCGGACCGGGGTGTCGACCGTCTTTCTGCGCGGCGAGACCGGCACCGGCAAAGACCTGGTGGCCCGGGTGATCCACCACAATTCCGACCGGGCCGCGGCCCCCTTCGTGAACATCACCTGCACCGCCCTGTCCGAATCGCTGCTGGAAAGCGAGCTGTTCGGACACGAGCGCGGGGCCTTCACCGACGCCAAACTGCAAAAAAAGGGCCTGCTGGAACTGGCCGACGGCGGAACCATCTTCCTGGACGAGGTGGGCGACATGCCGCCCGCCTTGCAGGCCAAACTGCTCCGCTTCCTGGAGGAGCGCCGGTTCCGCAGGGTGGGCGGCACCCGCGAGCTGAGCGTCGATGTCCGGGTCATCGGCGCCACCAACCGCGACCTGGAAAAGGCCATCGAGCAGGGCCAGTTCCGGCGCGATCTGATGTATCGGCTGAACGTGGTGACCATAACCCTGCCGCCCCTGCGGGCCCGCGGCGAGGATGTCCGGCTGCTGGCCCAGCACTTCGTCAGCCGGTTCTCGCAGGAGTTCAAGAAGCCGGCGGTCAAGGTCTCCGAAGAAGTTTTCGACCTGCTGCGAAGCTACAGTTGGCCTGGGAATGTCCGCGAGCTGAGAAACGTCATCGAGCGGGCCGTCCTGTTGTGCAAGGACAATCTGATCCGGCCCGCGGACATCGTACTGGGACGCAGCGAGATGCAGCCCTGGGAGCGGGACATCGAGAGCCTGACTCTGCCGCCCGAGGGTTTCGATTTCGACCGCCTCCGCCGACTGGAGATCCACCTGCTCCGACAGGCCCTGGCACGGACCAACAACAACCAGACCCAGGCCGCCAAACTGCTCAACCTCTCCCGCGATCGACTACGCTACCGACTGGCCAAGCACGGCCTGCTTTGAGCGACCGCTCAGTTGACGTTGGATGCCTGGCGCGCGAGATTGATCGCCGCCGTCCAGGGTGGAGTTGGCCGGGCGAGCTGCGCTCGGCCAGGTCCGCGGCGGCGTGGTCTGGAGAATCTGAGGCGGCTGCTCCCGCTGCACAAATGGGCGGTTCTTGCGGGCCGCGGTCTGACAGGAGGTCGCCAGATGTCGGCAACCAGTCGGTGCAGATTCATGGTCAGCCTGATTGCGGCCCCGTGCGTCCTGTTGTGCGGCTGCGGGGCCCTGCTCTACCCCGAAGGCACCTTTTACAGCGGCTGCCCGCTGCCGCCTCTGCCTTCGGTCGCCGACTCGAGCCTGGCCGGAACTTGGACCGGGACGGTCACGGTGACGGTAATCGACCAGGCCACCGGTCAGACCACCACCAGCCAGCAGCAAATCACGGTCAGCTTCGACCAGTTCGGGCAGCCGATTGGGAACGATTCGCCCTGGCCGCCGGAGTGGCCCTTGTGTTTCGTAGCCGGAGCCCGGGTGGTCCACAAGACCAATGTCTGCCCGGGGGAGCCCTGGCGGATTCCGCAGCAGCAGAGCGTAGAGACCATCACCCTCCGCGAGGCCGACTTCGCCGAAAGCAGTTTCCGGCTGGCCTGGAGCCGCTGGTATGACCAGGCCCGGTGTTCGGAAGGCTACGTGAAGACCGAGTTCGAACGTCGGGTGTACGTGGCCGCGCTGGAAGGCGAGGTGCTTAACTGGACCAGCCGGTTCGAGGAGAACCGGGATTTCTCCTGGAGCACTCAGGCCAGCGGGCCGATTGTCATGGTCATGCAGGGACAGCTCCGCCGTCCGTAGGATTCCGTCCGCGCTGGCCGGTTGCCGCGTCCCCGGATGGCCCCCCAGTTGCGCTGCCTCAACTGCGCGGTGCTAGCCCGGCGTCGACTTGCACTTGAAACTGCACTCCGCCTCGCCGGTGGACTGGTTGCAACGGTATTGACAAGACTCTACCCCACCGGCACCGCACGCCGCCTGGGCCGCCGCCAAGCACTCCGCGAACGTCGGCGTGCACTCGAAAGCAACCGCCCTGCTGGCATCCTCAGGGGCCTGGGTAAGGATTTCGTGCACCTGCGCAAGCAGTACGGCCAGGGATGGCGTATCAAGCAGCCGCCCCAAGCAAGTGTCGACCTGCACAGTCGCGACCGACTGTCGCCGCAAGCTCACCACGGCGGCGTGGGTTCTCTCGGGCCCAAACTCGACCCAGTCAACCGCCGAATCACGGCCAAACGACGCGACCACCGAGTCCCCGACCTGTATCAACTTCTCCGGCTTTTGGCCAAGCTTGAACCGTAGGTCGATTGAGAGCTGGTCGGCGATCGTCCGGCCGTCCGCGCCCATCGCGCAGCCGGTACCGCGGAACCACACACCTTCCCCTGACGAGAAGTCTTGGGCGTCGGTCGCCTCGGCCTCGAATGGGACCGATACTAGGACCCCGGATCGCATGTCAACCAGGGAGAACGCGAAGGCTGGGAGTGGCCGCGGAGTAACCCGTTTTTCGACCTGCGCCTCCTTGCGGGGCAAGACGCGGACAAGACCGATGGGTAGAATGCCAATGGCGCAATTAGTGCAGGCAGCCACGGTTAGGCGTGACATGTGCGTTGCCTCCAAACGTCCAAGACCTGGCCCGCGCCCCCGAGGGGAGACGACCGCAAGCAATGTAGCACGGCGAACTAACGCCCTCGAACTTTTTGGGCGATTCTCAGGTTTGAACGGCCCGCACCGGACTTAAGCCCGGACCATCGCCATTGGCAAGAAGCGCGGGCCACGCGCGAGGTGCTAAGAATGTCTCCCAGTCGCTCGCCGAGCCACGGCGAACTCATGCGGTTGGTCGAAAAGCAGATGCGGAACTGGGAACTGGCCCGGGCCCAGCTTACCAAGCCGCAGCCGGATGTCCCGCCCCCCAGCGTGGCCGATTTCGTAGCCATTTCCCGCAGCGTAGCCTCGGGCGGATCGCAGGTGGCCACCCTGCTGGGCGAGCGACTTCGCTGGCCGGTGTTCGATCGCGAGATTCTTCAGGCCATGGCCGGCGACGACCGGGTCCGGGCCCGGCTCTACGAGCACCTGGACGAACGAGACCAGAGCTGGCTGGAGCAGGCTTTGCGCTGGGTGATCGGCGGCGAGCTTCCCAAGGACGACTATCTCTACCGGCTGACCGAGACCGTACTGGCCCTGGCCCGGCAGGGGCACGCCGTCTTTCTCGGCCGCGGCGCCGACCTCATCCTCCCGCCCGAGCACGGCCTGCGGGTGCGGATCACCGCCTCGGCGGCCCGTCGGGCCGCGGAGCTCGCCCGACGGCGCGGAATCACCGTCCCGCTGGCGATGGCGGAACTGGAGCGGATCGACCGCGAGCGCGCCGAGTTCCGCCGGCGGCACTTCGGCAAGTCGGCCAACGATCCGGCCTGCTACGACCTGACGATCAGCCTTGACCGCTTCACCGTCCAGGAGGCAGTCGAGCTGATCGTGACGGTTTTGAAGCGTCGCGGCGTGGTGAGCGAGGTCTGACCGGGCTCACGGCTCTCAACCGACCTGAGGCGGAGCCGGCCGCGGGCAGGCTGCCCCGAACGTCGCGCTCAGATCCCCCGCACGGCTTCCTTGGGTTGGAGCTGAATGAACTCTACTCCCACCCGGTGTTCGCGGCCGGCCAGGTGAATGCAGTCGCGCACTATACCTTTGATCACCGGCTGGCCGGGCAGAGTTCGAAATCGAACATATACGGTCGTCCCCGGGTGGACGAATCGGCCGCAAGTGAACGCGAATCCCCCCGGGGAGATGTCGCTGGTGTTCACGGCAATCTTAAGCAGGTTGGCAAAGCCGTCGCAGCACTCCTCGATTACCAGCTCCAGCTTCGCATTCCATGGGCGACGGGGATGTCGGCGAGTGCGGCCGCGGCCGCCCGTCGGGCCGTGCCGACGCTTGGATGCCCAGTTCATCCACTCGTCGACGTCCATGGGGGCCACATCGTCCTGCGAGCTGGACCCCTCCGAAGCCGGCCAGTCCGGGCCGGCGTAGAGCTCGCCGGACTGCTGCGTGCCCAGACGCTCAAGGTCCTCCGGCGTAAGCCTGCGGCCTTTGGGGATCAACACCCGTCCGGTACGGTCGCAGAGGTGGCCAGGCAGCACCTGCCCAACCACCAGCTCGCCAGCTCCCAATCGGCGCAGCTTCTCCACCGCGCGGTCCTCCACGCCGGCGCCGTCAGCCCTGGCTCAGAGCGGCCGGCCTGCCAGGTCGGCACAGCCTGATTATGGGTCCAGTGGCCTGCCGGCCGGCCCAGTGTGTTCATCGGACCGCAGGCCGACCAGGTTCGGTTCCCTCCATATCCGAACCTTCCAGAGCACTAACTCAGCGGACTCGCGGCAGAGCCGGACGGCGTCGAAAGCATTCGTCGCACCGAATTGCCGGACCTCGCCACCGGTTCCCCGTTATCAGTCCGTTGAAAGGCCGTGGCGCTGGACCTCCGAGCCTGACGCTACCCGATTCGCATTGGCAAAAGGGCAGGCTCGGAGGTCCGGCGCTGCGGATCCAGACGGCCCAAGGTGTGTTTCTCAATTGACGGTTATGGGGCGTTCCGGTCTGAAGCCTGATCGGTGGGAACAGGGGGCTGCGATTGTCCGCTGGGGAGCTTGCGGGCGGCGTCCTGGTCCTCGGGATGGGGCGCCTGGAGCTTGGGGGGTGGTGGCGGGCCCTCCTTCTCCTCCCGCAGAATCTCATCCTGCACATCGTGCAGCCCCCGCTTGAACTCGGCGATCCCGCGGCCCAGCGATCGGCCGACCTCCGGCAAGCGCTTCCCAAACAGCAGCAGTGCCACCAGACCGACCAGCAGATAGGTCCACGGGTCGGTGAACCAGGCCAATGTTGTCAACCCGATCATGGCGCAAATCCTCCGGACGCTGGTTTGGGCCGCGGCCCGGCGCAACTTGGTCCGGTTTGGTTAATTGTCGCCCGCGCGGGGGCGACTGTCAAAGCGGCAAAAGGCGAATAGCGGCTGCCACCGACCGGGCCGGCCGCTAACATTGTAGGTTACGAAAGTCGGATATGCCCGCTAGCCTGGACTTTTTCCGCCTCAAAGATATTCCCCTTCTGGCCCGGCCCAACTACGCCGCCGAACTGCGACACATGGTGCTGTGGGGGCTGTTCGCCAACCTGGTGGACGGCTCGTTCGCCAGCATCGTGGTAGCCAAGACTTTCCACAGCCCACTGCTGGTCCCGGTGGTGTGGGCCACACCCATGCTGGCCAACCTGCTGAACTTCATCTGGGCGATTCTGCTGCGGGGCCGGCCCAAAGTTCAAGCCTTCGTATTTCTGGCGGTCTGCGCCGCGCTCAGCACCGGCTCGGTGGCATTCACTCCAAGCGACTGGCACCCCTGGGGCGGGTGGCTGTTTGCCGCTCAGATCGCGGCCGCAAGGGTCTTCGTATCCGGCCTGGTCACGCTCCGCACCTCGATCTGGAGGTCCAACTACCCCGCTTCGCACCGGGCCCAGATCGCGGGCCGGCTCCAGGCAGTCAGCGCCCTGCTCATGCTGGCGATGGGCCTACTGGCCAGCCTGGCCTTCGACCAGCACGCCAGCTATTACCGCTTCGTGTACCCGGCGGCTGGCGGCATTGGCCTGTTATCTCTGATCCCCCTGCGTCGTCTGCGGATCCGGGGCCAGGCCCAGGAATTGGCCCGGTTGCAGCAGCACCTGGGTGCCCACGCCGGTGACGGCCCAGCCCGTCTGCTGGCCAGCTTGCGGGAGGCCGCCTCGATCCTCAAACGCGACCGGGACTTCGCCCGCTACTGTAGCGCCCAGTATCTGCTCGGCTCGGCCAACTTCATGGTCGACCCGGTGCTTACCATCTTCCTGACCCAAAGCCTCAAGCTGGGCTACTTCAGCTCCTATCTTCTGATGGAGCAGATTCCGACTGTCCTGGCCCTGCTGACCATCCCGCGTTGGGCGCGTCTTTTCGATCGCGTCGGGGTACTCCGTTTCCGGGTCATTAACTGCGTGTACTGGCTGGCTGGCATGGTGCTGGTGGCCGGGGCGCTGCTGATCCGGCTGATGCAGTTTCAGTGGGTGGGCCTAGCGTCGATCGGGATGCTGGTGGTCGGGCGGCTTTCGAACGGCGCCGGTCGCGGCGGGGGGATGATCGCCTGGAACCTGGGGCACCTTCACTTCGCCGGACCGCACCAGGCCGAACTGTACATGGGAGTCCACGTCGCCCTCACCGGGCTGCGCGGGCTGGTCATGCCCGCGATCGGTACCGCCGCCTACCAAACCCTCGGCCCGGGCTCGCTTCTGCTGGCAGTCGCTCTGACCACGGCATCCTGGCTTTCTTTTCGGCGGCTGGCCCAGGCCGACCGCTCGCGTCCGCCACAGCCCCCAACCTCTCCCGACCTCGGCCAATCCGCAGCCAGGCAAGTCGGCATGACAGCATGTGCCGGCTACGGGCAACCCTCCGAGGCGGGGATTGGCACGAACCCCTGACCGACGCGGCCGGCCCAGGCAGCCCGCAGCTCATCGAGTGCGATTTCCCGCCCGCCCAAGGTCAGGCTCGGTCGCAAGCTCACCTCCGCCACGGTCCGGTGACCCACTTCGAGACGGTCCAGAACACCGGCAGCCAGTTCCGGATCCGGGGTCTCGACCAGGTACCCGGCCGTAGCCTCCTCGAACGGCGCCAGGTGGGCGGGGTGTTCTTCGCTCAGGCTGGCCCCGAGGTCACCGCCGATTGCCATCTCGGCCAGGGCCACCAGCCACCCCCCATCAGCGAGGTCATGGCAGGCCACGACCGCACCCTGGCCGATCAATTCGGCGACCGCCTCATGGACCGCCCGGGCCTGGGGCGGTGCAAATCCGACTTGCGGGAGGCCGCCCACCAGGATGACCTGGTTTCCGGGCCGCTTCAGACTCGCCGTCACGCACCGCCGAACGTCGTCCAGGATGCTCACTGCGCTGATCAGCAAGGTCGGCGGTATGGCCAGGCGCCGACGGGTGCGAAGCTGCTGACGGAGTCGCGGGAGGATCGCCCGCAGGCGAGCGGCGTCCGTCCCAGGCAGTGCAGCCCGCCGCTCCAGCGCCGCCAGCAGCGGCTCGACATCGGCCTGGTCCAGCGCGAACTCGTTGTTGAGCGAGTCCTTACCCGAGATGAACGGAACGCCATAGGCCCTGGCCAGGTCGAAGCAGGCCTGGCAGGCTCGGACCAAAGCCCCGAGCTGGTCGGGCTCCTCGGTACGCCCCCAACAGAAGTTGTCGAGAATCGCGATCTGGCCGAGGCGGCCGCCCACGCAAACCACATTGCGGACAGCTTCGTCGATCGAGGCCGCGGCCATCCAGTACGGGTCGACGTCGGCCAGGTGCGGCACCAAGCCGCAGCCGATCGCGATCCCCCGGAGGCTATCGAACCGCGGGCACAGGACCGCCGCGTCCGCCGGCCCGCTCCCCGGGCCCATCAATGGCTTGATACGGCTGCCGCCCTGCACCTCATGATCGTACTGGCGAATGACCCACTCCTTTGAGGCCACGCAGGGCCGAGCCAGCTCCAGTCGAAGCCGACCCAGCAGCTCCGCGGTAATCAATGGCGTGGTGGGGGGGGCCGGCGGCAGCTCCAAGCTCGTGTCGGTGGGCCACCACTCAGCCGTCAACTGCCTCTGCGGCAAACCTCCATGCAGGAACGACATCTCCAGGTCGCCGACTTCCTGCCCGTTGTACCGAACAGTCAGGCGGGGCGCTCCCGCGCGGCCGGCGTCAGGGTGGCCAAAGGTTCCGATAACCGTGGCCTCCACCTCCTCGTCCCGCATGATGCGGAGAAGTCGGTCCAGGTTCTCCGGCGGAACCGCCAAAACCATCCGCTCCTGGGCCTCGCTGATCCAGATCTCGTCGTAGCGCAGACCGGCGTACTTCAGCGGAACCTTCTCCAAATCCACCACCGCTCCGACCGCCCGACCCATTTCGCCCACCGCACTGCTCAGTCCACCGGCGCCACAATCCGTGATCGCCGTGTACAAGCAGCCGCCCTCGGCATCCCTGGCCTGCAAGACCGCGTCTAATACCCGCTTCTCGGTGATCGGGTTGCCGATCTGGACCGCGTGGGAGAATTCCTCGGCATGGGAGTCGGTCAGCTCGGCAGAAGAGAAGGTGGCCCCGTGGATTCCGTCCCGGCCGGTACGTCCGCCGATCAAGAGGATCAGGTCCCCCGGACGGGCGGCCTTTTCCACACGATCCGCCGGAATCAGCCCGACGCACCCGCAGAATATCAACGGGTTGCCCAGATACCGCGGGTCGAAGTAGATCGCTCCGTTCACGGTCGGGATTCCCATGCGGTTGCCGTAGTCAGC
>CAYZXK010000137.1:0-15017 GCA_964482395.1 uncultured Planctomycetales bacterium | reverse complement strand
TGAAGCCCGCGCTGGCGTAGCTCCGCGGCCCGCGAGCCGCCTGGTCGCCGCCCACTGAACCGCAACTCACCCACAACGACAATCCCAAACTCGCCGAAAACACGCCGGAGAACTACACGCCATCCGAAGAGCCGGGTTGCTCAGCAACCTGCTAGGCCGCGCGGGTGCTGTGGCGGCCTTCGGCCAGCCCGAAACCGGCAGGATCGGTCCGCCGGGGCTTGCAGGGCTGAAAGCTGGCCGCCGGGGCGCGAGAAGCGGCCGGAACGCGTATAATTGCCCAGCAACCAAGGAGGATATCAATGACGACGGAATCCAACTTCGCTGCTGTGGAAGGCCTGGAGCCAGCCGCGGTCTGGCGCTTCTTTGCTGAGCTGGCCGGGGTTCCACGACCATCCAAACACGAGCACAAGATCCGGGTCTTCGTTCGGCAGCGTGCCGAGGGGCTGGGCTTGGCGGTCCGTGAGGACCACGCTGGTAACCTGGTGATCCAGGTGCCGGCTTCGCCGGGACACGAAAACGCGCCGGTAACCGTGTTACAGGGGCACCTCGACATGGTTTGCGAGAAGAACGCCGAAACCCAGCACGATTTCCAGAATGACCCGATTCGTCTGGTGGTGGATAACGACCCCAAGACCGGGCAGCAGATTGTTCGGGCTGCGGGGACCACGTTGGGCGCGGACAACGGCGTCGGCCTGGCCTTGGCCCTGGCCGCGGCCACCAGCCCGGAAGTAGTGCACGGCCCGCTGGAGATTCTCTGCACGGTCGATGAGGAGATGGGTATGTCGGGCGCGAAAGTGCTCGAGCCCGACTTCATCAAGGGCCGGCGGATGCTGAATCTGGACTCCGAAGAGGATGACGCCCTTTACATCGGCTGCGCCGGCGGCTGCGACACGACTCTGACCTGGAACTTCAAGACTCGCAGCCCCTCCGGGCGGGCCCGGGCCAGCCGCGTCACCGTCAGCGGGCTGCGCGGCGGGCATTCCGGCGTGGACATCCACCTCAATCGGGCCAACGCGATCAAACTCCTGGTCCAGACTCTCTCGGCCGGCGATGGTCGGCTTCAACTGGCCGAGTTCCGCGGCGGCACCAAGCGGAACGTGATCCCGCGCGAGGCCTCGGCGCTGGTCGTGGGGCCGGCACGAGTGCTGAATGCGGTCAGCCAGGCTGCTCAGCAGGTGCAGGCCCAGGCCATAAGCGGCAATGGCGAAGAGGGCTGCACGATCCGTCTGGAGCCGGTCCCGCCGGAGTTCGCCGCAGCCGTTGCCTCGACTGCTGACACCCGGCGATTACTGACCGCTCTGACCGCTCTGCCCCATGGCGTGCTGGCCGTAGTTCCGGAAATTGCCGGCCTGGTGCAGACCTCCAACAGCGTGTCCACCATCGAGACGAATCTGGACGGCGGGACGCTCCGCGTCACAGTCGGCTGCCTGTCCCGCAGTTCTTCGCTGGATGAACTGGCGGCGACCACGCGGCAGCTCGCGGCCATCGGTCGACTGGCCGGCGCTGCGGTCGAGTCCGGTAACCAATACCCAGGCTGGCAACCCAACATCAATTCGCCGCTGCTGGCCACTTGCCGCCGGGTTTACGAGCAGTTGTTCGGGGAGAGCCCGAAAGTGGCCGCGATCCACGCCGGACTGGAGTGCGGCATCATTGGCGAGCGGATCGGTCCGGGCCAGATGGACATGATATCCTTCGGCCCGCACATCGTGGGCGCACACAGTCCGGACGAACGCGTCTACGTGGGATCCGTGGAGAAATCCTGGAAGTATCTGAAGGCCGTCCTGGCGGAACTGGCGCGGTGCTAGAGTCGGCGATCGAGGCTCTGACAGGCCGAAGACTGAATCGCTGAACCTCCGAGTCGGCCGCGGAAGAGCCCCGGGTTCCGGGGGAACGACCGGCTCTCGTCGCGGCAGGCCCGCTCTCAGACCGGTCTCGCGTAGCGCTCGAGCATGCTGACGAGCATCGGGATGCGATAGATCGCGACCCGCCAGACCAAAGCGTGATCGATGCTCTCGGGCTGGCGCGTCAGCATTTCGGGCTGCTCGGCCAGCCGGCTCCAGGGGATCTCCAGATGCGACTCGCGGTACGGTCTGGAAACCTGCTCAGCCAACTCCCCGATGTATACCAGGGAGTTGTGGATCGCCTGGCGGAGTTGCCCATCTTGGCAGTAGTCGTCCCAGGTTTTTTCCATCACCAGGTCGCGCAATGCGCGGGCCGCCTCCAGCATCTGCCGCAAGCGCGAGGCATTCGCGTCGTCATCCATCACACGCCAGCCTCCTGGGCGGGAGAATCTTTGCAAAGCATGGGGAGATCATTCTCAGACTCGCCGGCAGCCTCCAGGCCTCGGGTGGTCGCACGTAGCGGTCGCTGGCAGGTTCGCAGCGACAAGGGTCCGGTCGCGATTCGCTCAATGGTGGGCCAGAGGAAATCACCAATCGCCTCCTGGCCCGGCAGTTTGCTACAACCGCTCGGCGATGGCTTTGCCTTGCATGAACAACAGCAGGTAGTCGCGGCCGCCGGCCTTGCTGTCGGTGCCGGACATGTTGAATCCGCCGAAGGGTTGCACGTCAACCAGCGCCCCCGTGCACTTGCGGTTGAAGTACAGGTTCCCGACGTGGAATTCGTGCCGGGCGCGTTCCAGCCGGAAGCGGTCGTTGGAATACAGAGCGCCGGTGAGGCCGAACCTGGTGCCGTTGGCGATCTCCAGCGCGTCGTCGAAATCCCTGGCCTGGATGACCGCCAGCACCGGTCCGAAAATCTCCTCCTGGGCGATCTTGGCATTGCGATCGACGCCGGCCACGATGGTGGGCGGGATGAAGTATCCGCCGACGGGTGGCGGCGGGCAGCCGCCGGCCAGTTGGCCGCCCGGCCCGCCCCCAAGAACAATTCGCCCCTCTTTGCGGCCGATCCCGATGTATTCGTTGATTTTCCTATACGACGGCTCGTCGATCACCGCGCCCATGTAGAAATTCTCTTGGCTGGTGGTGTCGCCGACCGAAAGCCTCTTGGATCGCTCGACGACCTGTTCCAGCACCCGGTCATGGATGTCTCGCACCAGGATGGCCCGCGAGCAGGCCGAGCATTTCTGACCTTGGAATCCGAAGGCGGAAGCGACTATGCCTTCCGCGGCGGCGTCCAGGTCGGCGGTCTCATCCACCACGATGCAGTCCTTACCGCCCATCTCCAGAATGGAACGCTTCAGCCAAATCTGTCCGGGCGATATTCGGCCGCATTTCTCGAAAATCCGCAGCCCGACCTCCATTGATCCGGTGAAGGACACGAAGCGGGTCTTGGGATGCTCCACCAGGAAATCCCCGATCTGGCCACCGGAGCCAGGGCAGTAGTTCAGAACTCCCGGCGGCAGGCCGGCCTGCTCAAAAATCTCGGTCATCTTGGCGGCGATGACCGGGGCGGTGCTGGCCGGCTTGAGCACCACCGTGTTGCCGGTCACGATCGCGGCGCTGGTCATCCCGGTGCAGATCGCCAGCGGGAAATTCCAGGGCGGGATCACCACCCCCACGCCCAGCGGAATGTAACGCAGCTCATTATCCTCGCCGGGATAGGGTGTCACCGGCTGCGGTCCCCCCAGCCGGATCATCTCCCGGCCGTAGAACTCCAGGAAATCTATGGCCTCACAGACATCGGCGTAGGCTTCAATCCAGCTCTTGGAAACCTCGAAACACATCCAGGCGGCCAACTCATAGATGCGACGGCGCATGATGGCCGCCGCCTTGAACAGGATGCGAGCCCGGGTCTCCGGCTCGACCCGGCTCCAGCTCCTGAACGCGGCCAAAGCGGCCTGCATGGCCTGCTCGGCTTGGTCCGGCCCAGCCTTAGTGACCGCCCCAACCACCGTCTTGGGACTGGCGGGCATGACCGATTCTACTTTCTGCCCGGTCTCGACCTTCCTCCCGCCGATCAGCAGCGGGTAGGTCTGTCCGAGCTGGCCACGGACCTGCTCGAGGGCAGCGATCATCTTCTGCCGGGGCTGATCTTGCGAAAAATCGACATAGGGTTCGGGACGATAGGGCATCAGCATAAGACCATCTCCGATGTACCGGGTTTGCTCAGGACGAGGAGTATAACCGCACCCGCGCGGGCAGTGAACTGCCGGCCCGGCGGTTGACTACCGGACACCGCCGGGCAATAGTGAAGTTCGCGGCGAGCTACGGCTCAAGAGACGCCCGGAGAGCCCGGTCATGAGTCGGAACATTCTGGCTTGCAGGGTCCAAAGCTACGAGCCGTTCCCGGCTCTGGCCTATGAGCATCTGGCCAGCCTGGGTATCCGTTATGTCGAGATTCCGCTGCCTCCGCCGGAGAGGGTCGACCAGACGCGGACGGAGCTTCAGCGCTACGGGCTGGCTGCCAGCAGCCTGCACGCCGAGTGCGACCCCGGCCGGCCCGACCTGGCGGCCCGGATCGCGCAGCAAATGCCGATCTTCGACGCACTGGGGAGCAAGATCATGTTCACCTCGGCCAAGGCCGGGGCGACCTCCTTCAGTACCGCCTGCCGTCGGCTGCACGAAGCGGGACGGGTCGCGGCCGATCACGGCGTGACGATCGTGCTGGAAACGCATCCCGACCTGGTGACCAACGCCGAGACGGCCTTGGCGACCATGCGAGAGGTCGACCACCCGAACGTGCGCATAAACTTCGATACGGCCAATATTTACTTCTATAACCGCGATGCAGACGCCCTGGCCGAGCTTGGTCGGATCGTCCACTATGTGGGCGCGGTGCACCTCAAGGACACCGATGGCGGTTACCGACACTGGTATTTTCCGGCCCTGGGGCGGGGTATCGTGCGATTCGGCGAGGTCTTCGAGATGCTGGATGCGGCGGGGTTCGCCGGCCCGTATACGATTGAGATAGAGGGGATCGAGGGGGAAGCCAAGACCGAGCGGCTGGTATGCGACCGGGTGGCCGAGTCGGTCGGGTTCCTGCGGGGCCTGGGACGGTTGTAGGCAACCGCGACCAATGCCTGCGGCGGAACGTCCGGCGCCGGCCGGGTACCATGACCGCGGGCCGCTTTATTTCCCGGCCCACAGGTCGATAAGATGACAGTGACGCACTGGTGCAGCGTATGCCATACCGGAACATGTCGCTTGAGGAGCTCGCCCGGCACATCGGGATGGATGCGCGCACGCTGCGGAAATGGGCCGAGCGGGGGAAGCTGCCCGGCCAGATGGTTGGCGGAGAATGGCGTTTTAACCGGGCCCAGATGCTGGACTGGCTCCAGCGGACGTTGCACACCCTCGACGAGCTGCACATCCGCAACCTGGAACGGGCCATGCGCCGCGACAGCGAGGACCGTATTATCGGAGCCTTCCTGGCACTGGAGGGTATCGAGCTGCACCTGGCCGCCAAGTCGCGAGCCTCGGTCCTGCGCGAGCTGGTTCGGCTGGCCGAGCGCACGCAGTTGGTCTACGACCCGCAGGAGATTGCCGCAGCCCTGGAGGAGCGGGAGGCGCTGGGTCCGACCGCCCTGCCCCGCGGGCTGGCCTTTCCGCACCCGCGTCGCCCACTGCCATACGCCACGGCCGAGCCGCTGATTTGTCTAGCGCGGGTCCCGGGAGGCGTCCCGTTCAATGCCCCGGATGGCCGTCTGACCGACCTGTTCGTGTTGGTGTGCGCCAATGACGAGCGCCAGCACCTTGGGATACTGGCCCGGCTGGCTATGATGTTCAGCACCGACCTGGCGGATCGGCTGCGAGCAGTCGAAACCGCTCCGGAAGCTCTCCGCCTGATGCTCGATACCGAAGAGGAGTTTGTCGCCGGAAGTCGATCGGTCTGAACCGCTAGCAGTCCGCCGGCGGGCAGGGCCGGAAGAAAGGAATTCACATGTCCGATCGTCGGCCAATCCGCGCCGCAGGGTCCAGGCAGGCCAGCCAGAGCCCCACGGGCCTGCGGCCATGGGTAGGCACTATCCTGGTGGGTTTGTGCAGCGGCTGGGGGCTGGCACAGGGCCTGTCCACTTCGGCACCGACTACGATCCCGGCCGGGGAGATCGCCGCCACGGTCAACGGCTACCAGATTCGACGGGCCGAGATAGAGGAGCAGATCCAGGGCCGTACGCCGCTGGAAGTGCTCAAGCATCCCGCCGCCGCCGGCATTCTGGACACTCAGCGGTTGCATCTGCTTGAAACCCTGATCGACGATCGCCTGCTGGACGAGCAAGTGGAGGCCGCGGGCCTGACCATTTCAGACGCTGAGATGGCCAGGGAGGTACAGGAGGAGATGGAGGGCTACCTGGCGGTGCAGGGAATCACCCGCGAACAACTGGAATGTCAGCTTCTGTTTGCCAAAGGGCAGACGCTGGAGGAGTTCCTGACCAGCCGGATCTCGGATGTCAAGCAGCGACGAGCCGTGCTCCGCAAGCGGCTGATCGAGCAGATGGTTCCGGCCGCGGGCCAGGTCACGGACGAGGAAGTCGCCGAGTTCTACAAACAGCGACTGGAACGTCGGTTCAAGAAGCCCGAGCAGGTGCGGGCCAGTCATATCCTGATCGGTACAGAGAACGCCAGCTCGGAGCAGAAGGCTGATGCTCGGAAGCGAGCTGAGGAAATCCTGGCTGAGGCGCGGCAGCCCGGAGCGGACTTTGCCGCCCTGGCGGCCCGCTATTCGACCTGCCGGTCCAAGGTTCGCGGCGGCGACGTCGGATACTTCGGACGGCAGGACTGGGTGCCGGAAAGCTTTGCGACGGCGGCATTCGCACTTCAGGTCGGCCAGATCAGCGACATAGTCGAGACGCCGCGCGGCTATCACATTCTCAAGGTGACCGACCGGACCGGGCCCCAAACCCTGCCCCTGGAGAAGGTCGGCCCGGGAATCCGGATGTTCATCAAGGACCGCAAACTTCAGGAAGAATTGCGCCGGTACGCGTCGGAGCTGCGAGCCACGGCCCAGATTGTCTACGCCCCCGGGTTTGGACCGACCGCGACCGGACCAGCCAGCCCGCTGCCGACATCGCAGCCCGCGCACTGAGGCCTGAAAGACCGCGGGTCGCCGCCTCCGCCAATCAATCTCCGCCCGCTTGGATGTATTCCAGCAGGTACCTGCCGCGATCGTCGATCGTGATCCGTGCGGTTCCACCTCCCGGGATGCGGTCCAGCAGGTCGGCATGGCGTTCGGCCGCCGGCCCGGCCGGCCCCGCTTGTGGCCAACGCTCCAGCAGCCGCACCAGTCCGCCGGCAACCCAGGCTTGGGTAGTGCGGGCGAAAGCGTCTTCTGGCAGGTTGGTCAGTTCGTCGGCCAGCACGCGCGAGACGTCGATCGGCCCGGTCGCCGCCAGGCCCAGAAGCTGCGGGTCGAGTTCCCCGCGAAGCTGGTAGCTCATCTGGCGCTGCGGCCCCCATCGGCTTTCAATGTGGACGGCATGCAGCTTGCCTGCCACCCGACGATCGGCGGCCAGCAGAACCACGATTGCGTCCGTCCGGCCACTCGGGCCCCGCTCGAGCGAGCAGATCGTTTTCGGAGTGCTGATGGTCTGGTCTTCCGGCAGAGCACGCCGGCAAACGCGCTCCTCCTGCCCGAGCTGAATTTGGTTGTAGGACAGCTCAACGCAGCCGGTCTGGGCGGCTGCCAAGACGCCGAGCAGACCCGCCCAAACCGCTGGCCCGCGTGCAGCTCCCATTCGACTATTCAGAAACCTGGTGTTCATGCCGGTATGGTGCACAACCCGGGCGCCAGTGCAAGGCCGGCCAAGCATCCCACTGGCAGAGCGGACAGGGTATAATGCCAAGGGTGGCTTGGGGCGGCCGGCCGTGGCCATCGGGCCGCTTGGGGCCCGGCGCGACCGGCCAGTGGCCAACGGACAGGAAAATGGAACCGGAAGAGATTGATGCGGTTCTGGAGGAGGCTAGCCGGCTGCTGGCCGCGGGCCAGGCCGAAGAGTGCCTCAAGTGTTTGAGTGAGCTGGAAGCAGAGGAATTACAGGCGGATGACCGAATCGAGTGGGTCAGCCTGCGGGCCTGGGCCCTGACCGAATTGGGAGCCGACGAGGAAGCGCTTCAGACCCTCCAGCCCGTACTGGAGGAGTTTCCGGACTCGGCCCGGCTGCTGGGCACTCTCGGGGTGGTGTTGTCGAACTGCGACCAGCTCGAGCAAGCCCAGCAGGCCCTGGAGCGGGCCCTGGAGCTGGTTCCGGATGACGAGGTTCTGCTGGCCAATCTGGCGCTGACCTGCGAGAAGTTGCGAGATTACGAGCGGGCGATCGAACTGTACGATCGGGCCCTGGAGCTGGGGGCTGACATCGACTGGGTGCTGGAGCACAAGGCCAATGCTCTGATCGAGGCCGGCAGGCTCGACCAGGCCAAGGTCGTACTGAAGCGATACCTTTCGCTGGTTCCCGATGACGCGGCCCAGTGGATCACGCTGGGGATCTTGCATAGCGACGATGAGGAGTATGAGGAAGCCTTCGCCTGCTATCGCCAGGCTGAGCGGCTGGAGCCGGACGCGTCGGAGCTGCGACTGAACTGGGGTGTGACCGCGGTCCAGGCCAACCAGTTGCGGGTGGCTCGCGTCCAGCTTCGTCACTTGCAGAGGATCGAGCCGCGTTCGGCCCGGCCCTGGGTGTTGCGGGCCCTGACTCTGGAGGGCGAAGGGCAGATTCGGGGGGCGAGGGCCATTTACGAGCGGCTTTTGGCGCGTCGGCGCTTCGCCGACCCGGGGGAGTCCACCTACACCATGGAAATGGCCATGGACTTCTTCGCCCGGCACAAGCTGCGGCCGCGGTGCGAGTGTCTTCTGGCCCGGGCGTACGCCGCCAATGCCTGCACGGTGGAGCTGTGCGATGCCTATCGGCGGGTCGCCGGCGAACCGGTGGACAAAGCCTACTGGTACTGCCTGCTGGTGGAGGCGGACTACCGGCCGGGTCTGTCCGAGATCCGCAAGCCGGCCGATGATTCCCTAGCGCCGGGCCGCTTCACCCGCTTCGTGCGGGCCTACCAGGTGGTGGCCCGAAACCACGATGAGGCGGTCGAAATGGTCCTGGACCTGGCCCGACGCATGGGCGAAGGGCACCCGACCGTCCGGGAGTTCATCGGCGAGGAGCCCATCGAGAATACTTACACCGGCCTCTATGAGGTCGAAGCCGACAGCGTGGTTTTGACCGACGGTCAGGCCGAATAGCCCCCTCCGGCACGTTACTGCTGCGAGATCAAGACGATGTGCACGACCCCCGGCCCATGTACGCCGGTGACCAGCACGCCCTCGATGTCCGCAGTCTTGCTGGGCCCGGTAATCAGGCTCACCTGGGCCGGCAACGGCCCGAGCTGAGCGAGACGTTCAAACGCGTCGAATAAGTCCGCCACCAGTTGGGCCGGCGACACCAGTGCAACATGGATCGGCGGAATCAGCGTCGCCCCCCGGGCCGAGGTCTCGCTCGAAACGCAGACCAGCGTTCCAGTCTCGGCGACGGCCAGTTGAACTCCCGTGACACAGGCCGCGGCCGCAAATAGCTCACTGTCGTCCACCGAGGCAGTCGCCCGAATTCCACCGGTGGTCAGCGTCTTTATCAACTCCGAGGCCCGATCCTCAGTCAACGCCGTATCCGATTCCGGCTGAACGATGACCCGGGCAACGTTATCAGCCCTCAATACCTCACCGATCCGGGCCAGCCAGCTCTCTTGTGAGGCGAAATGCACCCGACAGCCGGCCGCCTCGGCGGCCTTGACAAAACGGGCCGAAAGGTCCTCGTGACTGCCGACCTCGCGCAGTTCCGGGCCGGGCGGCTCAGGCAGGGGCGTGGGCCGGGCAATCCGCGCCAGACGCGACCGCAAATCCGCGATCAGGGTTGGCAGGTCGTTGGGCTGGGACTGCGACCGCCACCGCCGACTGGCGTCCGCCACCGGCGACCGCAATCCGACCGAGCCAATCCGCCCCTCACCCTCCGGGCCGAATTCGCCCGTCCGGGCAGGCCGAAAACCGGCGTCCGGCCGGAGACCAACACGCGGTCCGCTACGATCTCGGCTTTCGGGCTCGTCGGGCCAGAGGTCTCGGAAGCTGAGGGCCGGCGGCCGCCGCAGGTCACGCTCTCGCGTCCACGACTTCAGCGGCCCGATCCCCGATCGGCCCCAGCCCTGACCATCATCGGGCAGCAGCCGGCGCAGCAGCTTCTGGCCGCGACGGTAAAGCCACGGCCAACACATCGCCCAGGACCAGGCCTGCATCAGCAGCCGCTTGGTGAGCGGCTGACGCCCGCGAGCGGCGGCCCGCAGCCGGACCAGAAGCTCCGGGATGTCGATCTGGACCAGGCAGGCGACCCGGCAAGCCCCGCATAGACTGGAGGCCCGGGGCAGCTCATGGTGCTCAGGTCCGTACAGCAGCGGCGTCAGCAGACTACCGATCGGGCCGGGATAGACGCTGTTGTAAGCGTGTCCACCGACGTTGCGATACACAGGGCAAGCATTCAAACAAGCGCCGCAGCGCACGCAGCGCAGGACTTCGGCAAGCGGGCCACGCAGTATCCGGCTCCGGCCGTTATCCAGCAGCACGACGTGCAGCTCCTCCGGCCCGTCGCAATCGGTCGGTCGCTTAGGGCCGCTGACCAGCGTGGTGTAGGCCCCCATCGGCTGGCCGGTGCTGGACCGGGCCAGAAGCTTGAGAAAAACCGGCAAATCGCTCAAACGCGGAATGATCTTCTCGATGCCCAGCAGCGCCACGTGCACCCGCGGCCGCGTCACCGTCATCCGGCCGTTGCCCTCATTGGTGATCAGACAGATTGTGCCGGTCTGAGCGATTCCAAAATTGGCCCCGCTGATGCCCAGGTCGCAGTGCCGGAATATGTCCCGCAAATAGCCGCGAACGATCCGGGTTATCTGCGCCGGATCCTCCGTGTACTGGCAGCCCAGCTCGCGAGCCAAGGCCCGCCCAACCTGACGACGGTCTTTGTGGATGATCGGCGTAATTATGTGGCTGGGCCGGTCACGGTCGATCTGCACCATGAATTCGCCCAGATCGGTCTCTACAACCCGCACGCCTACCGCGGCCAGAGCCGCGTTCAGACCAACCTCTTCGGTGGTCATGCTCTTGGACTTGACAGCCAGTTTCAGCCTCCGCCGGGCGGCCAAGTCGCAGATTATTTGCCGCGCCGCCGCGGCGGTCGGGGCGAAATGCACGCTCGCCCCGTTGGCGGTAATCCGCTGGACAAACTGCTCCAGGTGGCCGGGCAGGTTGTCCAGCGTGTGCTGGCGGATTTCGGCTGCCCGCTGGCGCAACTGGTCGGCGTGCCTCAGTTCTTGCAGGGATTTGGTCCGAGCCTCGACCTTGCGCCAGGTTGCCAGGTGGACGGCGGCGACCATCCGCCGATCGGCGGCCGCCTCGGCCATTTGATGACGCAAGCTGCGCCCCGGACTCACGTCTCCCCCTCCATCAGCCCCAGCGACTCGGCCAGGCACTCCGCCAGGTGCTTGAAACGGAGCGGCAGACCGCGACGACGGGCCCGGCCCGCCATCTGGAGGGCGCAGGCCGCCTCGTTGCAAATCACCAGTTCGGCGCCCGTGCCGACCAGCTCCTCCAGCTTGTCGTCCAGCATCGCGGTACTGATCTCCGGAAACTCGACCGCGAACACCCCGCCGAAGCCGCAACACAAGTCGGGATGCACCGGGGTGCGCACATCAGGTCCGCGACCAGCCCCCAGCCAGCCTTGCAAGTCGCTTAAGCTGTAAATCTCGCGAGCATGACAAGGATAGTGGTAGGTGACCGGGCGATCGAACTTGAGATGGGCCGCGATGTCCACGCCGAGCTGGTCGCTGAGAAATCGGTCCAGCTCCCAGGTCTTGTCGGCCAGCCCGCACACGGCCTGGTACCACTTGCGATCGCCCTCCAGAAGCTTGGGGCCGTGATGCTTGACCATGGTGGCACAGGAGGCCGAAGGCGTGACTATCCAATCGTACGGCTCAAATACCCGAGCCATTCGCTTGATCAGTCGGCGGGCCTCGTCGTGGAAGCCGCTGTTGTAGGCCGGCTGGCCGCAACAGGTTTGCCGCTCTGGGAAGCAGACCTGGCATCCGAAATGGCGCAGAAGACGCAAGGCGGCCTGGCCCACCCGCGGGTAGAACGTGTCGGTCAAGCAGGTAACGAACAGGGCCACTCGCATCAGGCCATACCTTCCGCCTGATGCTATCCTAACCACCTGTCGGAAAAGCGGACAGGCACCGCCCACGCGCTGGAACTAGGCCGCCCCCGCCGATCTGGACGCAGACCCGCTTCTTGGCCGCGTCCGTCGCACAACCCACCCGCTGGACCGTCACTAACCGCCGGTGCTAGAAACGAAGGGATCGTCCTCGCAGAATGGCGGATAAGTGCACGCCGGATCAATCTCCGGGTCGGCACCCGGGCCCTGGTAGCCCGATTGGATGAACCGGTACTCCACCGGGTCGCAGTTCAGTATGGTGCCGCAAGGGTTGAGCTTGGCCACATACGAGGCCAGGTCGGCCAGCCCGCACCCGCTGAATTGAAAGCAGACTCCGGAGCTGAGGCACAGCAGGACCTTGGCGGCTCGCGACGGAAGACGATGTCGGATGGACATAACAGAACCTCGCACGCGGCTGCTACCGAGTGGTGGGGACCGGGCAATCCAAAAAGATGCTGTTGGGCTGGCAGAAATTGAAGAAAGTTCCGCCAGTGCAGTTGAAAACCGAGCAGAAGTCGAACGAGTTCAACACCAACTGGCCGTAGTACTGGGCGCAGCCGCCGGGCAGAGCCTGAAAGAGCAACCCCGCACTGCAAACCAGGGCCGCGGCCCACAGTCGTCTCTTAAGCGTACCTCTCATGCGTCGTCCTCCCGGCCTGCGCCACCCCCGCCGCACCGCAAGAGTATATGGGCCCTTCCGGGTGTCCAGCAAGGCCGCCAGTCCGGCCGGCCAGCCTGCGGCCGGAGAACCAAGCTGCTCTTATTGAGTGTAGATCGTGACCTCCTTGGCGATATCCAGGGCCAGGTTCAACCAGCGGTTGCCGGCCGGCCAACCCGCGCTCCAGCCCTGCCACAACGCACCCAGGCATCCGGTAAGAAAAGTGCCGCTGCTGACAGCCAACGCCGTCAGGACCAGCCGCTTCGTCTTCCAGTTCATGCCCTGACCTCCTCAGTGTCGCTATTGGATTCCGCCCAGCCAGACCTGATCGGCGGCCCAGTCACCCAGGAATCTCAACAGGCAGGTTCCGGTACTCAGGGCCAGCACTCCGGTGCTCAGCGCCAGTAGGGCAAATTTGAGTCGCGATCGCATAAGTTCTTCTCCCAGAAGGACTATCGGGTGTCGCCACCGATGCCAGCAACTGCTTCATCGCTTGCTGGCCGAGGTGCGTTCCGCCAGCGGGAATCGAGCACCGCGGGCGGCCAGCTCTCCCGCGGATCCTCCCGCAACCCTATGTGTGCCGATCCTCAGCCCTAACCGGAACGCCTGACGGCATTAAGCGACCTGGCCAGGAGTACCGCCATACGCTTTGGGGTCTGATTGCGGTCGCACACCTACGCACGATAGTTCAGATCAACCCGGCCACCAGAATGCGCTGGATGGTATTATCCAGGCACCCCCCGACCGGCACCATCAACATGATCCCGGCCGCCAGGCATAGCAGTGCCCGTCGGAAAAACGATCTTCTCATACTCAGCCTCCTATGCCGTCGTCGGGGCGGTCCTTCCCGACCGCCGCATGGGCGCGGATAGTTACCGGACCTGTGACCCTTCCAGGGGTCGGCAGCAAGTGCGACCGCCCGGGTGTCGACCGGCTGTAACAGCCTGCCGTGCAACCGCGCCAGGTCTGCATTAGGCACCAAGATCAAGGCAATGGCAAGGGCGAATCAGCCGGTGGGCGGGAAAAACTTATCAATTTGATCTTTCGTGACCGGTTGCGCAATCCCCCGCTCGGTCACGATCCCAGTGATGAGGTCCGCAGGCGTCACGTCGAACGCCGGGTTGTAGCACGGAGTCCCCGGCGGCGCGATCGGCTGCCCGCAGACGGCCCGCACTTCATCCTCTGGCCGCTGCTCGATGGGAATCTCCCGGCCGCCGGCCAGTGACCGGTCGAAGGTGCTGAGCGGTGCCGCCACATAGAAAGGAACCCCGTGGCGCTTAGCGGCCATCGCCAGGCCATACGTGCCGACCTTGTTGGCCACGTCCCCGTTGGCCGCGATACGGTCCGCTCCCACCACCACGACCTGCACCATACCCGAGGCCATCAGACTGGCTGCGGCCCCATCGCAAAGCAAGGTGACGTCGATGCCGGCGGCGTTCAGTTCGAAGGCGGTCAGCCGGGCTCCTTGCAGAAGCGGCCGCGTCTCATCGACGAACACCCTGAATCGGCGACCACGCTGCTTGGCGACGTAGAGCAGCGACAGGGCCGTGCCACAGCCGACCGTCGCCAAGGCGCCGGCATTGCAATGGGTCAGAACCCCGGCTCCTTCGGGTATCAGGTCCGCGCCGGCCTGGCCGATCTTCAGGCAGCTTTCGGCATCCTCGGCCGCCATGACGTGGGCTTCGGCCAGGATGGCCTCGCAAGGTGCCGGAGCTTCCCGCCCAACGCTTTGCTCGGCGACCGAAACGCACCGTTGGACGGCCCAGGCCAGATTCACCGCAGTCGGCCGACATGCGGTCAGGTACGCCGCCACCTGGCGAACCTTGGCCAAGAAGTCCTCGGCCCGGAAATCACGGAAGGGGCGAACGCCCAGGTACAGCCCGTAGGCCGCGGCCACGCCGATCGCCGGCGCGCCTCGCACCCGCAGCGTGCGAATCGCCTCCCACACCTGCTCGACGGTAGCGCAGTCCAGCATTTCCACACTTAGCGGCAGGCGGGTCTGATCCAGCAGTCGCAATACCCCATCCGTGCCGCCGCACCATTCGAGCGTCGGCGGCAATCCACCCAGCAGGCTGCGGTCAATCCTGGGCGGGCTGGTGTCAGTTCCGGCGTCCATGGTGCTTCTTGTAGCGGATCAGGCCGGCTCCGTCAGCCCCCGGGGCGGATTTGCGGCCCTGCGGATTTTCAGCCGGCCCGGTGCGCGGTAACCTGGCCCCATGCGAACTG
>CAYZXK010000136.1:0-7519 GCA_964482395.1 uncultured Planctomycetales bacterium | reverse complement strand
CACCAGCACATCCTCGGTCTGCCGGGCCTGCAAGAACACCAGAACGGCACGCCGCACCGGGCGGGCCAGAACCGCCTCCGCGGCCAAGCCATAAAGCTGTAGCTGCATCCGGTAGCCGGCCAGGCGCAGTTCCCAGTCGCGCGGGTCTCCGGGCCGATCGGTCTTGAAGTCAATGACGATCAGGCCCTCGGGGGTGTCAAACACGCAGTCCATGATGCCACGCACCATCGTCCGCTCGCCGGTATCACCCAGCGGCAGCGCATACACGAACGGCAACTCGCGGCGTAATCGATCGGCGTATCGCCCTAGAAGCATCCCCAACTCACTGCCGCCCAGCCAAGCCAGGTCCTCACGCGGCAGCAAAGCGGCCTGCTCTGATGAGAGCCGCCCCGCTGCGACCAGCTCCGACACCTGGGCCTCGACTTCCTCGATCGAGCCCAGTCGTTTGAAGTCGGCCATTTTCAGGAAGCGATGACAGGCCAGCCCCAATTCGCGACCGTCCTCCGCAGTCGCCGCGAACCGCGGAGTAGCCAGCGGCAGGACCGCCCGGTCGACGGTCATCGGGTGATTTTCGATCTGCTCGCGGAGCGCAATATCCTTGATAGCGCTGACCGAGAGGGCGGCGGGCAGTTCCGCCAGCCCCAGGTCCACCTCCGCGGTCAGCAGCCTTCGCCCCCGGGCTACCCAGGCCTCGTCTTCCGCCTGCCAGACAAATGAGGACTCCGCAGGCCCCTTGACGCTCTGGCCCGGCAACACCACCCGAATGTCCTTCGGACGGTGAGTGACCACATCCAGCAGAGGCGGCTTCTGATGACGACCCGGGCACCCCGCGGCCGCCATCAGAATCCACTCCAGGCGACTGACAACGGTCATGCGCGAAACCAGGGGGGGCACCGACCGCGGCTCGCCGTGCAACTCCTGCTGCTCCTCCCACCTGCCGGCCGGGGCGTGCCCGACGATGATGAGCCGCTCGCGGGCCCGGGTGGCGGCCACGTACAGCAACCGGAGTTCCTCTTCGAGTTCGCGCAGGGCCACCTGACGCGCGATCACCGGGTGCGAAGCGCTGAGCAGCTTTCGGCGGGCCGAATAATCGGCGAAGCGCAGCCCCAACCCCAACCGCTCATCGCATTGCAGCGCGGAATTCTGTCGGCCGGTGTTGAATCCCCCTCCGGTCCCCAGCAGGAAGACCACCGGGAACTCCAGGCCCTTGGCCGCGTGGATGGTCATGATCCGAACCACGTTCTCTTGTCCAGCCGCCAGCGAGGCCGGCTCGACCTCCTCCCGGGCCAGCAGGTCCAGGTAGGCTACGAATTCGTCCAAGCCGCCCTGACCGGTGGCGGCGAACTGCTCGGCCAGGTTTTGCAGCGAGCGCAACATGGCCACCCGTTGCAAACCGCCCTTCAGGGCCCGAGCCCAGAGCGCGTAGTCCTCCTCCTGGAGAATCCGCCGCAGCAGCGTCGGTAATTCCTCTTCGCGTCCCGCCACCGACCAGGCTTCCAACCGCCTCATCGCCGAGTCCAGCTTGGCCGCCAGGGGCCCGGGGCGGCCGGCTCGACGGTAATAATCGACTGCCTGATAGAAGGTCGCGGAATCCGCCTCCGGCGCCCTGCGTATTTCCAGCAGTTCCGCCTCGCTCAGCCCCACCAGCGGCCCGCGCAGGTAGGCGGCCAACGGGACATCCTGCCGCCGGTTGACCAGCAGCCTGAGCAGGTTGCATACCTCCCGCACCTCGACTGTCTCGAGCATCGACTCGCGCCCCCCGGCCAGGCAGGCGATGCCGTTGTCGCGCAGAATCCGGGCTACCGCCGGCGCATTGCCCGCTGCGGACCGCAGCAGGACAACCATGTCCCCCAGACGCAGCGGACGAAGCTCCAGCCGGTCGTCGGACGTCGCCTGGGGAATCCGGACCTCGGCCTTCAGCAGGGCGTGGATCTGGTCAGCCACAAGCTGAGCCTCACGCTCGATGAGTTCGACCTCCCAAACCTCATCCTCGTCCGCCTCCGACCGACCGGTCCGTTGCTGCTCAACCACATGAACCTCGACCCGGGGCCGGTCATCCAGGCCCGGATTGGCGATTTCGCGTTCCTGACGGCCGGGCCCCAGCCACTGGTTTGGCCCGTACTCCGTGCCGCCCAGAGCCGGGTCGAACAGCCGGGCGAAAAGCTCGTTCAAAGCAGCCAGCAGCCGGGGATGGCTCCGAAAATTGTCCGACAGACACGCGACTCGCCCCTCCTGCCGCCCCGCTTCCAGGTCCGCGGCCAGCTCGGTCAGCAGCCGCGGCTCAGCCTGGCGGAAGCCGTAAATGCTCTGCTTGACGTCGCCGACCATGAACCGATTGGACCGTCCCCGCTCCTGCCGCGTGACCAGCCGCAGAATTTCCACCTGCACCGGGCTGGTGTCCTGATACTCATCGACCAGGATGTGCTCGTATCGCTCTTGCAACCCCTCGGCGATCGGCGTCGGCTGGCGCCGCTGCCCGCCCGCCGGCCGGCCCAGCAAATCCAGGGCCATTCGCAAGACGTCGCCAAACTCATAGCTGGCCCGCTCATGCTTGGCCGCCATTAGCATCTGCTGGTAACGCTCCTCCAGGTCGAGCAAGGTCTCAACCAGACCGACCATCCGCGGCGCGTCCTCCAGGACCGACGCGATCGTATCCGGCGACCAGGTCTTCTGGAGCCGCCCCTTCAGCCAGCGCTCGCGCACCTCATTGACCATCGCCGACGCGAATTCACTTTCGCCTCCCGGGCCGGGAGCCGGAACACTGAAATCGGCCACCTCACTCACGACCGCCATCAGCTCCTCTGGCCGGTTCAGACGTTCCCGCCAGCGGGCCAACTGTTCGCAGTAGGGTCGCAGCGCCGCCGCCGCCTCTTCCGGCAACTCCGCCAGGCGCGTGCTGAGCTGCCGGTACTGAAACGCGCATTCCTCAGCCAGAGCGCCGGCCAGGATCCGCTCGGGCGATTCGCTCTGCCCGGCCAGCCGCTGTCGCTCAAACCACTCGTGCGGGTTTACCAGATGCTCGCGGAACAGGTTGAGCTGCTGGATAAGTTGGCGCAGGAAGCTGTCATCCGTCCGGCCGGCCCGTGCTATCCACGCCCGGGCCCGTTCGCACAGCGGCTGTTCGCCGCGGTAGACCTCGTTCAGCAAATCATCCAAGACTGCTTGCCGCAGCACCCGGGCGTCCGGCTCGCTCAGCACGGAAAAGCCAGGGTCGACGCCGGCCTGGGCGAAGTGCTCGCGTACGATCCGACCGCACCAGGCGTCGATGGTGCCGATGTCGGCCGCGTCTATCAGTCGCTCCTGCATGCGCAGATGCCGGACCAGCTCGGCCGACGGAGCCCGCTCGGCCGCCTCTCGGAGCATGCGACCCAGCCGGACTCGCAACTCCGCGGCCGCCAGCCGGGTGAAGGTCACCACCAGCAGCCGGTCGATCGTGCAGGGCTGCTGAGGGTCGGCGATCAGCGACAGGCAACGCCGAACCAGCACTTCGGTCTTGCCGGCCCCCGCCGAAGCCGTCACCAGCAAATTGCAGCCCCGGTGCTCGACAACCGCCTGCTGGGCAGGAGTAAGCATCATGCCTCTTCCCCCTCAGTCGTTTGGCCGTCGGCCAGCTTCGGCAACACGCTTTCGGCCCGCCGCGCCCGGTTGTAGGCCGGATCGTACCGGCACACGGTCTGATACTCGCAGTAGCAGCATGCCAGCCGGCGTTTCTCCAGCAGCGGGGCCACGGGGATCCGCCCCTCGACGATTCCCTCGACTGCCATTTGCAGCGTGCGCTCTACCAGTTCCAGTCGCCGCTCCATTTCCTGGTCGGAGCAGACATCGGAGCGCCGATTGAAACTGCCGTCCCGATTCAACTGGAGCTGTGCCACCGGCGAAGGGTGACGACCAAGCTGCCCATCCAGCAGTCGGGCGGCGACTTCCTCCACCAGCCCGCGTGGACGGTACAGGTACATGGTCTGCTCGGCCGGCGGCGCCGTCGCGGCATAGGCCGAATTCAGCACGTCAAAGTTGGGGAAAAGCGGGGCCGCCAGAACCCCCGCCGGTCGCCAGCTTCCCGCCCCTTCCATAGCCCTCCACAGCGCCAGCAGGTAGGTGAATAGTTGCAACCGTGTACCGGTCAGGTACTCGGCCTTCATCCCCTCGACTTTGCCGCTCTTGTAATCGTAAACCAGCAGCAGCTTCTGATCGCCCTGCTCGCAGACATCCACCCGGTCGATTTTGCCGCGCAGCCAAAAACGCCTTCCGTCCGGCAAGCTCAACTCGACCGCCCCCAACTGACCCCGCCCAGCCTCCGGCCGGAAACCCCGCTCGCAGTACAGCGGCTGGAACTGCCCGCGTCGCCAGCGTGCCGCGTGCGCTCCGATAACCTCGCTCAGGAACCGGCCCAGCAGCTCTCGCATGAAAACCAGGTCTGGCCGGCGCTTAGGTTGATCCGGCGGCTGGCGCTCCCGACAGGCGGCGACCTCCGCCTCCAGCCATTCCTGCCACTGCTGATCTGGCAAATCGCGAACGCTGACTGCTGCCCGAATCGCCCGCTCGGTAACCCCCGCGAGAATCTCATGTGCCGTCCGCCCCAGCTCCAGTTCCAGCGGCGACGGCCCAGCCGCCGCCTCCAGCTTCAACCCGAACTTGGCGAAGTGCTTGAACGGACAGTCCACATAAGTCTCGACCTCGGACGGCGTGCCGTCCCAGACCCCTTCCGCGCATCCCGACCGCGGCCCCCCGTAGTTCCCCACGTCCCCCGGAACGTTCCGATAATGGACCCCACGCAGCATCCGATCCAGACGCCGCCCCAGGGACGGCACTCGCCCCACTTCCTCGCACAGCCGCCGGTACCGCTCATGCTCCCGTGTTCCCGGCCGCTCTTGCAGCCCGCCCAGGTATCCGGTGGCCAGCTCATTCAGATTCACCGGCGGCTCGTCATCCGACAGCCGAGTCGCCCGCAAGGCGGGCAGAGCACGCCTCACCTCGGCCAGCAGCGGCGAGGGCAGCAGCTCCTGCCCGTCGTCGCCGACCGTGGCGTAGCTGATCGTCAGGCTCGCCGACGGACGGGTAAAAGCGATATAAGCCAACAGCCGCTCGTAGAAAACGTCTTCTCGCCGCGATGCCCCGACCGACAGCCCGGCCTGGCACAGAGACCGACGCTCGGCATCGCTCAGAAGCACCTCCGTCGGGGGACGAGCCGGAAACACCCCCTCGTTGAACGCCAGCACCCAGGCATGCCGTATGTCCGGATGCCGGCTACGCTCGATACCGGTCAGAAGAACCTGATCAACGGTCGGCGGAGCCAGCCCCAGCGTCAGCTCATCACAGGCCGAGCCCACGATGGCAGCCACCTGGCCGACCGACAGCGGCGTGTCGCCCAGCACATCATGCAAGTCCTCAAGCACCTGGCACAGGCCGGACCAGGCCAGACGATAGGTCTCAGCACTTTCCCACCGGCGCCGGGCACGAGCCGACTGCACCCACTCGCGGACCCGCCGATCCACCTCCAACCCGGTGAGTGCCCCGTACAAGGTCCTCGCCCATGTCGCCCCGTCGGCACTGCCCCCCCTGACCAAAACCACCACCGGCTCCAGCGCCTTCACAATCCGCTTACGCTGCGGCGCGAGGGTCTCCGCCGCACCCCAGACCCCATCTTCCAGCTCCCAGGTCGGCCGCTGCCAGCTTTCCTGCCCGACCACACAGTATCGGACCAGCAGATTCTCAAGCTGCTCGGCCTGATCCACGCTCAGCGGCAACAACCCGGTCCGCAGTAGTCGTAACATCGGGCGGACCGCGAAGTCCGACCCGGCCGCATCCAACAGCCCCCGAAGCAGCCGACTCAGCGGATGACCCCGCAGCGGGCGACGACGATCCAGGAAATAGGGTATCTCATACTCGGCGAACACTTCCCCGGCCAAATGAGCAAACGGCGCCAAATCCCGCGCGATCACCGCAAAGTCGCGAAACCGCAGCCGACCCCGCGAGTCGGCAACCATCGCGCGAATCCAGCGAGCTGCGGCCCGCAGTTCGTCCCGATGAGTAGCGCATTCCACCAGGCGGATCTCGCTCGCCCCGTCGCGCGGTCCTCCCCCCGGCCCGAACCACCGGTCCTCGACCCGCAGGGCTGCCGGGCCGTGCGCCCCCGTGGAACCGGCGGTCGTTTGTGCCGCCTGACCCCCAGGCCGGCACTGCGGCCCCGGCCTCTGGGATCCCGGCAAGTTCTCAACTGATACTTCCGGCTCCGGGCCGCCAGGCGTGGCCAGAGCGGCCTCCAATCCGGCCAGCCCCGGAGCACCGGCGAAGCGCGGCAGCGGACTCGGCCGAAGGTGGATCGGCGGGGCGACCTCGACGCCGGCCTGCGCAAACAGATCCAGCAAGCGCTGATAGGTCAGCTCGGTCCGATAGAAAAGCCCCAGCGGGTCGGGCGGCTGCCGCGGGTTCCGCACGGCCGGGGCCAGCGGATCGACCAGTAGCGCGATGGTCAGCTCCCGCGCCCGACGGGCCAGCTCGACCAGCGTATGCAACTCTTGCCGCGTAAAGCTCGCGAAACCATCGACCCAGACTTTCGCCTCCGTCAGCCAGCCGCACTGCGCAAGTCGTTCCCGCAGCAGTGTCAGCCGAGCCGCCATGTCAATCCGGCCCGGCCCCAGCCAGCTCAGGTAATCGCCGTACAATCGGGCAATCTCGCACAACTTCTGCCCCGAGTCGGACTGCCCCAGCCCCTGCCCGAGCGCCGCCAGCGTCTCCGGAGCAACCTCCTCCCGGAGCAGTTCCTCAATGAGTCGCGAGAGCTGAACGAAGAAACCCTGACTTTGAGCCGCCCGCCTTAATACCTCCAGTTCCCTCCCGCAAGCGACCATCCGCCGCAACGCCGCCACTCGGCTTTGAGTGCTCACCACGACCGGCGTCGGCCCGGTCTGATCGAGAATCCGCCGGGCCAGGCGGGAGAAACTCAGCACTTCTGCCTGCCAGTAGCCGCCCCGCGGCGTGCCAGTAGCTAAGGCCCGCTCGATCTGGAAAGTGGCCTGTTCGGGCACCAGCAGTATGAGTCGGCCCGCCGGGCAGTCGCCGGCCAGCTCAGAAAGAACCGCATCCAGGCAATATCGGGTCTTGCCCGCCCCCGCCCGGCCCAGTACGAACCTGACGCTCATCCGCCCGCTCGTTGCGAACCAACATCCCCCGCCAGCCGCTAATCACCCCGCTGCCGCTCGAGGCGTCGCTCGCATTCGTCCCTCTCGCGCTTGTACTTGGCGACCTTCTCGGCCAGTCGGGCGTTCTCGCGTTCGAGGTATTGAAGATTCTGATACGCTTTGACCAGTTCGTCCCGCGCCTCGGCCAGCGTGCTGGGCTCAGGCACCCTGCGGCTGTCTACCGGCGGCGGCCGCTCCTGGCCCACGTTGACTTCCACCCGCTCCGGCAAAGTCAGACAGCCAGCCATTCCGGCCAGCAGGCCCACCGCCAGCAACACCATTCCGGGACCACGCATTTGATGCTCCTCAGTCAGCCAACCCCACGACCACGCGTATGATCC
>CAYZXK010000135.1:0-3509 GCA_964482395.1 uncultured Planctomycetales bacterium | reverse complement strand
ATCTGCCATTGTTCGTCCGTGATCAGCCGCAGGTCTCGGGCGATGGCGACTGCTTTCCTCGCCGGCCCGTCTTACCATGAGTCTAGAACTGGCGCAAGATTATGTAATTCATTGCCATCTCAAAAGTTATGAAACAGGCTCTACGGCCTGTCGCCCGAGCATAGCGCCGACAGCTTTTTGCGGGTCCACAGTCCGATCTACGGCGTATCAGCCGAGGAACTGGTCCCCGGCGAAGCACTGACCGGTCGCTACACAGTGCCGATGCTCTATGACGCGGACAGCGATACGTACGGCGGGACCCTGCTGTGTTATCATCAGTCGCGCGATGGCATCCCGGTCTTCGGCTCGATTCTGAAGCTGCTGGTGCTGAATGAGCCGGCTTATCCGCTGGTCTGGGCCGGGGCCCGGTTGTATGAGCTGGGCGATTTCGCGGTTCCGACTGATGCGGCCGCCAACGTCGCCGAGGGAGCAGCCCATGCCCAGGCCATCGCCTTTGAGCCCGGCCTGGTCGACTTCAGCCCGTCCGAGCTGGTCATCTGGGCCGGTGCCAGCCCGCAGGAATCGCTCCGAACCAAGCCCACCGTCGCGATCACTTTCGTCGGCGAGGGCGTCTCGCCGGCCGGCGCACCCAAGAAGTGGCGGTTCGTCTGCGAGGCGCGCAGCGGCAAGATTCTCCACACCGTCAATCTGATCGTCTTCACCGATGTAGTCGGCAACGTAAGCGGAAAGGCCACCACCGGCCCGAAGGCTGACTACTGCGCCGACGAGGTGCCGACTGCCATGCGCTGGGCCAAAGTCAGCATCTCGGGCGGCAGCACGGCTTATGCGGATGCCAACGGGAACTTCACCATTCCCAACAGCGGCAGCTCGCAGGTCACGGTTCAGTCCTTCATGAGTGGCCTGTACTTCGCGGTGGACAATGTGCAGGGGGCGGAAGAGACCCTCTCGCTGAACGTGACGCCGCCCGGGCCGGCCAACTTCATGCACAATGACGCCAACACCAGCGAGCAGGTTCGAGCTCAGGTCAACGGCTATGTGCAGGCCAACGTGGTTCGCGACTGGGTGCTGGTGCAGAACCCGAGTTATCCGACCATCGCCAGCCAGACCAACTTCCCGGTCAAGGTCAACCAGACCAGCCTCTATTGCCCGGGCAACGCCTGGTACGACGGCAGCTCCATCAATTTCTGTCAGTCGGGCAGCGGTTATCCGAACACCGCCTACTCCAGCGTGGTGCACCACGAGTACGGGCATCATATCGTGGAGTGTGCGCCCAGCGCCGGGCAGGATCAGTATGGCGAAGGCGTGGGCGACAGCGTGGCGGTGCTGCTGGCCGACGATCTGGTTTTGGGCTACGGCTTCACCGGTAATTGCAACACCGGCATTCGCAACGCCGACAACACGATGCAATATCCCTGCTCGGGTGAGGCCCATGATTGCGCCCCGCTGCTGTCGGGTTGCATCTGGAGCACCCGGAACGAACTGGTGGTTACCGAGCCGACCAATTACCTGTCGATCCTCTCTTATCTGATGATCAACTCGGTGCTGCTGCATTCGGGCGATCAGATCACGCCCGCGATCTACACGGACTTCATCACGCTGGACAACAGTCACTACGGCGGGGCGCACTACGACGAGATCACGGCCGGGTTTGCGGCCCACAACATGTGTCCGCCGCCGCCACCGACCAACGACTTCTGCGCCTCGGCCACCGTGGCCTGCCCGGGCAGCTACAACGGTTACACCACCTCGGCCAGCCAGGACGGCACCGCAAGCTGCGGCTCGTCCAACTCGACGCCGGACGTTTGGTTCAAGTACACGCCGGCTTCCAGCGGGACGTTGCACCTGGAGACCTGTGATTCGAACTACGACACCGTGTTGTCGGTCCACAGCGGCTGCCCGGGAACCAGCAGCAACCAGTTGGCCTGCAACGACGACACTGGCTGGTTTGGTGCCTGCGGCTGGCTGCCAACCGATCAGTCGGCTTTGGATGTCTCGGTTTCGCCGGGCAACACTTATTACATCCGCATCTCCGGCGCCAGCGGTGCAACCGGTTACTACGTGCTGGATGTGTCGGGCCCGGCCTGTGTGCCGCCCGACACGACGCCACCGTCGCCCAACCCAATGACCTTCGCGGTCCCGCCGGCCCCGGCCAGCTCGACCTCCATCAGCATGACCGCGACCACCGCCACCGATGCTTCGCCGCCGGTGCAGTATGAATTCGAGTTCGTCAGCGGCGGCGCCGGCGGCGACAGCAGCACCTGGCAGACGTCGACCCAGTACACCGATAGCGGGCTGGCGCCTGACACCAGCTACACGTATCGGGTGCGGGCCCGGGACAGTGCCTCGCCGCCGAATGTCGGTGGTTTCTCGAATAACGCGACCGCGACCACCTGGGCCAATGTGCCGGCGGCGCCGACCTTGAGCAACGCGACCGCCAGCACCATGCAGCTTGACGTGAACCCCAATGGCAACCCCAGCTACACGGTCTTCGCGATCCGCTGCACGGCCACCAACCCCGCCGACGGTAACTGGAACGGCAAGTACGTCGACGCCGGCGGCCAGCCCAGCGCCTCTGAGGTCTGGCGGACGGATGCCCAGTGGGGCGCCATCACCGTCGTCGGGCTACAGGCGTCCACCAGCTACACGTTCGCAGTGAAGGCCCGCAACCAGGTCGGAGTCGAGACCGCATTTGGGCCGGGTGCCACACTGAGCACGCAAACCGGCGTCCTGCGGGGTGACGTGAACTGTAGCGGTGTGGTGGGCTTCGACGATATCAACCCGTTCGTCTTGCTGATGACCGACCCGGTGGCCTGGCAGAACCAGTTCCCGGATTGTCCGATAGCCAACGGAGACATCAACGAGGACGGCACGGTCGGCTTCGGGGACATCAACCCATTCGTCGCTTTGCTGACCGGACCGTAGGAGCCGTTGCGAAGTCGGCTTAGACGGATTGATCGGCCGCCGCCGGCGCGGGCCCCGCTGCCGGCGGCGGTTTGGCGCTCGCAGTCCAGTCCCTTCCGGACGGAAAGTGCGCCGACTTGTGCTTCGCATTCCGATTCGGCGAGCGCCGGGCCGGTGGCGTTGGGCCCAGGAGGCTTATAGGACGTTGTAAGCCGGCCGCTGGCCACAATTGCGCGATTGATGCTTGTTTTGTCGCGGCTGGATAACTACCCTCAAGGTGTGGCTTTTCATCCGCAAGACCCGGGATGCTCCAACCGTTAGCATGAGCATGCACAGGAGAAGCACGATGCGTTGGTGGGTTGCTTCCATAGCGGCATTGTTGGGTAGCTGGGCGGCTCGGGGTGGTCAGCCGGTCAGCGAAGCCCGAGCGTGGTTGCGGCAGGCCTATCAGGTCGCTAAGAAACTCGGCCTGACACTTTGGCATCGCGTATATTTCATGGGTTCTATCACGGAGGATGGCAGATGCGCGGTCGAGTGGATTTTCAGGGCGAGGTTTTTCACACCTTCAACGTTGAGGATCTGATTCCGGCGGATCACCCGCTGCGGGA
>CAYZXK010000134.1:0-4080 GCA_964482395.1 uncultured Planctomycetales bacterium | reverse complement strand
CTTCACGAACGGTTGCTCCAGCAGCACGATTTCGGAGTACCAGCGGTTGAGCTTCCCAGCCACGATCTTGTCAATGATGTTGGGGGGTTTGCCCTGGACCTGTTCGGCGGCGATGCGCCGTTCCCGCTCGACCAGGCTCGGATCCACTTCTTCACGTCGGGTGTACAGCGGCCGCATGGCCACGATGTGCATGCACACGTCGGCGGCGATCTCCGGCGGGCAGGCGGCGCTGAATTCCACCAAAACCCCCTTGCGGCCGTCATGATGCAGGTAATGTCCGACATGACCGCTGGCCGTTCCCACCCGGCCGATGCGAATGTTCTCGCGGATCCGGTTGACCGCCTCGTGCAGCAGGTCCTGCACTTTTCGGCCCGAGTCGCCCGGCAGAGGCTCCTGGAGGATTCTCTCCGCGGTCGAACATTCCAGCCGGGTGGCGACCTGCGCCGCCGCCTGCCCCAGCCGGATGAAGTCTTCAGTGCCGGTGACCGGTTCGGTCTCGCAGAGCACCTCGACCAGAGCCGCCCGTCCGGTGGCTTGGTCCAGGTGGAACGTCAGTCGACCTTCGGCAGTCTCGCGCCCGGCCCGCTTGCTGATCTGGGACAGTCCCTTCTTGCGCAGAACCTCGATGGCGAGCTGCTCATCGCCCTTGGCTTCTTCCAGGGCTTTCTTGCATTCCATCATGGGCAGCCCGGTCTTGTCGCGGAGGGCCTTCACCATGCCCGAGGTAATCTCCATCGCCGATCTCCTCCAGATAACTGGGTCGTACTTCTCGCCAATTCACTGCCCGCGGTCGCGGCGTCGTGCCCGAGCCCTCGGCGGTTGGGAAGGCTCCGCAGCCCGTTCCTTATCCGGCCGGCGGCTCCGGGGTCGCCGGCCCCGGCTCGGCGGGGACCGGCGTGCCCGCTCCCACCGATTCGGCCACGACCGGCGGTAATGATGGTTCCTCCGCCTGCGGCTCGGAAGGCGCACGCCGCGCCCGGCGCCGGAAGGTTGGCGTGGGACCTTCGCGGGTTTCCGGCGTTTCAATGGGCTCCGGACGCGACTTCTTGCCCTCCTCGACCGCGTCGGCCAGTTCCCGCACGACCAGCTCGATCGCCCGCATGGCGTCATCGTTGCCGGGGATCGGGATATCGGCCAAGGTCGGGTCGCTGTCCGAATCGATCAGGCAGATGGTCGGGATGTCGGTCGCGCGGGCCTCCCGGACCGCGTTGATCTCTTTGCGGACGTCGATCACCACCAGGGCGGCCGGCAGACGATTCATCCCGCGGATGCCCTCCAGGTTCCGCCGGATTTTGGCCAGCTCGCGGGAGAGGGCGGATTTCATCTTCTTGGAGTAATCGGTCTCCCACTGCGGGCTACCGACCAGGTTCTCCAGTTCTTCCAGACGTTGGAGCCGGGAGCGGATGGTGCGGAAATTGGTCAGCGTCCCGCCCAGCCAGCGTTCGGTGACGAACGGCATTCCGCAGCGCTGGGCATGTCGCTGAACGATCTCGCGAGCCTGTCGCTTGGTGCCGACGAAGAGCACGTCGCCGCCACGGGCTACGACTTGAGTGATGAATTTCTTGGCTTTCAGCAGGCCCCGCAGGGTTTCGCGGATGTCGATTATGTGGATTGAATTCCGCTTCCCGTACAAATAGGGGGCCATTTTCGGGTTCCAGCGACTACAGCGATGCCCGAAGTGGATGCCCGCATCCAGGAGTTCACGGACCAGCGCGGATGCCAAGAGGCACCTCCCCTCTCTCCGGCGAGAGAGCGTACAGCCCCACCGGGCGACCCCCGGGGCTTCTCAATTCTCGGTCTCCAGCGTGTTCCACCACGGAGCACGACAGGCCGCGGACGCCCGTTCCACGTGAAACGCATGCTACCGCAGGCCGCCTCGGCCGGTCAATGGCCCACCGTCGGCCGACGCGAATCGAACCGGCCCGCCTGCGGCAACAGCCATTTGGCACGCCGGCCCCGCGACCGGTCGGCTTTGGGTTTGGGTGAACGCGGCGGGGCCGATAGAATCTCAGGTGCGCGAACATCAGGAGGCTGTGTCATGAAGAGGTCGCGGCTGCGCCTGCGGTACTTGTTGTTGCTGACCGCCGCGGTTCCGGCCTGGGCCGGACCGCCGACCGTGTACTATTTGAACCCCGGAAAGTATGTCGCGACGCCGGGCGAGTCGCTCGCCCTGCGGCTGGACGCGGGCCTGGCCGGGTCCGCCCGGCCGGCGCCCTGGCCGGGCGAGGGGGCGGCCCGGCTTCTGGTCCGAGCCGGCCCGACTCAGGAGAACCGTCACCAGGTTCAACCCGAGCGGCCGCAGGACGACTTCGTGTCGGTCAGCGTCGCTCATTCGGGCGTGACCCTGATCGGGGCCGACTTCCAGCCAGCGATCATAGAACTGAGCGGGGCCGAGCTGCGCTCGTTCCTGGAGGCCAACGTGGCCGGCGCGGACCAGCTCAAGCTCCCGTCGGCGGATCGGAGGGTGCGCGTCCGACAGGTGGCCTGCGGCAAGACGCTGGTCCGGGCCGGCGCCGGGGCGGACAATGGTCCGTCGGGGATAGCGGCCAGCAAAACCGGACAGGCGGTCGAAATCCAGCCGCTGTTTGATCCGACCGCGGCGGTGGTCGGGAGCGACCTGCCACTGCGGGTTTACATCCAGGGTGACAAGAAGTCCGCTGCCAAGGTACAAGCCACCAGCCTGGCCGGCGGAAAAACCACCAGCTTGACGACCGATCTGGTCGGGTCGGGCCATTTCAGGATCACCGATCCGGGCCTGTGGCGGGTCGAGTTTCACCATGCCCAGCCTCTGAGCGATGATTCCGGGGCCGACTGGCTGCTCTACAGTGCTACCCTGACCTTCGAGGTTCCCGACAAAGGAGCCAACCGATGAAGACGGCGCGTAACGTCCTTTGTCCGCTATGGATGTTGCTGGCCGCTCCGGCTCTGGCGGTCCAATGGCAGGAGCTGGGTCCGGCCCCCATCAGCAACGGCGACTACACCGGGCGGGTCTCGGCCATCGTTTGCAGCCCTAGCGATCCGAATCGTTACTTCGTGGCCGGGTGTGACGGAGGCGTGTGGCGCACCACGGATGGCGGGCTGACCTGGACGCCGCTGACCGACCATCTGCCGACCACCGCGATGGGAGCTTTGGCCCTGGACCCGACCGACGAGAACATCATTTACGCCGGCAGCGGCGAAGCCAACTACGCTAATCACAGTCGATATGGCCTGGGGCTGTTCAAGTCGACCGACGGCGGCCAGACCTGGACGCAGCTCGGCGAAGACACTTTCGGCGGCCGTTGCTTCTCCAAGATCGTGATCAACCCGCAGAATCCGCAGATCGTGTATGCCGCGCTGGCCCGGGCCGGCGGGTTCCCAGCCCTGGCCGCGGCCAAGGGCCATCCGGGGGCCAATGGACCGGTCGGCGTGTTCCGCTCCAGTGACGGCGGCCTGACCTGGACCCAACTCACCAACGGGCTGCCTGGTCAGGCGGCCACCGATCTGGCCATTCATCCCACCAACCCCAACATCCTCTACGCGGCCATCGGCCACATCTTCGGGGCTTCCGAAAACGGCATTTACAGGACCATCGACGGCGGGAACTCGTGGACCAAACTGGCCGGCGGCCTGCCGACCGCCAACGTCGGCCGAATCAGCCTGGCCATCGCCCCCAGCCAGCCGTCGCGGATTTACACGCTGATCACCCACAGCGCGGACTCCTCCGGCGGGGGAGCTTCGACGCTGGGCGCCTGGCGCAGCGACAACGACGGAGCGAGCTGGACCTCGCTGCCGATTGGAAGCATCCAGGCGACCTACGGCTGGTACCTCTCGGTGGTGACCGTCCGTCCCTCGGATGCCAACACGGTTTTTATGGGCGGGCTGGACCTGTATCGTTCGACCAACGCGGGCTCAAGCTGGTCGAATGTGGCTCCTCCGCACGTCGACCAGCACGCCGCCGCCTGGGACGCGTTGGGCCGGCTGGTGGTCGGCAACGACGGGGGCGTGCACCGCAGTAGCAACCTGGGAAATAGCTGGGTGGCCCTGAACGAGGGACTGGGCGTGATCCAGTTCTATGCCGGGCTTTCCACACACCCCACC
>CAYZXK010000133.1:0-7468 GCA_964482395.1 uncultured Planctomycetales bacterium | reverse complement strand
GTCCCGGCCCAATCGACCCCGACACGCCCTGGGTGCAGCACCGCATCGGCAGCGTCCGCGGGGCCTACACCATCGATGTGGCGGACCTGACCGGCGACGGCTGCGTCGACGTGGTGGCGACCAGCCCGATCCAAATGCAGCTTGTGCTTTTCGTGCAGCCCGACAGTGTCGCCGATCGCGGCTACGACTGGTTCACCACCCCGATCGTGAGTTTCCAGTCGTACGAGCCGCGCTCGGTCAAGGCGATCGACCTGGATAATGACGGGCAGTCGGAAGTGGTGGTCGGCGGCACCAACGGGGCCCTGCGCTACTTCCGGCCCGGCTCGCAGTTCCTGGACCCCTGGGTCGGCATGATCATCACCACCTTCGATCCCCCGGGCGACATCGGCCTGCTGGGCTACGGGGATTTGGACGGCGACGGCGATCTGGACTTGGTGGCAGTGGTGTCCGGCGACGATGTGAACGCCGACCGCGTCGTCTGGGTGCGCAACGAGCTGATTCCGTAGCGCCCCGCCGGCTCCGATTCGGACCTCTCCATGGAGAAACTGGCCATGTTGAAAACCGCCGGCAGACTCGGATGTTGTCTGTCGATAGCCATCGGGATCGGCCTCGGGACGGCCGGGACCGCCCTGGGACAGAGTGCCGAGGGCCTGGTCCGCAGGTATGAGCTGATCGAGCTGAAGGCCGAGGGCGACGGGGCTAGCCGAGCCTACGGACTCAACAACACCGGCCAGATCGTGGGCTGGGTTGAAATCGACGGCGCGCGCCACCCGGCGCACTGGCACAACCGGGTCACCACCGACCTGCACGGCACCGTGCACTTCGAGCTGCTCCACCCGTATGCCTACTTCAGCCAAGGCTACGGCGAGGCGTACCACATCTCCGACGCCGACCAGATCGTCGGAACCGCCCGGACGATCATCCGCTGCGTGGACGAGATTTTGATCACCAACGCCTTCATCTTGCGACCGGCGGCGCTGACCGACCTGGCCTCCCCCTATCCCGGCGATGCCCTGACCAACCTGGGCACGCTGGGCTGGCCCTGCGGCGCGTGGGACAGCGCCGCGGTGGGTATCAGCAATCGCAACCACGTCGTCGGCTGGGCCGACACCGACGGGATGGTGGTGCGCGCTTTCCTGGTCACGCCGGCCGGCGGTGAGTTCTACCGCGACGACCCCAACGACGGCGTCAACGATCTGATGATCGACCTGGGGACCCTGACGGCCTCTGATCCGGTCAGCAGCGCCACGGCGGTGAACGACGCGGGCCAGGTGACCGGATACTCCTATACCATTGGCGACGACGGCCAGGCGGCCTACCACGCCTTTCTGCTCACGCCGCTGGATAACGACGGCGACGGAATCGGCGACACCTGGTTCGTCGGCGGGGCGGATCGGGTCAACAGCCTGATGACCGACATCGGCACGCTGAATGGTCGCAACAGTTGGGGGCGAGACATCAACAACCGCGGGCAGATAGTCGGCGAATCCGACGTCGACATCGACGGCACCGCCCACTACACGCACGCCTTCCTGTGGAGCGATGGAACCATGATCGACCTGGGGACGCTCCAGAGCGATCCCCGCGCCGGCTTCAGCGCGGCTACAGCGATCAACGATGACGGCGTGGTGGTCGGCTGGGCTGAAAACGACCAGCGCGAGCGTCGGGCTTTCATTTACCAGGACGGGCAGATGCAAGACCTCAACGACTTGCTCTACCTGCTCAATGAAGACGGTTCCACCATCACTCCGAGGATCGTGTTGACCGAGGCCCGCGACATCAACCGCGACGGCGTCATAGTGGGATGGGGCACGGTCCGCGGCTCCCAAACCGGCCAGACCCGCGGCTTCCTCCTCAATCCGATCCTGGTCGACCCCAGCGTATTTGAACCGCAAGCTGAGGAAGACGGGGCCGGCGACCAGGGCCAGGATGGCACGGCCGGATCCGCGTACAGCGATGAAACCGACTTCGGCCCGCCCGAAGAGCTGGTCGGCGAGGACGACCAGGGCGCGGAGACCGACGGCGCGCCCCAGACCGGTCCGGCAGCCCTTTGCGGGGCCGGCGCAACCACCCTGCTTCCGCTCATGCTGCTTGGTCTACACGGGTTACGCCAGCGTTCCAGAACCCGGCCGACCGGATCAGCCCCATGACCAGGCGAAGCGGTGCTTGAAGTGGAAGTAGTAATAGCCGATGGCCCGCATGGCGATGATCCGCGTATAGAGCTGGACCAGGATCAGCAGTAACGGGAGCAGCAATAGCCAGGAAACATCGGCCCCCTTGATGATTACGCCCAGCCCGATCGCCCCCAGTAGCAGCCCGGTGCCCAGGACCACCGCCTCGCTGGCATACACGGCGGCGGCGGTGAGCAGATAAGCCGGCAGCGACTTGAAAATCGTCAGGATCATCAGGTCCAGTCGGAGCAGCCCCGGCAGTCCGCCGACCGCCACCACCAGCACGAACATCGGCCAGAGGAGGAAACCGCCAACCAGCAGCAGCCCGCCTACTAACTGGGCCCGGAAACTGGCCTGTTCAAGCAGCAGGCCGTAATTGCCGCCCAGCAAGAACGAGAGTGCCAGGATAAGGACATTGAGTCCTCCGGCCCCCTGTTGGGCGAGGCTGAGCATCAGGAAGATGGTTGCAGGCACGCGGGCCAGCCCTGTGGCCGCGGCCATCTTGATGAAGGGGAGAATGATCTCCTCCAGCCAGTCGCCGGTGAAGGTCAAGGCGGGCAGCTCGTCTTCGCCGGCCGCGGCCTCCAAGACCACGTTCAACTGAAACGACAGGTACCAGCTATAGGCAAATAGCGCCAGGATCGGTGCGACGCAGGGACAGAACATCCCCAGTCCCAAATTGGCCACCAGGGCAGCGCTCAAGATGACCCACGCCACCAGGAAGGTAATTAGGTTGGAGGTACTGAGCGACAGTGCCAGCGACCGGGCCAGAGAGCGCAGATAGGCTCTATATGCTCCGCCGGCGGTTGCGGCCCCGGCCGCCTCCTGGTTCGGCGCGTAGCTTACCGTGTCTGACACCGGAATTGCCGCGGCCGGCTTGGTCGCCCCCGGGTCTTCCACTGCCTGGCCGGTGGCCAGCCGATCCAGGTCCGATAGGCGGAGCTCTTCCTCGGCCGACCCGGCCGGCGAATCCAGCGGCGGGATTCTGAATACCTGGCCGCAGGACCGGCATCGGGCGCGTCGGCCGCCGGCTGCGGCCTTGACTTCGTAGCGTTGCTTGCAGGCCGGACAGCGAATTACCGGCATGACATCTTCTCCATGTCCGGCCCTGTCACGACTGGAAAGACCCGGGTCCCTGGGCGAAAACAATTTGCCGTCGAGCCGAGCTGGACGCAAGTCCCAGCCGGGCGGCAGGCCGGTGTTCTTGGACACTGGACGCGGCTTGACGTCCGGCCATTGTCGCGTTCCCCACGCCGCCGGCGTTGCCGCTCAGTCCACGCAGCCCCCACCATGGAAAGTCGTTTGGTCGCGCCTCGGATCGGCCGCGGACCATCGGCGCCATGGTCCGCAGCTCTCCGACTCTGGGTGTCCTCGACCGGGGCGCGGACGTGGATCTGATCGACTTCGCCCGGCTACAGCGAACTGTCGTTAACTCGTGAATTAGCCTTGCAGCGGGCCGCGCGGGGCTAGCGCCGTCGGCGGCGTCTCTTGCGTTCCGGACGGCGCGGCTGATACTTGGTCGTGCCCTTCTTGAGCTTGGGGATGTTGCCGTCCAGCACGCCCATTTGGGCCAGTTGCTGGGTCATTCGCAGCCGGCCGGTCAGGCCCAGGCCGGCCATTTGCTTAAGCATGCCGCGCATCTGGAGGAACTGCTTGACCAGCCCGCTGACTTCCTGGGGATCGACGCCGGCCCCGCGAGCGATTCGGCGTCGACGTGAGGCCTCGATGATCTCCGGGTCGCGGCGCTCACGCGGGGTCATGGAATGCACGATGCCGCGGACTCGATCCAAGTCGTCATCCGGCAGGTCGACGTCGCCCAGGGCCGAGCCGACGCCGGGCAGCAGCTTGAGGATGGACTTCATCGGGCCCATCTTCCGCATCTGCTCGAGTTGAACCAGGAAATCGTCCAGACCCATGACGCCCTTGGCCATCTTCTCCTGGGTCTTGGCCACCTGTTCGGCATCGAAGGCCTGCTGGGCCTTCTCGACCAGGGAGACCACGTCGCCCATGCCGAGAATGCGGCTGGCGATCCGTTCGGGATGAAACTCTTCCAGGGCGTCGAGCTTCTCGCCCACGCCGATGAACTTGATGGGCTTGCCGGTCACGGCCTTTACCGACAGGGCCGCGCCGCCCCGGGTGTCCGAGTCGAACTTGGTGAGGATCGCGCCGTCCAACTCCAGCCGCTCGTCGAAGGCCTTGGCGGTATTGACCGCGTCCTGGCCGGTCATGGCATCCAGGACCAGGTAAATCTGATGTGGGGAGGTGGCGGTCGCGATCTGCGAGATCTCGGCCATCATCTCCTCGTCGATCGCCAGACGACCGGCACTGTCCAGGATGACCACGTCGCGATCGCGTTGCCGGGCGGCGTGGATGGCATTGCGGCAGACCTTGACCGCGTTCTGATGATCGCGTTCGACGTATACCGGAACCTCGAGTTGGCCGCCGAGCACCTCGAGCTGGTCGATAGCCGCCGGACGCTTGAGGTCCGCGGCCACCAGCATCGGCTTCTTGCCGCGCTGCATGCAATAGCGGGCCAGCTTGGCGCAGGTAGTGGTCTTGCCCGACCCTTGCAGGCCGGCCATGAGAATGATGGTCGGGGGCTGGGAGACGAATGGAATGCGGGCGTCGACCGGCCCCATAAGTCGAACCAGCTCGTCATAGACCACCTTGACCATGACCTGTTCGGGTCGCAGGGTCTTGATCACTTCCAGGCCCAGCGCCTTCTGGAGGCAGGCGTCGCAGAACTGCCGGGCCACCTCCACGTTCACGTCGGCTTCCAGCAGTGCCCGGCGGATTTCGGCCATGGCCTGGCGGACGTTTTCCTCGCTGATCCGGCCGCGGCCGCGAAGGCTACGCAGAACGCCCCCCAACTTCTCGGTTAGCGCGTCGAACATGACAGCTAGTTTACCGGCGCCTCAGGAAACGGGACAGGCATATTGAAAAGCCCTCCCGGCAGGTCGGAAGCAGCAGGAGCCTCCCGGCGACGCTTCGCCTGCTAGCGGCGGCTTGGCTGGCGCCGGCCGCCCTGGTGCTGCGGCTGGCTGCCCCGCAGCGCAACGGCCGGTATAATCTAGATTCGGGAGCGCAAGATGCAGGTAATCGTAAATGGAGACCCCCAGACTTTGCAGGACGGCCTGACGGTCGGCGAGCTGATCGCCCAGCTCGAGCTGGCCCCGGAGCGGGTGGCGGTCGAGGTGAATGAGCGTCTGGTCCGTCGGGCACAGTATGCCCAGACCACGCTTCGGGAGGGCGATCGGGTGGAGATCGTCACGCTGGTTGGAGGAGGCTGATGGAGATTCCGCCGCTGAAAATCGCCGACTTCGTAATCGGTTCGCGCCTGTTCGTCGGAACCGGGAAGTACCTGCGTGACGGCGAGCCGGACTACGAGCTGATGCAGCGGGCCCTGACAGCCTCGGGCTGCCAGGTGGTGACGGTCGCGGTCCGGCGGGAGCGGCTCTACGACAAGCAGGGCCGCAGCCTGCTGGATTTCCTTGATCTGACCCGCTACACGATCCTGCCGAACACTGCGGGCTGTTTCACGGCCGAGGATGCGATCCGCTCGGCCCGTCTGGGGCGGGAGCTGCTGGAAGGGCTGGGCAATCCCGGTGCCCGCTGGGTCAAGCTCGAGGTTCTGGGGGACAAGAAGACCCTGCTGCCCGATCCGGTGGAGACCATTCGGGCGGCGCAGACGCTGCTGCAAGAAGGCTTCATCGTGCTGGCCTACGCCAATGACGATCCGATCCTCTGTCAGCGGCTGAAAGCGGCTGGGTGTGCCAGCGTGATGCCGCTGGGCTCGCCAATCGGCTGCGGCCAGGGCGTGCTCAATCCCAACAACATCCGAATAATTCTTGAACAGCTCAAGGAGGACGATCCGGACTATCCGGTCATTGTGGACGCAGGCGTCGGGACCGCCTCTGATGTGACCATCGCCATGGAGCTGGGAGCGGACGGCGTACTGCTGAATACCGGCATTGCCGGGGCCCGGGACCCGGTGATGATGGCCCGGGCCATGCGGCACGCCCTGGAGGCCGGTTACTGGGCTTTCCGGGCCGGTCGCATCCCGCGCAAACTGTATGCCAGTGCTTCGTCCCCGATGGAGGGCCGCATTGCGCCGACTGTCGCCAGGTGAGAACGGGGCCGGCATTCCCGCCGCCGAGTTCCTGGAGGAGGCACCTCCGCTGCCCCGACCGGTCGGGGCGCTGCCGCCGCGCTCGGCAAACTTCCTCCCGCGTCGTCGGCGGAACCAGATCTGCATCGCCATTATCGTCCTCGGCCTGGCGAATTACCTGGTCTACACGCTCAGCTACGCAGTCCTGGGCGGAGATGCCCAGAACGGGTACCGCAAGTCGGTCCAGGCGGCTGACGGGACGCTGGTGCCCGAGTATTACGTCCGCGGTCATTTCATCCATTCGCTGGCTGGACAGGAGCGCGCGGTCAGCCGCGGGGCCTGGATCTACAGCTACCTCCATTCGATTTCCGTGCCTCTGACCTCCGGAGCGATGATCATCAGCATGCTGGTGCTGGCCCGGCCGCACATTCTGGCGACCATGCGTGGCAGACTGATCAGCGGGCAGACCTTCGTGGTCGCCTTCGGCACCATCGTGCTGCTGGTAAGTGTGGCCGTGGCCACGGTCTTCGCTTGGAGCTTCATCGAGGCCATGTCCGGCCCCTGACTGGATGGCCCATTCCTCGGCCAGGGAGAGCCAATCGGTGTCCCCACGCTCCGTGCCCGGATCCTCAGCCCGGTCACTGGTATCCGACTGGCTGGCCCCAGGTGGCCCGGTCGCCCGCCGGCTGCCGGCCTTCGAGATCCGGCCGCAGCAATCCGAGATGGCCGCCGCGGTCGCGGGGGCTTTTCGCCGGCGACGGCACCTGGCGGTGGAGGCCGGCACCGGGGTGGGTAAGACCTTCGCCTACCTGCTGCCGGCGATCGAGCAGATCCTCCTGCACAAACGCCGAGTGGTGGTCAGTACCCACACCATCGCCCTTCAGGAACAACTCATTCTCAAAGACCTGCCCCTGCTGGCCGAGGCTCTGCCGGGACCCTTCAAGGCCGAGCTGGTGAAGGGCCGCAATAACTATCTCTGCCTGCGGCGGCTGAAAGCCGCCAGCCGCCGACAGCGATCGCTATTGGACAACATGTATTTGCGCAGGGCGCTGCGGGAAATCGAGGACTGGGCCGGCCAGACCCAGGATGGATCTTTGAGCGATCTGGCGGACCGCCCGCCGCCCGAACTCTGGGAGAAGGTCCGCAGCGAGCACAACAACTGTCTGGGACGACGCTGCCCGACCTGGCC
>CAYZXK010000132.1:0-1781 GCA_964482395.1 uncultured Planctomycetales bacterium | reverse complement strand
CGGCGCGCAGGAGTCGGAGCCTGCGGACCGTGTCCGGTTGGGACGGATCCGGGCCCGGCTGGCCGCCCAGTACGTGCGGCTGAATCAGCCGGCCGAGGCGGTGCGAGCGTACGTGGCAGCGTTGTCGGACCTGCGGGCGGGGGGAGCAGAGGGCAGCATGCGGGTGGCGCTGGATCTGCTTCGCTACGCGCTGGTATGGGGCCGCTATGACGAGTCGGTGGCCGCAGCCCTGGCGGCGGGCACCACCGAGACCGAACGGCTGATGCTATGGCAGGCGGTGCGCGCGGAGATCGAACCGCGGCTGAGCGTGGAGTCGGCTGACGTGGCTCTGGGGATGCTGGCGGCGGTGGAGCAGAATCCGCCCGGCCGTTGGCCACCGGCAGCCCTGGAAGAACTCGGACAACTGCGGGCCCGAGCCATGCAACTGAGGCCCGCGCCGGCCGAGCTGGCCCCTTCCCGCCCCACCTCAGCGCCGGCGAGCACGGGCTGATCGAAAACGACTCCCCAGAGTCCGCTTGACCGGACGCAACCCCAGCGAATCCAACAACTCGTCCCGCAGGCGGGGATGGATGTAGCGCTCCGGGACTACTCGCGGCTGGCCATCCGCCGTCTGGGGAGCGGTCAACTCCGGCTGGCCGGCGGGGGCCTGAGGTGCAGTGGGCCCGGTCGGGGGCCGGGCAGATCGGACCAGCCAGGGTGGATCGAATCGGGGCAACTCCTTGTTGATGAGCTTCTCGATCTCGGTGAGCAGTTTGCCCTCCTGGCTGGTCACGAAGGTAATGGCCCGGCCGCTCTTGCCCATGCGGGCGGTGCGGCCAATGCGATGGACATATCCGGCCGGGTCCTCGGGTATGTCGTAGTTGATGATGTGCGAGATATCCATCACGTCCAGGCCGCGAGCCGCCAGGTCGGTGGCCACCAGGACTCGGATGCGCTGGGCTCGGAAGCTTTCCATGACCCGCTCGCGGCGCTCCTGGACCAGGTCGCCGTGGATCTCCTTGCAGTTGATCCCTTCCCGGCGCAGGCTCTGTGCCACCCGATGAGCGCGATGCTTGGTGTTGGTGAAGACGATCGCCAGGGACGGAGCTTCGTGCTTGAGCAGGCCGACCAGAGTGCGGAACTTGTCGTCGGGATGCACCGAGACGAAGCTCTGTTCGACGCTGTCCACGGTCAGCATGTCGTGGGAGACATTGACTTCGACGGGGTCGTGCATGAATGAGCGGGCCAGCTTCTGGATCTCCTCGTCGATGGTGGCGGAGACGAAGATGGTCTGGTGGGCAGACGGGATGCTCCTGAGAATCCGGCGGATGTCGTCGCGGAACCCGATGTCGAGCATCCGGTCGACCTCGTCGAGGACGACGATTTTGACGCCGGCCAGACTGAGCTGTTTGCGGCCCAGCAGGTCCAGCACGCGACCGGGGGTGCCGATGACCACCTCCGGGTTGTGGCGCAGAACCGCGATCTGCTGGCGGATTCGTCGCCCGCCCAGAACGACCGCGGTCTTGAAGGGGGTGGGCCCGGCCAGCATGCGGACGTGCTCGTCCACCTGGATGGCCAGCTCGCGGGTCGGGACCAGCACGATGGCCGCAATCCCCTGGCCAGGGGCAAGCCTTTGAAGCATGGGCAAGGTGAAGGCGGCGGTCTTACCGGTTCCGGTGCGGGCTTGACCCAGGCAGTCGCGGCCCTGAAGTATCCAGGGTATGAGCTGGCGCTGGATGTCGGTCGGCTGGTCAAAGCCGGCGCGACGGACGGCCTCCAGAGCGGCGGGCTGGAGACCCAGG
>CAYZXK010000131.1:0-2102 GCA_964482395.1 uncultured Planctomycetales bacterium | reverse complement strand
TCGTTCTCCGGTCTGCTCGACCGACAGCCCGGGCGGAACCGGCTCTTTCAAAAACAGACCGATGACATGTCCGTCGGCGGTCGAGATTTCCTGGCCGACGATTACTTGAAGGCCCCCGATATCGCGAACTCTGATCGCGCCCTCGATAGTCTCGTGGTCGGTGACGGCTACGCAGTCGACGCCCTGCCGCTGGGCGGTGTCGACCAGCTCTTCCGCCGAAACGTCCGAGTCGTGGGAATAATCGGTATGAGCGTGGATCACAACTTTCCAGCGGGTCATGTCAATCCGCGCCTCTCCACGCGCCCATCGGCACCCGACCGGCCCACGGTCAAACTGCTCCGGTTACCAGTACGGTCGGACCGTTGTGGGAGTTGCTCAATGACATGTATTCGCGTTATCGGACGTCACTAGAGAAAACTGGACCGTCGGCCCCGACCCGGCCATTTTTCCGGCTCCCGTAATCCCCCTGCCGCCGCCCTGGCGCTCGCGACTGCGGGGTCCGGTCCGCCGCTGTCACGCGATCCGGTCGGTGGTTACACTGCCGCCCGCGGGCCGGCGTGCGAGCCTGGCTGGCCGCGGCGAATCTAGCCTTCACTGGAGTGGTTGGTTTCATGAACCTGGGTGCCGCAGTTGGCCTGTGGGCTTTTCTCCGGCAGCGTCGATCGGTCCGGCTCCTGTCGAGCCCCTGGTTCGGCGTGGTTATTCTAACGCTGATCCTGATATACAGCTCAGTTGTCTCAGCCCTGCCACCGGTGCGATGGGCCGTGGAACTGACCGAGTCGCAGGCTTTCCGCCACTGGCTGTTTGTCAGTCTGGTCGGGCTGCTTGCCCTCTCATTGCTGGCTGCGTCGCTGTTTCGCACCCGCTGGAGCTGGCTGACCGCCGGCGGGCTTATCGCACATTTCGGCCTGCTCATCCTGATCGGCGGAGCCTCTGCGTACTTCAGCACCAAGGTCGAGGGGGACGTATTGCTTCAGTCACCGGCCATCCTGGTGCGGGCCAGCCTGGGAGGTCAAACGGCAGTAGTGGGTCGCTTGCGCGCCTGGCCGGGCGAAACCTGGACGCGCGACCTGCCCCATCCGGCTCGGCTGCTCAAACTCGAGGTGCTCCAGACCGTTCCCCGGGGAATACAGCCCGCCGCCGCGGCCGAGATCCGCGTGACCCTCGGCCAGGAGCCGCCCCAGACTCTTATCCTGGCTGGCGACTCCGACGAATGGCAACCGGTCGATCAAGTGCTGGCCCTGCGTCTGGTGAATGTCACCCCTAAATCGTTCTTCTACGACGACGAACAGCCGGCGCTCTACATCCGCGATCTAGGGTCGGGCCAGGAATTGATCCGCCCGATCGGGCACTTGCCGATTTACCGCGAGCGCTATTTGCCGGAGGAAGGCACGTTGCTGGACGTCCGCGGGCTGGACGTGCCGTCTCGTCGGACCCAGCCGCGGCTAGAGCTGGCCGGGCTGTCGATCCCCACCGGCTGGCTCGAGCCCTGGCGAATGCCCATCGAGGTCGATTCCGACGGCCTGCCCTTCAATATACAAATTACTGGCTATGTCCCCTTTGCGGCCAGCCTTCAGTCAGGAATCGGACCTGACGGGAAGTCCCAAACCCGGCCGGTGCTGGAGGCCCCCGAGCGACGTCGGTTGGACATCGCACCCCGTTCGATGTCGGCGGTTCGCCTGAAGCTTACCGGTCGGGGCTTGCAGCAGGGTTGGTCGGAGTCGCGATGGTGTTTGTTCAGCGTCTACCCGGACGTGGAGGCCCATCCGATCCAGGTTCAAGCGCCCGGTTCCGACACCATCTGGGAAATCGTCTACTCCCGGGCCCGGCACGAACTCGGGGCGCAGCTCGCAGCTCGCAGGCTGGGCGTCAAATACTTTCCGGGCCAGCGTGGCATCCAGTCTTTTCACAGCGAGATCATGGTCCAGCAGTCAGACCGGCCGCCGCAGCCGGCCTCCGTGTCCACTAATCAGACCGTGACGATCGGCCGCTGGACTCTGTATCAGAGCGGATTCGACTTCGAGAACCATTGGACTTACACGGTCCTGGGGGTGGGGAACCGGATCGGCATCTGGCCGATGAACGTCGGGTGGATTCTGGTG
>CAYZXK010000130.1:0-49391 GCA_964482395.1 uncultured Planctomycetales bacterium | reverse complement strand
TGGTAACTGGCGTCCGCTCCAAATCCGCCGCTACGATCCTCATGGGCGTGTCCTCCTTGTCTGTTAATTCAATATGGGCCAGAGGATACGCCCTTCCTACGCCTCGGCAACGAGATTACACACGAAAGGATACGCCACCTGTTCAGTCGGCCCACTGGACGGTTGCTCGGGCCGCAAGTAGCATAATCTAGGTTTCGAAGCGAGGCTTTATCGGTCACGGATGGCGAGGTGACAGCGATGGATCGCGAAGAATGCCTGCTGACCGCGGGGGGAGCCGGCCCAGTCCCAGTCAGCGAGGAGGTTCCCACAGTCCGCGGCCAGATCCAGCCGGCTCAGATCATCGAAGCTCTCCTGTTCGCGTCAGACAGCCCGCTCAGCGCCAGCCGTCTGGCGGAGCTGGCGGGGCTCAGTTCGCTGAGTGCCGTGCGGCTGTGCATTGCCGACTTGAACGACAAGTATCGGGAGGCGGGGCTCTCCTTCCGGATCGAGGAAATCGCCCGCGGCTACCAGATGATGACCCGCCCGGAGTATCAGCCTTGGCTGGCCCGGCTGGCCAAATCGCAAGCCCAGATGCGACTCAGCCCGGCCGCGTTGGAAACCCTGTCGATCATCGCCTACAAGCAACCCATTATCCGGGCCGACATCGAGGCGATCCGGGGTGTCAGTTGCGGGGAGGTGGTCAACCGTCTGCGCGAGATGGGGCTGGTCAAGATCGTGGGCCGGGCGGAGATTATCGGGCGGCCGATGCTTTACGGGACCACGCGAAAGTTCCTGGAAGTCTTCGGGCTGGCAGACCTGGATGACCTTCCGCCGCTGGAAACCCTGGCTGTGCATCGCCCCGCCTCGCCATGCGTGCGGGACCAGCCCGAGCCGGCCTTGCAGACCTTGGTGCCGATCGGGGCCGGACTGTAACCCGCCGCCCGGCTTCTTCGGTTGGCCTCGGGGGGCCAGTCCTGCCGTCAGCCGGCGGGTCACGGGCCGGTCTGCCCAGGTCGATACATGGATAGATGAGGCGATGGGCAGTCAAGCTCCGGGCCTTGGTGCCGGGCAGCATTGCCGCCCGGGGGTGGGTGTTGATCGGGCTGGTGGCGGGCCCAGTGGCTGCCAGCGGGGCACTTCTGCACTGGGAGTCGGTGCGGTTGGATCGGCAGCGACGCGAGCGGGCGATGGTTGCGCTGCTGGCCGCCGCGATGCGGGTTGAGCAGGACGAAGCGTCGCCAGCCGATGATCCGGACGCCGGGTGGGTGCGGGAGATTGTTCGGCAGGTCGGCGATTTGTGCTGGGTCGGGGTGGTTGACCAGGCAGGCGGCAGGCTGGAACTCCTGCGTCAGGGCCTCATGCCGCCGGTTGATGTTTTCAGTCAGATCGACCCGGCGGCGTGGCAGTTCAGGTCTGCGCCGCTGGAGGTCAACGGTCGGCCTTCTGCGCGATTCGAGCTGCTGGCGGTTCCGCAGCTTGAGCGGGGGAGAATGTTGGCAGCGGTTGTGGACCGGACCGGGTCCGGGGAGGCCGCCAGCGTGCCCGGGTGGCCGCTGTGGGTGGCTGCCGCGGGGCTGGCTCTGGCTCGACTGTGGCTGCACGTGGGTATCGAACGCCCCATCACCCGCCTGGGACACTGTTGGGCCAGCGTGCACGCGGGGTTGATGGGTGCGGCAGTGGATGGGCTGTCGCCCAGCGAGCTGCAAGCCCTGGTGGGGTCAGTCGAGCAGTTGCAGGAGGAGTTGAGAAGCTGGCGGCTGGAGGCTGTCCAACTGCGCAATACGGTCGAGACCGAGGTGGAGGCGCGTACCCGGCAGGCTGCTCTGGCACGTCGCCGGGCGGAGCGCGAAGCACTCACCGACCCGCTGACCGGCCTGTACAACCGTCGGGCGTTGGAACGCCAGATACCGGAACTGCTGGAGCGCGTGCAGTCCGCCGGCCAGGATCTGTGCCTGATTATGCTGGACGTGGATCATTTCAAGGCCTTCAACGACCGTCACGGGCATCCGGCGGGGGACCGTCTGCTGGCTTTCGTCGGGACGTTGCTGCGTGCCACATTGAGGCGGGGGACGGATCAGGCATTTCGCTACGGGGGCGATGAGTTTCTGGCGGTGTTGCCGGACACGACCGCATGCCAGGCCCACGATGTGGCCCGGCGGCTGGTCAGCCTCTTCATGCAGTGGGCCCGGACCCTGGAGCATCAGGGCCGGCCGGACTTGATGCCGGGATTGTCCGCCGGTGTAGCCGCCCTGCGCGAGCATCGGGCTGGTAGTTGGGAGAAGCTTCTCCAACTGGCCGATCAGGCGTTGTACTGGGCCAAACGCCACGGTTGCCGAGCGGCTACGGCCGGGGAGGTCTGCGCCGGTGGCGGCCCGGGTTTGACCTGAGCGGGTCCGGTCGCCTTGGCGTGCCCAGGCGGCCGCTGGGCGCTTTGCCCCGCTGACGTACAATCCCGCTTGGACATGCCGAGCCGCACGAAAGCCGCCAAACGTCGGAAGCGACCGCCGCGCCGGCGCAGTCGGCACTGGCTGCTGACCGTGCCGTATCTGGTCGGGGCCCTGGTGGGAGGTCTGCTGACCTGGCTGGTCACGTCATCGGGCAACGGTCCGAACGCCACGCTGGCCAAGCGGCCGGACCCGGTGAACAGCAAGCCGCAGGAGTACGCCTGGACCGACCAGCCGGAGCCGGCATTTCCCATTCCGCCTTACGCCCGGTTCCTCAGCGCGGTCAACATCGTGCTGGACCCGGGGCACGTCGGGCAACGCGACCCGGGCGGCAACTGGAAACGCGGTCCGACCGGACTACGCGAGGCGGAAGTGAACCTGCGGGTGGCGCAGTTTCTGCGCGAGTTTTTGGAGGCCGCCGGGGCTCGGGTGACGCTTACCCGCGAGGTGGACCGTTGCCTGGGACTGTCGGATGAAGAGGACCTGCGGGCACGGGCCGAGCTGGCCAATCGGATCCGGGCCGACCTGCTGCTGTCGATCCACCACAACGGCGACAGTGATCCGCAACCCAACTTCACCACGGTCTTCTATCACGGCACGCCGGACCATAGCCCGGCCAGCCTGGCGGCCGGCCGACATCTGGTCGTGGGGCTCAATGACGCACTCCGACTCGAAACGCACTTGCAGTGCGCGCTTCTGAGCGACTATGCGATTTATCCGGGCAAGGGGCTGGCCATCCTGCGTCTGGCCGAGGTGCCGGCGGTTCTGACCGAAGCCTCGTTCCACTCCAACCCGGCCGAGGAGGACCGGCTGCGAGACCCGGTCTACAACCGGCGGGAGGCCTACGGGCTGTTTCTGGGGCTCGCTCGATGGGCCCAGGCCGGGCTGCCGCGGGTCAGCCTGCTTTCGACCGGCCAGCCGATCCGTCCTGGCGGCCAGGTACTGGTGGGGCTGGAGGACGGGCTGAGCGAGCGGGGCGGTTGGGACGCGGAGCAGGCCAAGATCCTCCCGGGCTCGATCGTGGTCAAGCTGGACGGCCAGCCAGCACGTTTTCGTCTGGACCTGGCCAAGCGGCAACTGCGCGTGACCTTGCCCGGCGGGCTACGCGAGGGGCCGACCACGTTATGGGTCGACTTCGAGAACGTCTTCGGCCAGCACGTGCTGCACCCGCGGCTGGAGCTGGAAGTGGGACGGTGAGTCGGTCGCGGCCCGCGGGCAAAAACACAAGCGGCTTGCCACTCCGGGGGTGACAAGCCGCGTTGATCACGAATCAGCAAGCTCTTTGTAGAGGATTGGTCAGAGTCGGCCCGGGGCTGCCCGGGCCGGTCGGTGAAATCACTTCCACCAGTTGTAGTTGACGAACGGACGAGTCATCGGGGTGCGGGTCGTCGCGACCAACCAGCAATTGCCCTTGCCCCGCGTGATGTCCTTGATCGCGTTGCCGTAGCGGCTTCTGAGATACTGGTAGGCCGCCCGCGGCGTGCTGTTTGCCCACTTGCTGCCAAAGTACTTGCAGAAGTCCGTGTTGCTGAACCGGTACACCTGCACGCCGTTGTTGACGTACCGCATCCACCGGTTGGCGGTGGTCGGCGAGAGGTTCGTCCGGCCGCCAGCCCCGGTGAACTGGGCGTAGACGTTCCAGTACGAACCCATCCGCCACTGGCACTCGTTCCGCACCTGGTTGAACTTGGGCGAGTTGCAGGGATAGGTAGTCGGCTGGTACCAGGTGCGCTTGGCGGTGCGATACGCGCTGCCGTAATAGTAGTTCTTACGGGTGGTTGTCCTGGTCTTTCTCGGTGGCATAAGACTCTCCATCGCTTGCTGTTCGTCCCGGAGAAGAGACTTCACGCTGCATTTATCGGGAAACCAGCGTTTGGAATTGAATAGCCGGGCCGGGTCGTCGAGCCGGTCCGGCCCGACCCGGCCACAATGCCGCGCCGATCGGATATTATCTACGTGGGTACACCCCGGCTGCGGTGGCGGTGCCGGTCTGATAGTCTTAAAACCCTCGGCACCGGCTGGAGGATCAGGCCATGCTGCGTTCACTATCGACTCTCCCCCAAGCCCGGCCGCGGGGCGGTGGTTGGCCGCTCCGCCCGGTGGCGCTCCTGCTGATGCTGCTGGCGACCATGGGTTGGTCCGCGGCTCAGCAGCCCGGTAACCCGCCCGGCAAAGGGGCGGTAATCCCCATCCGCGGCGTAATCGACGACATCATGCGGGACAGCGTCGAGCGGCGGCTGACCGAGGCCCAGACCGCCGGGGCGCGGGTGATCATCTTCGAGATGGACACCCCAGGCGGAATGGTCACCAGCGCACTGAGCATCTGCCAGTTGATCAAGGTTCTGCCGCGGGACGTGCGGACGGTGGCCTGGGTCCACCCCCGGGCTTACAGCGCCGGGGCGATGATCTCCGTCGCCTGCAATGAGATCTGGATGAGCGAGGGTGCTTCGATCGGGGATTGTGCCCCGATTATGGTGACCCCCACCGGTGGGGTCGAAGAGCTGGGCGGGGCGGAGCGGGCTAAGGCGGAAAGCCCGATCCTCCAGGAATTCCGAGAATCGGCCGCCCGGAACGGGTACGACCAGCTTCTGGCGCGGGCCATGGTCGCGGTTGGCGAAGAGGTGTGGTGGCTCGAAAGCGCTCACGAGCCAGGGGTCCGCCGCTTCGTCGCTGGACCCGAGAAGAAGCAGCTCATTGACGACGTGCCCGATGCTGACCGCCAATGGAAGTTGGTCGAGAGCTACCTCAGCCCCACCAGCGGCAAGACCATTCCCCTGACCCAGCCGGTCGACCGGGCCGATTCGCTGCTGACGATGGGGCCGGATGAAGCCGTGGCCTTCGGCTTTGCACGCGGTGTCGCCCGGAACCTCGGCGAACTGACGGCTAGCTTGGAGCTGGACGGCCTGCCGCTTCGCTTCCCGGCCTCCGGCTGGGAGGTATTCGCGGCCTGGCTCAACAGTCCGCTGGTTCGGGGGGTACTGTTCATGATCGTGATTATCGGGGCCTACATGGAGTTTCAGCATCCGGGGATGATTCTGCCCGGCGTCACTGCCGCCATCGCTCTGGTCATCTTTCTGGCCGCCCCTTACGCCGCCGGGCTGGCCACGGTCTGGACTTTCGTTTTGCTGGGAATTGGGCTGATCCTGCTGGCCATCGAGATCTTCGTGGTTCCCGGACACGGCATCAGCGGCGTCATCGGAGTCGCGCTGATCATCGTCGCGGTCATCGGCACCTTCGTGCCGCAGGAGCCGAGCACCACCCCCGGCGGGGCGCCCTTCTTTTCCTGGCCCAGCCTGCCCGGCACCTGGAAGGCTCTGGAGCGCGGGATTCTGGTACTATCCAGCAGCATCGTGGTGTCCATACTCGGAATCGTGCTGATCCTGCGATATTTCCCGCAACTCAAGGTCAGCCATGGCGTCGTGGCACCCAACCCGGAGGCGGGCGCCATGGCCCTGCCCGACCCGGGCGAGGCGGTCCAGGTTGGTGACATAGGTGTCGTCACCGGCGACCTGCGACCGGGCGGACAGGCCCGATTCGGACAGGAAGTCGTGGACGTACACAGTCAGGGCGAGTATGTTGAGGCCGGTCGACGCGTGCAGGTTATCCGGCGGGAGGGCATGCGGATCGTGGTTCGGCCGCTCCCGGAGGACCATCCGGTCGGCTGACAGCTCCCGGGTCGCAGACAGAAAGGGCTGGTCATGAGTCCATGGGTTATCGGTATCGGCATCATCGCGGGCATCGCCCTGCTGGTGGTCTTCCTGCTGGCGCTTAACTTTGGGCGGCTGTACGTGAGGGCCTGGTCGGCGCGGGCCAAGGTGAGCATGGGCGAACTGATCGGAATGTGGCTGCGGGGGGTGAACAACAATCTGATCGTCGATGCTAAGATTCAGGCCTGGAAAGCCGGGCTGACCGACATCACCACCACTGATCTGGAATCACACTATCTGGCCCGGGGTCGGGTTCCAAACGTGGTCAAGGCTCTGATCTCGGCCCAGCGAGCCAAGATTCCGCTGGATTTCCGAACCGCCTGTGCGATCGACCTGGCCGGTCGGGACATCGTGGATGCCGTCAACACCAGCGTGAACCCCAAGGTCATCGATGCCCCGAACCCGGCTGCCGGCCGGGCAACCATCGATGGCGTCGCCAAGAACGGCATCCAGCTCAAGGTCAAGGCCCGGGTCACCGTGCGGACCAACATCCACCGGCTGGTCGGCGGAGCCACTGAAGAGACCGTCATCGCCCGCGTAGGCGAGGGCATTGTGGCTGCCATCGGTGCTTCGGAGACCCACAAGGAGGTCCTGGAGCAGCCCGACAAGATTTCCAAGACCGTGCTGGCCAAGGGGCTGGATGCCGGTACGGCTTTTGAAATCCTCTCCATCGACATCGCCGACGTTGACGTCGGCGACAACATCGGGGCGAGACTTCAGGCTGACCAGGCCGAGGCTGACAAGAAACGCTTCCAGGCCGAGGCCGAAAAGCAGTTCGCGATGGCCCGGGCCCGCGAGCAGGAGATGCTCGCCCTGGTCCAGGAGAACCGGGCCAAGGTGGTTTTGGCCGAGGCTGAAATCCCCAAGGCCATTGCCGAGGCGTTCCGGGCCGGCAACCTCGGGATCATGGATTACTACCGCCTGCGCAATATCCAGGCCGACACCCGGATGCGTGAGCAGATCGGCGGACCGGCCAGTCCGCCTGGGGCGGGGACCGGCGGGCACGGCGCCTAGTCCCAAACATGCTAGCGAATAAGTTATTATTGTTGGCCGCCAGGGAGGCCCAGGATGAGGCCCAGCTCTGGGCCATCATCGTCGTTGCGGTCATAACGGTAATCGGAAACCTCCTCAACCGCCTGCAAAAACGCCGGGGCGAGCGGAAAGGACGGGGCTTGCCAGAGCCGCGGCGCCAGCCGTCGCCCATCGCCCGACCGGAATCTGCCCAGCCAGGCCCGCGGCGCGGTCCGTCTGGCGGCGACGACGCCTCTCGCGTCAGCCGAGGCCCTGCGGATCGTCCTTCCCCTGCGCCGCCGGTGGCCGTCCCGACCGCCCGGCAGGTGAAGTCCCCCCGGGTGCCTCGACCAATGCCGGCTGCGGGGCCGAGCCAGCCGCGAATTCCGAGCGGCACTCTGGCGTCGCTGGATGTTGGGACCGCGATCGGCGGGGGGCGTCCCTTGCGGACTATGCCGGCAAGCGAGCCGAATCCGCAGCCGATTGGGGTTCGCGTCCGGCTCGACCAGCTCCTCCACGACCGCACGGCTCTTCAGGCCGGTTTCGTGCTCGGCGAGGTCTTAGGCCCGCCGGCAGCTTTCCGCGGCCCGCCCGAGATCCAGTGACGCCCGCACTTCCGACTCCAGCGCGACGCCCGGAGCGTTGGCCCGTCGCTCACGCTCGGGGTGCTGGACGTGGTGGTTCGGTTGGAGCCCCACGCACGCCGCAGCGCCGGACCTCCGCGGCGTGAATCTGCCATCGTACCGGCAAGAACGCCCGGCCCGCACGCCCGGCGGTGGCAGACGTCGGCGTCCGGCGGTTCTCTGGGCGGCCGGCCGGGACTTGTGCCTCGGGCCGACCGCTCGGCTACTGCCCCGGGGTGTGGTCCGGCTGGACCTGGATGCGTAGCCGCTTTATCCGTCGGGGCTCGGCATCGACCACCGTCAAACGCAGATTTCCGTGCTGGAGCTGCTCGCCGGTGGTGGGGATTCTGCCGAGTGTCGCGAAGACGAATCCGCCGATGGTTTCGTAGTCGTCCTCCTGCGGAAGCTCGGTCCCCAGTTCGGCGTTGATCTCGCTGACGTGTACCCGCGCATCCACCTCCAGCGTGCTGGCATCGATGCGGTTGATCGCCGGTGGCGGCTGCTGGTCATATTCATCGTCGATCTCGCCGACCAGCTCTTCGAGGATATCCTCGATGGTGGCCAGGCCGGCGGTCCCCCCATATTCGTCCAGCACGATCGCGATGTGCACCTTGGTGGCGCGGAACTCGGCCAGCAACTCGTCGAGCGTCTTGCCCTCCGGCACGTACGGCACGGTCCGCATGATCGTCCGGGGATCGAAAGGCTCGTTGGGGTTCAGTCGCAGGAGGTCCTTGGCGTAAAGCACTCCCACTACGTGATCAACCGAGCCTTCGTAGACCGGGATTCGCGAATGGCCGCTCCGCAATATGGTCTGGCGGACCTGCTCGTAGGATGCATCTACCGGGACGGCGTCGATGTCCGTCCGCGGGGTCATGATCGCGCTGACCGGGGTCTCGTCCAGCTCGAAGACCGACTCGATCATCTCCTTCTGGTCTTCGTCCACCACCCCGGTCGCCTCCCCCTCCGACACGGCCTCCAGAATCTCGCGTTCCACTCGCTGAGTCTGGACTTCCTCTCCAGCCTCCGGCTTGCCCAGCAGACGCCGAACAATGAATTCGATCGCCCGAAAGACCTGACCCACCGGCCACAGCCCCCAGCGCATCAGCCGCAGAAGATGAAGGTTGCGAGCCAGGACGGTTTCCCCGGCGTGCAGCGCCAGCGAATGCGGAACTGCGACTCCGAACGCGGCTAACAGCACCAGGCTGACAGCTCCAGCGTAAACCAGGCTACCGAGTTCGACCGGCGTCCGCGACGCCCCGCAATGCCAAGCCCACACTCCGGCCAGCAGACCCAGGCTCAGGGCCGCTCGCAGCACGCCCAGCAAGGCCCGCAGTTCCCATTCGTGCCGATCCAGCCAGTCCAGCCACTTGTCCCGGCCATCCAGCGGCAGCTTCTCCGACAGCCGGGCCCGAGAATGCCCCGGCAAACTACAGGCCAGCAACGAAACGTAGAATATGGCCGCGATCAGGAGTAATCCGGCCGCCAGATGCAATGCTCTCTCCTCCCGGCAGCCGGTAGCTGGACCCTCCCCTCGTGCCTGACCTGGCGGCCCTTGGTCCCTGCTGACCGTCTCGGGCCGGGCGGGATGGTCCGGGCGGTACTGCCGGCGGGGGATATGTTATCGCCCGACTGGCCGAGTGGCCAACCGACCTCGTGCGGCCGTGGCGTCAGCCACCCTCGCCCCGCCTGGTCCGGTAACCGGATCCGCGTACGCAGGCCCGGCCGCCGTTGCTGCCCAATTTTGCCGATGATTGACCACGAGCGTAGACTTAAAGTGCGCAGTATTCAGTCCCTCAGTGGCTGTCGGCGTACTGACCACGGAGATGCCGGCATGACGACCCCCAACCTTATCAGCCGCTGGACCTGGTACATTCTGCTGGTCCTGACCGGGTTATTCATCTTCAGTGGCGGTTGCCCGCCCAGGCCAGATGACGGCGGGAATACCGGCGGCCAGACCGACAACGGCGGCACCACCGATGGCAACAACCAGGGCAACGGCACCGCCGATGGCAATGCCGATGGAACCAACTCCGGCGGCCAGACCGACAATGGCGGCTCCACCGACACCAACGGTGACGGCACCGGCACCGACACCAACGGTGACGGCACCGGCGGCTCAACTGATAACGGTTCAGGCAGCGGGGGGTCTGGGGGCGGATCCACAAACGGCGGCTCGGGCAGCGGCTCCGGCGGCGGGTCCACTAACAACGGTTCAGGCAGCGGCGGCGGAAACAATGGTGGCAGTAGCGGCGGATCCACCCAGCCTCCGCCTCCACCTACTGCCATCTCCCTCACCCAGATCGCCAAGACCGGCCAGCACGTCCCCGGTCAGCCGGACACCGTCGGCTTCGTCGCCTTCGGCAACCCGGTCATCGACGCTCAGGGACGGGTGGCCTTCTGGGCTACTTATCGCGGCTTGCAGGCCCGTGGAGATGCCGGCCTGTACGTCTGGAATGGGCAGACCACCCAGCGTGTCCTGGACAATGACCCCAACACCGCCGGAGTAGTGCCTGGACCGAGCACCCCACACTACTTCGGCCACAGCGGTACCAATGACCCCCTCACTTTCGATCTGAGCTGGGCCGGCGGCAACCGACTCCTCTTCGTTTCCGAGATCATCCCGGCCAGCGGCCCGGCGGGCAACGCCCGGATGGGCGTCTATCGCTGGCGAGTCACGGACGGCAGCTTCGTCCGCGTCGCCGACTGGGAGCAGGTTGCCCACACCTTCCCGGATGTGTCCGAGGGAAGCAGCGGCCCCTCATTTCAGGCGAACTCGGTCAGCTTGCCCGGCGTCAGCGACGATGGCCTGGCCATCTTCGGCATGAATTACACTTACATCAGTACCGAGGGCGAGGGGCTGGAGCGGTTCATCATCGAGAAGAACGGGGTGTTTACCAGCAACGGGACCACGGTTACCCTCATCGCTTCGGACAGCACCAAGACCACCGGGGTCGTGCCGGATCAGCCTGCCAGCGCCTATTTCACGAGTATTTCGCCCCTCACGACCCTGAACGCGGACGGCGACATGCTGTTTCGCGGCGCCTTCGCCTCCGGCAGCTCCGGCGCCAGCCAGGGCGTATACCTCCTGCACGATGGGACCGCCTACCGGGTCATCGACAATCGCACCAACCCATCGTGGCCGGGGCTGGCGGCCGGTGCCCGGGTGGCGCCGCGCAGCCCATCGCTGGGTTACGGCTTCGCGATCGGACCGGCTGGGCACATCGCCATAGCCGGCAAGCTCACGGTCGCCGGCACCACCAACCCCGCGGTCCTGATGTGGGACTGGGACGCCGGCAAGTGGACCGTGCTGTATGGTCCCAGCAGCACACCGGCCACCGCGATGCTCACCGGCGTCAATGACGACGGCCAGGTCGGGATCCTAGCCGGGGGCACGCCCTACATAGCTACCACTGACAGCCTGGTGCCCGTGACCACCAATTTGCCGGTCAGCCTCTATGGCGTGACGCTGGTCTGGTCCGACACGGGCGGCTCGATCAACAATTATGGACGGGCCGTCCTGGCCTATACCGGCGACGGCCAGAAGGGCTTGGCCTTTTGGACCACCGCCCGGTTGCTGGTGGTGGCCGACGTCCGCCTCGGTATCCCCGCCGGCATCGCGGACATCCAGACCATCACTGGCCCGGAGCGCGATCGCCCCGGCCGGTCCGGAATGCTCAACGATGCCGACCAGCTTGTGTTCCGGGCCGTGATGTCCGACGCTTCCCAGGCCATCTACCTGGCCCGAGGGGAATGAGCCGCGGGCAGCGTCCCGCTACGGACCGAGTTCCTGCTCGGCCTGGTTCAGGCTCCTCTGACACTCCTTGAAGCCCGGGTCGATCTCCAGAGCGGCCCGATAATGTTGGATCGCCTCCGATAGCCGCCCCTGCTGCCGGACCAGGTTGCCCAGAAACCATAGCAGCCGGGCACTGCGCGGCTCGATTTCCAGCCCGATGCGTACCCGCTGTTCGGCCAGCTCGAGCTTGCCCATCGCCTCCAGGGCCCGGGCCGCCTCCTCCAGCGTGAAAGTGTCGTTGGGCAGCCTGGACAGCACCCAGTCGAACTGTTCGAGGGCTTCTTGATAACGGCCGACCCGCGACAGGAATGTGCCGTACTTGCGACGCACATCCGGGTCATCTGGGGCCAGCCGGACCGCCTCCTGGAATGCCTGGGTGGCCTCCTCCGTCCGTCCTTGCGAGTTCAACACCCGCGCCAGGTGGGTTCGCAGCCGGGGCGTATTCGGCATGGCCTGGATCATCTGGCGCAGCAGGGACTCGGCCTGGGCGAACTGCCCACTGCTTATCATCTGCGGGAACTCCCGGGCCATCAGCCGGAACAGGTGGGCACAGTCTTTGGGGTCCCCGCCGACCGGTTCGAACCGGTCCAGCTCGGTGACGCCCTCCTCCGTGAACCTCACCGGCTGTCCGACGTAGCCCAGGGATTCGAGCTGTCGGACCACCTCCCCGGTTGGCCCGGCGGTAGTCTGATCGGGCGGAGGCGGAGGCGGAGCGTCGGCGATGAGCTGGCGCAACTGGCGGCGCAGCTCGGATGCCAGCTCAGGCTGCTGCCCGGCCAGATTGCGCGTTTCACGTGGATCGGCCGGCAGGTCGTAAAGCTCAGGCGTGGGGGCCAGGATGTATTTCCACCGGCCGGTCGACAGGCTGCGCAGTTGCGACAGCCCGTACTCGATCTGGGCATCGAAGGTCTCGCTGTAAATGCTCAGCTTGAGGTCGGTCTGCCGGCCATCCAGCAGCGGGACCAGGCTGACTCCCTGCGCCGATTCCAGGGGCGCACAACCCATAAGTTCGAGGATCGTGGGGGCGATGTCGATCGTGCCGACCTGAGCGCTGACCGCCTTTCCGGCCGGGATGATCCCCGGGCAGCGCATCAGCAGCGGCACATGGACCGTGGGCTCGTACAGCAGGTACCCGTGCGTCAGCTCGTCGTGTTCTCCCAGGCCCTCGCCGTGGTCGGACACCACGACCACCAGCGTATCCGCCTCGCGACCGAGCCGTTTGAGATGCTCCATCAGCCGCCCGATCTGGGCATCCATGAAAGTCACCTCGTCGGCGTAGGCGATGGGCGAGAAGGGATCCTGAATCCGCTTGGATTCATAGGGGTAGTGCGGATCGTAAAAATGGACCCACAGAAAGAAGCGCCCGCCGGTCGCCAGCTCGGAAAGCATCCCGATGGCATCGTCACAGACCTCGTCCCCTTTGCGTTCGGCACTGAGCGGGCTTTCGCCGGTGGTGGGCGGCACCACGTCGTGGTAGACCTCGAAGCCCTGGTCGATTCCGAACTCGCGGTTGAGCACGAAAGCGGCGACCGTGGCCTGGGTGGTGAAGCCGGCCGCCTTGAGGACTTCGGCCAGCGTCAGATTCGCGGTGGCCAGTCGGCCGATTCCGTTCTGCCGGGCTCCGTGCGCGTAAGGGTACAGGCCGGTCATGATGCTGGAATGGGAGGGCAGGGTCAGCGGCGAGCAGGTTGTGCAGCGGGTGAAGATGGTTCCCTCGCGAGCCAGCCGGTCGAGGTTGGGAGTCTGCGCGGTGGTCCCGCCGAAGCACCCCAAATGGTCGGTCCGGGTGGTATCCAGCGTGATGAGCAGCACGTTGCGCGGCCTGGGCCGGTCCTGCGGCCGGGCGGACCAGCGGCTTGCCACCAGCCCCGCCAACGCCACCCCGACGATGACCGGTATTGCAACCCATCGGCCGATCGGCCGGCGCCGGCGTGCAGCCCCATCCGACCCAGTTCCGCCATCGCTGCCCCGTGGGTTGGAAGTTCTCATGCCCGCACCGCTACCGGCCCAGTTTCTGGCCCACCCGTCGGCGGTCCTCCTGACACTCGCGGAAGTCCGGATCGATGGCCAGGGCCTGATCAAGGTATTGTAAAGCTTCCGGCAGGCGCTTCTGATCTTCGTAGATCAGGGCCAGCACCCGCAGGACTGGAGCGCTGCGCGGCTCGATCTCCAGAGCCCGGCGCAGGTTGGCCTCCGCCGCCTCCAGGCGCCCCAGCGTAGCCAGGGCCAGGGCGGCCTGCTTCAGGGCCTCCACGTCGTCTGGATAGCGCTCCAGCACCGCCTCGAACTGGGCCAGGGCATCCGCGGGCCGCTCTGTCTTCCGGAGAAACCCCCCATACTTCATGCGGACCAGGTAGTCATCCGGGGCCAGCGAGACGGCTTTCTGAAACGCCTCCTCGGCCTCACGGTTCCGGCCTTGCAGGAGCAGGACCGTGCCCAGGTAGGCGGGCAGATAGGCCGCCTCGGGCATGGTTTCCATCAGTTGCCGCACCAGCATCTCGGCCCGCTTGTGCTGGCCGCTCTTGAGCAGTTGCGGGAATTCCCATGAGACCAGCTTGAACGAGCGAGCGAAGTCCTGCGGGTTGCCGCCTCGCGGCTCGAACCGGTCCAGCTCAGTTCCCCCGACCGCTTGTCCGCCCCGACCTCCGACGTACCCCAGGGACTCCAGCCGGGCCAGCTCCTGGCCGGTCAAGCTGCTGGTGGTCTGGTCCACGGTCGGGGGCGGGGGAGCTTCGGCGATCAACTGCCGCAACTGCTCATGAAGCCGCGCGGCCCGCTCCGCCTCCCGCGCCGCCAGATTCTCCGTCTCCTGCGGGTCGTTCACCAGGTCGTAGAGTTCCGGCTTGGGCGACCATATGTACTTCCAGCCGCCGAGCGTGAGGCTCCGCAACTGTGACAGCCCGTACTCGACCTGAGCCAGGAATGTCTCCCCATAAGCGGCCAGTTTAGGATCCGGTTGTTGTCCGGTAATCAGCGGACGCAGGCTCACCCCCTGAGCGTGGTCCCAGGGCGGCAGCCCCAGCAGATCCAAGATCGTAGGAGCGATGTCGATGGTGCGGACCTGAGCCGAAATGAGCTTGCCGGCCGGGATCGTGCCCGGGCAGCGCATCAGCAGGGCCGTGTGCAGAGTCGTCTGGTACAGAAAATACCCGTGCTTCCATTCTTCGTGCTGGTTGAGCCCTTCGCCGTGGTCCGCGACCGCCACCACCAGGGTGTCGCGGTCCCGGCCGAGCCTCTTGAGTTCCTCCAGCAACCGGCCGATCTGGCTGTCCATGAGGGTGATTTCGTCCGCGTAGGCTGCCGGCGAGAGGATGTCATCGACCCGCGGCGACTCGTACGGGAAGTGCGGGTCATAGAAGTGCACCCAGAGGAAGAATGGTCGGCCGGACAGCGCTCGAAGCATCTGGATCGCGTCGTCGCCGATCTCAATGCCCTTTCGCTCGGCCATTAACGGTTCGCCGCCCGCGGTGGGGACCACGTCATGGTAGACATCGAAGCCCTGTGCGGTCCCGAACTGCTTGTTGAGCACGAAGCTGGCGACCGTGGCCTGGGTGGCGTACCCGGCCTCTCGCAGCGTTTCGGCCAGGGTGATGTTAACCTCCGCCAGCCTTCCGGTTCCGTTGAGCCGGGCCCCGTGCACGTACGGGTACAGCCCGGTCAGGATGCTGGAGTGCGAGGGGAGTGTGAGCGGCGAACATGTACTGCACCGAGCAAAGAGGGTGCCCTCACGGGCCAGGCGATCGATGTTCGGCGTCCTGGCGCTCACCGCCCCATAACAACCCAGGTAGTCGGCCCGGGTGGTGTCCATGGTGATCAGCAGGACGTTCCGCGGACGGTCCGTCCCTTTCAGCCGCCCTGCGAAACGCAGGGTCGCCAGCCCCGTCGCCACAATCCCCGTTGCCACCAGCCCCAGCAGCAGTTTGCGACGCCGAAAGCCGGCCCGAACTTGGGTGCCGGGGCGCCGGGCCCGGCCGCCAGGTTTTAGTCTAGTGTCACTCATATTCGGACAGCTCGTGTGGCGGTTCCCAAGGCTCCTTTTTTGGAACACGCGGCGCAGCCTAGCCTTAGTATATCGACCGCCGCGGTCGGCAGCACCGCCGGCCGGGCGGTGAACCGCAAGGCCGACGGGAACGATTCTGCCAAGAATCCGCCGAAACTCCGGCACCTGCTGAGTCGATACTAGTCGTACGGACGCTCTAGCGATCCTGAAGTCCGGCCTGCCTCGAGCTAAGCTCCACTCCAGGTCCGGGAACGAGCCTGATGGCGGCGGAACCGAAAATCCGGGTTCTGGTGGTCGACGACAGCGCGATAATCCGTTCGCTGCTGCGCAACGGCCTGGCGCAGCATCCGCGGATTGAGGTGGTCGGGACTGCTGCCGACGGGATTGAGGCTCTGGCCCAAATCCGGGCCCTGCGACCGGATGTGGTGACATTGGACGTAGAGATGCCCCGGCTGAACGGCCTGGGCGTCCTGGAACGGGTGGTGGGCAAGGTTCCGGTCAGCTTTGTGATGGTTTCCACCCTCACGCAGTCCGGAGCCCAGATAACTTTTGAGGCCTTGGACAAGGGGGCGGTTGACTACATTGCCAAGCCGCAGGCCGGCGGGATTAGCGCTCTGCCGGAGTTTCGCCAGCAGCTTGTCCACAAGGTGCTGGCGGCGGCCCGGGTCAAGAACCGGCCCCGACCGGCAAAAACCGCCCGCTCTCGCACCATACCGATGCTTCCGCCCAGTCAGGCTCGCGGCTGGGTGGTGGCGATCGGGATCAGTTGCGGCGGGCCGCAGACGCTGCATGAGATGCTGCCCGCGTTTCCCAGCGGCTTCGTTCCGATTGTTCTGACCCAGCATATGCCGGCCCAGTTCACCGGGCCATTCGCCAAGCACTTGGACGCGGCGTGCGCCATGAACGTGCGCGAGGCCCGCGACGGCGAGCCCTTGGAGCAGGGGACGATTCTGGTAGCGCCCGGCGACCGGCATCTGTTACTGGTCCGTCGCGGAGCCCAGGTGTACGTGTCGCTGGACAGCGGGCCCCCGGTTTCCGGGCACCGTCCGTCTGTGGACGCGATGTTCAAGTCGGTGGCCAAGGCGTGTGGCCCCCGGGCGGTCGGCGTGATCATGACCGGCATGGGTCGGGACGGGGCCGAAGGAATCGTGGCCCTGGCGGACGCCGGCGCCCACACCATCGCCCAGGACGCGGAAACCTCGTACGTATACGGCATGCCCAAGGCAGCCGCGGAGACCGGCCGCGTAGACTACATCGTTCCCCTTTCGAAAATCCCCGCGACTGTAGCCCGCCTGATCGAGACCGCCGAAGAAAAGGACAAGTGCGCCGGGACCGCCAGCCAGCGGGTAGCGCCTGGCGGGCGCCTCGGCTGAACCGCCGCAAAGGCTCATCGCCCCGGAAGAAACCCGGCCGCTCCGGACTGCCACACTCCGACGGTGTGCCGGGGTCGCCAACCGTGGGACCGAGATTGCAACGCTGGCTGGCGCCTGGGGCTACGATCGACGGCTGGGCTTCGCCGGCGGCAAGACCGGCCGGCTTGTCAACGCCGATCTACGGGGCGCGCATCCGCTGCTCTACAGCCTGAAGTGCCGCCCGGCTTCGGTCCAGCTTTGGATCGATCGCCAGGGCCTTACGGAAACATTCGGCCGCCTGGGGCAGCATCCCGCGCTGATAGTAGACTTGCCCCAGGGTGTGCAAGGCGTTGGTGTTGCGCGGCTCGACGCGCACCGCGGCCTCCAGGTGCTGCTGGGCCTCGTCCCAGCGTTCGAGCTTGGCGCAAGCGATGCCCAACATCGAGTGGGCCGAGAAGTCATCGGGGGTCAACGCCAGAACCTGCCGGGCCTGGAGCATGGCCGCCTCCCATCGGCGTGCGTCCATCAGCATCGACGCATACTGAGCCCGGGTCCGCGAGTCCTTGGGCATGACCGCCAGGGCCCGTTCGTACATCTCGGCCGCCTGGTCGAACTTACGGAGGCGGCCCAGCACGAACGCCAGGTCGCGCAGCGGGGATGGCGCCTCGGGCAAGGCTGCGACCACCGCCTGCAACATCGGCTCGGCCTGTTCGAAGTGGCCGGCCCTGATCGCCTCCCGGGCCCGGTCGTAGACCGCGATGGTGTGAACATGCTCCCGCGGGTCAACCCCCTGCGGCTCGAAAGCGTCCAGCTCGGTCGCCCCGGAATCGAGTTCGTCGGCCACCACTCCCATATAGCCCAGCGACTCCAGCCGGGCGATCTCGCTGTCGGTCAGCCGGGTCTGGGCGGGATTCTCCTGCAGCGGCGGGGGAGCCTGGGCGATCAGCGCCCGGAGCTGATCGCGCAGCTCCGCGCCCCGGTCGGGATGCTCGCCGGTCAGGTCGTGGGTTTCCTGCGGGTCCGATTCCAGGTCGTAAAGTTGCGGCCGGCTGGAAAGCACGTACTTCCAATTTCCGACCGTCAGGCTCCGCTGGCGTGAGAGGCGCAACAGTGTATGGGCCTCGGGCGCCTCCCCATAGGCTGCCAGGTGCAGGTCTGTGGTCTGGCCGGTCAACATCGGGACTAGGCTGACCCCTTGCACATCTTCGAGCGGCGGCAGACCAGCCAGCTCGACGATCGTGGGGGCGACGTCGATGATCCGGACCACCCCCTCGACCTCGTGGCCGGTCGCGACGCGCCCGGGGCAGCGCACGATCAGCGGCACATGCAGCGTGGTCTGGTAAAGGAAGAACCCGTGCTGATACTCCCCGTGGTCGTTGAGCCCCTCCCCGTGGTCACCGACCACCACTACGGCGGTGCGGTGGTCGAGTTTCAGGCGGGCCAGTTCGTCCAGCAGCCGACCGATCTGGAGGTCCATGAAGGCGATCTCATCCTCATACGCCGCAGGAGAGGCCGGGTCGCCCACCCGCCGCGACTCGTAGGGGTAGTGCGGGTCGTAGAAGTGCACCCACATGAAGAACGGGTGCCGGCCGGCCGACCGGAGCAACTGGATGGCGTCGTCGCAGACTTCGTTGCCCTTGCGCTCGACCGCCAGCGGGTCCCCACCCAGGCGCGGTGCGTCCACGTCGCGGTAAACGTCGAATCCCTGGGCGGTGCCGAATTGGCGATTTAGCACATACGCCGCTATCGCCGCGTACGTGCGATAACCGGCCGACTTGAACGCCTCGGCCAGCGTCACCGCCGCCGCCGGCAGCTCATCCGTCCCGTTCCGACGTACCCCATGCGCGAACGGGTACAGCCCGGTCAGGATGCTGCAATGGGAAGGTAGAGTTTGCGGGGAGCTGGCGGTGCAGTGCTTGAACAACACCCCCTGCCGCGCCAGCCGATCCAGGTTGGGGGTCTGGGCCGACCTGCGGCCATAGCAGCCCAGGTAATCGGCCCGGGTGGTGTCGAGGGTGATGAGCAAAACGTTGAGCTTCGAGCCGCCGAACGCCGTCAGCCGGCTGCCATACCAGGCCAGCGTCCACAAGCCGGCGCCGCAAAGCAGCGCCGCGGCGACCGTCCACCATAACCAGCGGCGTGGCGGCCGGGCCGGCTTGACGGTCGGGGGCCGGGCTGGCCGACTGCGTTTGCGATTTCGTTCGGTCCTACCCACAGCGCCTCAGTGCGATTCAGGAACGCTTCCTCCGTGCACCGGCGGCTTAGCCCGCTGCCGCACCCAGTCAAGAGCCCGGCGAGCCTCCACCGAGTTGGGGTCCAGCTTGAGCGTCTGGCGGAAAAACTCCGCCGCCTCCGGGATCCGATTCTGCTTCAGCCGCAATGTGCCCATGGCCTGCGTCAGTTGCGGGCTGGCCGGCTGAAGAGTATAGGCCCGCTGAAGGTATTGTTCAGCCGATCCGACCTGGCCGATCGTGAGCAATGCGACCCCCAAGTCATGGAGGATGGTCACGTCGTCGGGCGACCGGTCCAGCGCGGCCCTGAGTTGCGTGACGGCCTGGGCGGGCTGATTCGCTTCGTACAGCAAGAACCGGCCATAGGCGTGCCGAACTAGACGATTGTCTGGTGCCATGGCCGCCGCTTGCCGATAAACCTCGTCCGCCTCACCGAGCCGGCCCTGGCCGCGCAGCGCCCGGGCCAGGTCGACCCGCAAACTGCTTACGTTCGGCATGGTGGCCACCAGCTCGCGGAGCATCTGCTCAGCCCGCGGGAAGTCCTGGTCGCGCAAGGCACCGCCAGCCCGGGCTTTCAGCTCGAAGAGCCGAACGTAATCCTTGGGATCTCCTCCGCGCGGCTCGAAGCGGTCCAGCTCAGTCGATTCGTCCAGGGTGGCGGTAACTGTGTGACCGACGTAGCCGAGGGATTCCAACGCGGCCGTGTCGGCTGCGGTCAGAGCGGCGAGGGCTGTATCCTTGGGCGGTGGGGGCGGCGAGTCGGCGATGATTTCCCGCAACCGTTCCCGGATGTGCTCCGCGACGGACGGGGCGTCCGATAACCGGTTCCGCATCTCCCCGGGGTCACTGGCCAGCTCGTAAAGCTCCGCCTTGGGTGCCAGGACATACTTCCAGCCGGCCTGCGTCAGACTCGGAAGCATCGACAGGCCGAATAACACCTGCCCGTCCAGCGACTCGGCGTAAGCCTCCAACCCAAGGTCCAGCGTCTGTCCTTTCAGAAGCGGAACCAGGCTGACGCCTTGGGCCTGCTCCCAGGCCGGACAACCCAGCAACTCCAGAATGGTCGGTGCCACGTCAATCGTACGCACGTGAGCGCCGAGAATCTGGCCACCCTTGATCCGGCCCGGACAGGCCATTATCAGCGGCACGTGCAGGGTCGACTCGTACAGGAAGGTGCCGTGCAGCAGTTCGCCATGCTCGCTTAGCCCTTCTCCGTGGTCGCCAACTACGACCACCAGCGTGTTGCGATCCAGCCCCAGGCGCTTGAGTCCGTCAAGCAGGCGTCCAATCTGGACATCCATGAAGGCGATTTCGTCTTCATATGCGGCCGGTGAGTCGTGGTCAGCCACGCGGGCGGAGACATACGGGTAGTGCGGGTCGTAGAAGTGGACCCACAGGAAAAACGGGCCGTCGGCCAGCGAAGAGAGCATTTCCAGCGCGTCGTCGCAAACCACGTCGCCCCGACGCTCCGCGTGCAGCTCATCCGCCGACGCCAGAGCGGTCTGGGTCAGGTCATGGTAGACGTCGAACCCCTGGGCCGTGCCCCACTTGCGGTTCAGCACGACGCTGGCCACCGTAGCCTGGGTACGATAACCCGCCTTCTTGAGTGCTTCGGCGAGCGTCAAATTGCCCTCGGCCAGCCGGTCACTGGCGTTGTAGCGGGCTCCGTGCACGTACGGGTATAGGGCGGTGAGAATGCTGGCGTGCGAGGGAAGCGTGAATGGCGTGCAGGTCGTGCAGCGTTCGAAGCGGGCCCCGGACGCGGCCAGGCGATCGAGGTTCGGCGTCCGAGCCGCGGTCCGCCCGTAGCAGCCCAGGTAGTCGGCCCGGGTTGTGTCCAGTGTGATCAGCAGCACATTGAGCTTGCCAGCCGCTGGCAGCAGTCGTGGCCAGCCGGTCGTCGCGGCCAGCCACACGCCGATTCCCAGGCCGACCGTGGCCAGTGCCGCCAGGATCGGCCACCGCGGTCGGCGACGCTCGGCCGGCCGCTGAGATGGTTGGGTCGGGCGAGTTCTGCGGCCACGCCTGCTCATGAGTTAGACTCCGGCGTCGTGACCCCCGTCAGATCCGCCGCTGCGCGGCGCCGTCGCGGGCGCTGAATGCCGGCGTGCCGATAGAGCGCGCCCGGTCGAAGTATACCGGCTGGTGCTTCAAGTGGAAAACGCCCACTTTCGATAATAGAATTTCGGCAATGGGAGGCGACCAGGTGATCACGGGGAGCCCGGCTGGTACACGCGTCACTGCTTGCGCCTGGTGCTGGGTGTTCCCGACCGGCGTATGCCTGCTTCTGCTGGCCCAGCCTGCCTGGGGGTATATCGGGCCTGGAGCCGGCTTTGCAGTCGGAACCACGGTAGTCACGCTGTTCTTTGCATTATTCTCGGCCCTGGGCGCGGTGCTGCTGTGGCCGTTCCGGCGCGCGATCCGGGCGATCCGATATCGGCGTGCTCACGCCCGAGCTCGGTTCAAACGGGTGGTGATTCTCGGGCTGGACGGTCTGGATGCGACGCTGACCGAGCAATACATGGCGGCGGGAAAGCTGCCGAATTTCAGTCGACTGGCTCAGCTCGGCTGCTATCGGCGGCTGGCGACGACCGCCCCTGCGCTGACGCCGGTGGCCTGGGCGACGTTTCTGACCGGTTGCAACCCCGGCAAGCACAACGTGTTCGACTTCCTGACCCGCGACCGGCACAACTATATGCCGGCGCTGTCTTCCGCGCGGATTAGCGGACCGCGCCGGTCGCTGCGGATCGGCAAGTACCGCATCCCGCTGGGCAAGCCCGACCTGCGTCTGCTCCGCAAGGGCAGGCCGTTCTGGAACATCCTTGGCGAACACGGCATCTTCAGCAACATCATACGGATGCCGGTGACTTTTCCGCCCGAGCCGTTCCACGGGGCGATCCTATCGGCGATGTGCGTGCCGGACCTCCGCGGCAGTCAGGGGACTTTCTCGTTCTACTCGACTTCCAGCCGGGTCGAGGAGGAATACATTGGCGGCGAGCAGATTCGCGTACAGCGGCAAGGGGAGCTGATCCGCTCGCATCTGATCGGCCCGGAGAACACTTTCGTCAGTGGCGGGGGCCCGATGCGCTGCCCGTTCGAGGTCCGGATAACCGGGCCGGATGCCGCCGTGCTCAAGGTCTGCGGCCGGACCTACAAGCTGGCCCGCGGCCAGTACACGCCGTGGATCAACGTCAGCTTCCGGGCCGCACCGGGGGTCAAGGTTCGAGGGATATGCGAGTTTCTGCTGCTGGAGACGCAGCCGGAGTTCAGGTTGTACGTCACGCCGCTCCAGATCGACCCGGCCCGACCGGCGATGCCCATCTCGCATCCCAAGATCTACTCGGTTTACTTCTCGAAGCTTCTGGGGCCCTACGCCACGCTCGGCCTGGCCGAAGACACCTGGGGCTTGAACGCCCGCATCCTCGACGACGAAACCTTTCTGCACCAGTGCCTGGAGGCGGACGGTGAGCGGATGGACATGTTCTTCGATGCGCTGGAGAAGCTGCGGCGCGGTCTGTGCGTCTGCGTAGTCGACGGGCCGGATCGCATCCACCACATGTTCTGGCGGTACATCGATCCGCAGCATCCGGCACGCAACGGACAGGGTGTCCGCGAGCATCGCGACGCCATCGAGGAGATGTACGTCCGAATGGATGAACTGGTCGGGCAGACCCTGGCGGAGTGTGCCGATGACCGCACGTTGCTGATGGTGCTTTCGGATCACGGCTGCGCCTCATTCCGGCGCGGCGTAGACCTGAACTGCTGGCTGGAGCGAAACGGCTATCTGAAACTCAAAGCCGGCGGCCGTGGGACCAAATACCTGGCCGGTGTGGACTGGTCCGCGACCAAAGCCTACTGCCTGGGCCTGACCGGAATCTGGCTGAACATCCGCGGCCGGGAATCGCAGGGGATCGTAGACCCGTCGGAGGCACCGGCCTTGCGTGACGAGCTGCGCCGCCGGCTGACCGGCCTGATGGATGATGAGAAAGGCCAGGTCGCGATCCGGCGGGTCTTCGACGCCCATCAGATCTATCAGGGCCCGTACAAGATCGACGCCCCCGACCTCATCATCGGCTACAACCAGGGCTACCGCGTTTCCTGGGAAGCCGCCATCGGACAGCCCACCGATCGCGTGTTCCATGACAACACCAAAGCCTGGAGCGGCGACCATTGCATCGACCCGCAGCTTGTACCCGGCGTATTGTTTTGCAATCGTTTGATAGCCGAAGAGAAACCTCACATCGCCGACCTGGCGCCCACTGTGCTGGAGCTGTTCGGTCTGCGCCCGCCACAATACATGGACGGGCGGCCGCTGGCCATCGCGGAAGCCGACGGTTCGTTTCCCGGCAACGGGCATGATCGGCCAGCCCGGTCCGGTCCGGACCGGTCCGAAATGCGCGAGGAGCGGAAAGAAGCATGAATCGCCAGCGGAATGCGACTGGGCGTTGTTCGTCGGGCGTTAGGCCGCAAGGTTCGGGCGACGTGGACCGGCCGGGGCTCCCGGCTGGGGCCGAGGTTCCGGCGCGTCTGGTGAGTCGGCGGACGTTCCTCCAGGTCGCCGGCGCCGCCGGCCTGGCCAGCGTAGTGCGCATTCACGCCGGATGCTTTCCATGGAGCCGCACGGCGAGCCGGCGCAAGTCGCGGACCACTGACAAACAGGTCATCGTTCTGGGCATCGACGGTTTTGATCCATTCCTGTGCGAACGGCTGATGGACGCCGGGCGCATGCCGAATTTTGCGCGGCTTCGAGAATTGGGCGGCTACTCGCGCCTGGGAACCAGCATTCCGCCGCAGAGCCCGGTCGCCTGGGCGAATTTCATCACTGGGGCGGACGCCGGCGTGCATGGTATTTTCGATTTCATTCACCGGCACCCCGAGCGGCAATGCGAACCCTATTACTCGGGTTCCGAAACCATCGGGGGCACGCAGGGCTGGGAAGTCGGGGAACACCGGCTGCCGCTGACCTTCTGGCCGTTCAATCACCCCCCGGCCCGGACGGTGTTGCGGCGGGAAGGAGTGCCGTTCTGGGACTATCTGGACGCGGCCGGCATCCCTTCCTGGCTGTACGACATTCCGTCCAACTACCCGCCGAGTCCATCGCCGCATGGCAACCAGCGCTGCCTTTCCGGCATGGGCACGCCAGACCTGCTCGGCACGTATGGGACCTATCAGTGCTTCTCCTCCCGTGCCCGGCAGGTCCGCTATGACGCGGGCGGCATTCTGAAGCCCATCTACTTCAGGAACGACACGGCCAAAGTCAAATTGACCGGACCAGTCAACACCTTGCTCAAGAAGCCCGCGGACACGGAAGTGGAACTGGTGGTTTACCGGCACCCCAGCCAGCCCCAGGCCCGAATCGAAATCCAGGGGCGGACCATCGTGCTCAAGGAGCGGGAATGGAGCGGCTGGATCAAGGTCAGCTTCCCGCTTCGCATGCCTTCCTTCCTCCCCGACGAATCCGTCAGCGGCGTGTGCCGCTTCTTCTTGCAGGAGGTGCGCCCCAATTTTCGGCTCTACGTCTCCCCGCTCAACATAGACCCCTCGGATCCCGGGAACCAAACCGTGAGCGAGCCGGCGGACTTCGTGCGCCGGATCGCGGACAAGCTGGGACTTTTCTCCACCCTCGGGTTCCAGGAAGACCATAAGGCCCTGTCCAATAAGATCTTCACCGATGAGGAGTATCGCGAACAGGCGGACTATGTTCTGAAGGAGCGCATGAATCTGCTTAACTATGCCCTGGAACATTACGACACCGGCCTGCTTTTCTTCTATTTCTCCAGCACCGACCTGCAATCTCACATGTTCTGGTGGGATGTGGACGAGCCGCACCCGACCCGCTCGCCGGAAGATGCCCGAAAATACATGGGCGTACTCGAAGAGCTGTACGTCAAGATGGACGCCATGGTGGGCGAGGTGCGGGCCCGGTACGGTGACGGCGCGACGCTGCTGGTGCTGTCGGATCACGGTTTCTGCCACTTCCGGCGCCAGTTCAACCTGAACACCTGGCTGCGCGAAAACGGCTACCTCGGTCCGGCGGATTGCGGCTCGCTGCTGGACCCCCGCTATCCCCCGCTGGTGGACTGGAGGCGCACGCGGGCTTACGGGTTGGGCCTCAACGGCCTGTACCTGAATCTGAAGGGTCGCGAGCGGGAGGGGATCGTCGAACCGTCGCAGCGGGATGGTTTGCTGGAGGAGCTGCGGGCTGGGCTGCTGGCGGTGCGCGATCCCGAGAACGGTCGCTCGCCGATCGTCTCGGTGCATCGCAGCGACCAGGTTTACTCCGGGCCGTGCATCGGACGAGCGCCGGACCTGGTAATCGGCTACCGCCGCGGGTACCGATATTCCTGGGATACGGCCCTGGGTACACTATCCAAGGAGGTCTTCAGCGATAATCGCGAGGCCTGGAGCGCGGACCACTGCATGGCGGCCGAGGAGCTTCCCGGCGTGTTGTTCGCCAATCGGCCAGTTCTGCATCCGGCTCCGTCGCTGGTCGACTTGGCGCCCACCATTCTGGAGGAGTTCGGTTTGCGGCCGCCCGAGAGCATGACCGGCCGCAGCGTGTTCCGGCCCGCCGCGGTGACCGTGGCCGGCGGCCGCAAGGAGTAGGTCTCGTGCCCAAGATCAAGATCGATGACAACCTGTACGATCGAGTCAAGAAGGTTGCCCAGATCGCCGGTTACAGCTCGCCGGAGGAGTTCATCGTGCACATCATCGAAAAAGAGCTTTCCGCGGTCGAGTCGGGCGACGACGAGCAGCAGGTAATCGAGCGCCTCCGCGGCCTGGGCTACATAGAGTAGCTTCCGGACGCCGCACGCACCGTCAGCGCCGGCGGCGACGGGGACCGCCAAAGCCGGAGCCATGACCAGCGAACCTTGAAACGGATGAACGTCATCAACTGGCTGCTTATCAACTTCGGCAATGCGGTCGCCTGGCTGTGGGGAGGGCTCAAGGCGGTCCTGGCTGCACTGTGGGCGGGACTGGACGCACTGCTCAACCCGCTACTGTCGCGTCTGCTGGCCATCCTCAACCCGATCTGTACGGTGATTGCCGATGGGGTCTACTTCGTTCTGGGGCCGTTGCCGCCCTGGTTGGGGCTGGCACTGATCTCCGCGGCAACCGGGGTGGTGATGCTGGTGATTTTCCGCTACACCTCGAATCAGGCGGCCATCGGGCGAGCCCGGGACGATATTACCGCCAACCTGCTGGCCCTGAAGATCTTCAAGGACGAACTGGGGCTGGCGCTACGGTGTCTGGCGCGAGTGCTGAGCGCGCTGCTGCGGCTTCAGTGGCACATGCTTCGCCCGGTACTGATAATGCTCCTGCCGATGCTGCTGCTGCTGGGCCAGATGGGGGCGCGGTATCAGTGGCGACCACTGCGGCCCGGCGAGCAAACCCTGATCAAAATCCACCTCAGCCCGCCACAAGTCGACCTGCGGGAAGCGGCCATCGAACCTTGCGCTGGGCTGGTGGTGGAGGCCGGGCCGGTCCCCGGCGGGGGCCAGCTCGTCTGGCGCGTCCGGGGGGGGCTCCCCGGACGATACAAGCTGCGTTTCAATCTGGCCGGCCAAACGCTGGAAAAGGAACTGACCGTCGGCGACGGGTTGCAGCGGGTCAGCGCCCAGCGCTTGGGTTCACGCTGGACTTCGCAGGTCGTTCATCCGACCGAACCCTTGTTGCCGGCCGGTTCGCCGGCCCAGGCCATCGAAGTGCTGTACGGAAGCGTGGATTCATGGGTTTATGGGGCCAACTGGTGGGTTTTGCACTTCTTCGTAGTGTCGATGGCGGTGGCCCTGCTGCTCAAGCCGGTCTTCAAGGTCCGCTTCTGAAATCTCCGGCAGCCCGCGGGTATGAGACTGGCAGATCCAGAGTTCCAGCTCGAGAAAGAACCGGGACCGGCTCGGTGCCGTCCGCCAACACCTAGCGCGGGGCAGATTGCAATACTTGGCCGAGGCTGCTCATGCGGCGCCAACTGTGGTGGCAAGGACTGCTGGAGTTGTAACCATAGCGGTCTTAGCTACTTGCCAACCGCGCCCGCGCGCCACCGGGCGAAATCTTGGTAAGCTACGGCCCGACCGAGCCACGTCGGCCGTTAAGCTGTTGGCCGTGCCGGGTTGAAGACTGTAAGCTGCGTCGATGTATTCTGTGAGCTACCGAGGACAGTATCATGACCGGGCGGACGCCGCTGTACGTAGGGACCAATGGCATCGTGGCCGCGCTTGACCCACATACCGGGGAGGAGCTTTGGCGGACCAAGCTGCCCAAATGCGGCGGGGTAGGGGAGGTGGTATCCATGGTCTTGAAGGACGGCTACCTGTTTGCGGGGGCAAACGGCCGGGTCTGGTGCCTGAGCAAGACCGATGGAAGTGTGCTGTGGCAGAACGGTTTGCCGAAAATGGGCTACCATGCGGTGCTGCTGGCGATGGAAGGTGCCGAGGGTGGCACTGCGTACGAGCCTGCGGCCGAGTCGATGCGTAGACGGCACCAGCAACGTGCCGCCGGCGGCAGCGCCGGGGCGGCAACCTGACCGGGCCGGTCTGCTGGCCAGTCAAGCCCGGCAGCCCTGGCACCGGAGCGACGGTAACCCACGATATAAGCATGACTGCCGATTGGACCATTCTGCATGCCGGCTCGCTTGGCGACCTGGTCTTGACGCTTCAGCTCGCTTTGCGGCTGTGTGGTCCGGGTGATGGCCGGCCATTGCGGGTGATTTCGCGCGTCGATCCCGGGGACTTGTCGGGCTGTCGGCCAAGCATCCTGCGGCATTCGTCCGAGGAGCTGGGGTTGCACTGGTTGTTCGCTGACCACGATGGATGCCCATCGCGGCTGCTGGGCGAGCTGGTCCGCGGCCGCAGGGTGTTGAATGCCCTGACCGCGGCCGACACGATCGTGGAACGCAAGCTGGAGCTGCTGCGGCCGGCGGCTGTTTACAGCGTGGACGTAAGGGCCCGGCCGGGAGTGAACCGGCACATTACTGAGCAGTGGCAGTCGCAGCTTGAGGCTCAGGGCCTGTTGGTGCCCAAGTGCATTCACCACAAGCCGCGGCAGCACGGCCTGGGTGTGCCGGAGGAGCTGCGCCGGCGCGGGCTGGAGTTGTTGGGTGGCCGGCGGGCGGCGGTGATCCACCCGGGCAGCGGCGGAAAGGCCAAGTGCTGGTCGTTGGGCTGCTTTTTGGAACTGGCCGGGCTGGTAGAGCGCCGTCTAGCGGCGGCCACGTGCTTCCTGGTGGGGCCGGTGGAGGCGGAAACCTGGGACCCGGCCGAGTTGTCGCTACTGAAGCGCGGGTCGTCTTCGTTTTGCTGTCCGAAGCCGGACGAGTTAGTGGCCATTCTGGCGGCGGCCCGGGTATTCATCGGCAATGACGCCGGCCCGACTCACCTGGCCGCCTTGTTGGGCACGCCGACCGTGGCGATCTTCGGGCCGACTTCGCCGGCGGTTTGGCGACCGCTCGGGCCGCGGGTCGAGGTCCTGGCGGGCCGGCCCGGTTGGCGGGCGGACGACTGGGGCATCGAGCCTGGGCAGGTTGCCGACCGGGTGGCATCGTTGCTTTGAGGCCGTCGATCGCCGCCGGGGATTGGCGGCTGACGGTCCAGGCGTCGGCCGGCGTTTGCCGCGCCAACTTCCATTCTCTACCATGGCTGACGGGACGCGCGCGGAGAAGCAGGCATGGCTGAGATCCTGTTTCATGGGGCGGCCGAGGAAGTTACCGGTTCGATGCACCTGATCCAGGTGGACGGCCGCTGGGTGGCTCTGGACTGTGGGCTGTTTCAGGGCCGCCGGGCCGAATCGGAGGAGAAGAACCGCCAGTGGCCGGTTCCGCCGGGGCAGATTGCCGCGGTGGTCCTTTCGCACGCTCATATTGACCACTCCGGTCGTCTGCCGCGGCTGGTCAAGGATGGCTTTGACGGGCCGGTGTACGCGACGCCGGCTACGCGGGACCTGTGCGCGATCATGCTGCCGGACTCGGCCCACGTGCAAGAAGAAGATGTTTACTATGTGAGCAAGCGGCGGAAAAAAAGGGGGCTGCCGCCGATCGAGGCCCTGTACGATTACGACGATGCCCTGGCGGCGGTCCGGCTCATCCACAGCGTGCCTCAACAGCGCTGGTTCCAGGTGGTGCCGGGCCTGCTGGCCTGCTTCAGCGAGGTCGGGCACATGCTGGGTGCGGCCGGCGTGAGGCTGGAACTGGCCAAGCGCAACGGCGACACACCCTCGATCTTCTACACCGGCGATTTGGGCCGGTTCGATCAGCCCATCCTGCGCGACCCGTCCCCGCTGCCGGAGGACGAGACTATCCTGTGCGAGAGCACCTACGGGGCTCGGATCAACGAGCAAGTCGATGATGCCAGGGAGGTGCTGCGCGAGGTGGTCAGCCGGACCATTCGGCGTGGCGGGAAAGTCATCATCCCCGCCTTCGCCGTCGGCCGCACCCAGACCATCGTCTACTACTTGCATGAGCAGATGCTGGCGGGTCATCTGCCGCGGATTCCGGTGTACGTGGACAGCCCGCTGGCGGTGAACGCGACCGAGGTGTTCAAGCTGCACCCGGAGTGCTACGACGCCGAGGCCCGGGCCTTTCACCAGGTGACCGGGGACATTTTGGGCAGCGGCTGCTGCACCTACATCCGCAACGTGGAGGAAAGCAAGGCTCTGCACGGCCGCAGCGAGCCCTGCGTGATCATTTCGGCCAGCGGGATGTGCGAGGCGGGCCGCATCCGGCATCACCTCAAGAACAACATCGAAAACCCGCGCAACACCATCTTGATCGTCGGTTACCAGGCTCAGAATACGCTCGGTCGGCGGATCGCCGACGGAGCCCGGCAAATCACCCTCTTTCACGAGGAATACCAGGTCAACGCCGAGGTCGTGCAAATCCACGGCTTCAGCGGGCATGCCGACCAGACCGAGCTGCTCCAGATGCTGGCTCCCCGGGCTGAGGACGCGACCCGCCTGGTCTTGGTGCATGGCGAGCCGGACCAGGCCCAGGTCCTGGCCCAGAAGGCCCGCGGGCTGGGCTTCCGGGAAGTGGTGATTGGTCGGCGGGGTGACCATCTGGAACTGTGACCGGCGTGGACGTGGTGGTGACCGAAAACCTGACCAAACTTTACGGGCCGCAGGTGGCTTTGCAGGCTCTCAACCTGCGCGTGCCGGCCGGCACGCTCTTCGGCTTTCTGGGGCCCAATGGTGCGGGCAAGACCACCGCCCTACGGTTGCTGCTGGGGCTGCTGCGGCCTACTGCTGGGCGGGCTGAGGTGCTGGGCCGGGATTGCTGGCGGGACGGTCCTCGATTGCGGGCCGACGTCGGCTACCTGCCCGGCGATGTCCGATTTTACGACTGGATGACCGGCCGGCAGACCCTGGCTTTTCTGGATGCCGCCCGGGGGAGCGTGGCCGGATCGGAACTAACCCGCCTGGTGAAGCGTTTCGAGCTGAATCCGGACCGCAAGGTGCGCGACTACTCGCGCGGGATGAAGCAGAAGCTGGGGCTGATCGCCGCCCTCATGCATCGACCCAGGCTGCTGATTCTGGATGAGCCTACCGTGGCCCTGGACCCCCTGATGCGCGAGGTGCTTTACGCCGAGCTGCGGGCGGTGGCGGCCGAGGGCCGCGCGGTGCTCTTCTCCAGTCACACCCTGGCCGAGGTCGAGGAGCTTTGCGACCAGGTGGCCATCCTGCGGGACGGACGACTCATTGAGCAGGCGAGCATTTCTGAACTTCGGCGGCGCGCCGTGCGGCAGGTGGAGGTGCATTTTCGGGATGGCCAGCCACGGCCCGGGTTGCCGCCCGGCTTGCAGGTGCTGGAGCAGAGCCAGGGGTATCTGCGGGGGACTTGGAGCGGCCCGCCGGGCGAGCTGCTGGCGTGGCTGGCATCCTGCCCGGTCCGCGAAGTGACCCTGGCTCCACCGGATCTGTCAGACCTGTTCCTCGGTTACTACGCGGAGGCCGGACCGCACGGCAGATGAGCTGGGTTATCCTGCGAAAGACGCTACGCGACGCCGGGTTGCTCATGCTGGTGCTCACTCTGGGCGTGGTGGCCCTGGAGATGGCGGTGGTGCGGGCGGTCCTGGAATTGAGCCGGGATCTGGCCAGCGTTCAGCACTGGCTGGGGGTGCCCCTGGTTCGGGATCTGGTGCGGATCGCGCTGGGGGCGGACCTGCTGGGCGATCTTGGCCCGACCAGCTTGGCCACCTTCGGGATGGGGCATCCGTTGCTGTACGCTTTGTCCTGGACGCTGCTGCTGACCACGGGCAGCGGAGCGATCGCCGGCGAAGTCGATCGGGGGACCGCCGATCTGCTGCTGACACTGCCCGTGACACGCCGGGCGGTTTACATCAGCACCTCGCTGGCCTGGGTGCTGGGTGCTCTGCTGGTCAGTTTTGCCGCCCCGCTGGGATTGTGGCTGGGCGAGCTGGTCTGTCCGCTGAGCCAGCCGCTGGAACTGGTCCGGTTCTGGCCGGTGGCGGTCAACCTGTTGGGGCTGAATCTGAGCGTTGCGGGCCTGACCATGCTGGTCTCGAGCCTGCTGTCGCGTCGGGCCGTGGCGGTCGGGATCGTGCTGGCCGCCTTGCTGGCCTCCGACCTGATCAAGTTCCTGGCTCAGTTCTGGCCCGCGGTCCGGCCCTTCAGCTTCCTGGGTTTTCAGCACTATTACCGGCCCTTGCCGGTGGTGCGCAGCGGGCAGTTACCGGTCGCCGACCTGGCAGTGCTGTTATCCGTGGCCCTGGCGGCTTGGCTGGCGGGGCTGTGGTACTTCTCGCGTCGGGACATCCCGGCGGCCTGATGGTCAGTCGACGCGAATTCCCTGCTGCTGGAGCCACTCCTTCAGGTCACCCATCTGGGTGTCGAAAACTTCGTTGTCGTAATCCTCTTCGAGTTTGCGGATGTACGCGGCCAGATCCGGCTTCTGCTCCAAAATCTGGTTGAGCCGCTCCTCCCAGGCGGCGCTGAGGGCCCGCAGTTCCGAGAGCGGGACGCGCAGTTGCAGGATTGCCGCCAGCTTGCGGACCACGGCCTCGATGCTCTTGGGGTTGGTGCCCTGGATGTAGGCGGGGATCTCCGCCACCAGGCTGGCCATTTGGAAGCCGCGTCCGGGGGCTTCGTGAATGAGTTGGGTGGAGAAGCTCGCCGGGCCCTGGTAGTCGGTGAAAGCGACGCCGTACTGCCTCAGGGTCGCCTTCAGACGGGCCTCGGAGACGGTGCTTCGCAGGCGCGGCTCGCGGCTGTGGGGGACCGCCCCGGCCACGCTGCCCACGAAATACAGTTGAGTCACGCCGCAGCGGGCGGCGAAATCGAACAAGCACTCGGCGAACCGGTCCCAGTTGAAGTTGGGCTCCCGGCCGGCAAACAGGACCACCCGGTTGGCCTCGCTACAGAAGAACCGGTTTTCAGGCATGACAAGCGCCTTTATCAGGCCGTCCTCGATCCGGGTATAGGGCCGGAACATGGCGGCCAGTTCCATCGAGCCGGGGAAGCTGAGGATGTAGAAGTCCTGGGGCGCGATCCGGGCGACCTCCCGGGCATTCAGGGTCTTGGTCAGCCACTCGACGGTGCCGGTGGATACGTTTCCGCCGTCCATCCAACCGCTGAAAGCCAGGATCATCCGTCCATCCGGGAGACTGGGCTGGGCAGCAATTTCCAGTTGCTTGGGCATCATAGGGTAGTCTCCGGCGGCGTGCCGGCCGGTCCTAGAGAATAATCAAATCTTCGAGTCGTCGCTTGGGGACATGATGCACCCCGGCCGCGTCCCGCCAGTATCTTACATCGCCGGTCGGGCCGACCGTTTCAAGCACTACGGTCTCCTTGGGCTTGCCCAAAGCCAGCACCAGCAGCATTTCCAGCGGCTGGGGGATCTGGAGTTCTCGCCGCAGACCCTCGCGGTCGACCGAACCGATCATGCAACCTCCCAGCCCCTTCTCGACCGCGCCCAGCAGAATACTCTGGGCGGCGATGCCGTGGTCGCAGCCGAACGAGGGGCTGATGCGGGTGTCTCCCAGGATGACTATGTAGGCCGCTGGGCGTTCGCCCTCGGCCGGCCCGGGCCAGTTGGTCAGGTAGCCGGCCCAAGCCAGGTATGGGAATATGCGGGCGTTCTTCTCCGGCTCCCAGGAGAGGAGGTATTTCAGCGGCTGCCGGTTGGCCGCGGAAGCCGACAGCCGGGCCAGGTCGACCAGCTCCATCAGGGTCTGGCGATTGACGGCGACTTGCTGGTCGAACCTCCGGTAGCTCCGGTTGGCCAGGATCAGGTCGCGCAGCATTGTTGTAACTCCTGACAGTGCCAACTGAAGGTACACAGATCCGCCCGACAGGTCGCAGCGTCGAGCACCAGCGGCGCCCGCGGACCGGCGGGCCGTCATATAGTACCGGATGGACGACCCGATCGGCCGGCCGAGCGTAGCTTGATCTTATGCCGCGGCCGGCAAGTCCGCGGGTCCCAGGCCGGTTCGGGCGGGGTGGTCTAGCTGCCGGCGGGCTGCCTGGCCGGCGGGTAAGCGGTCTGGATCGCGGTCAGAATCGTGCGGGTCGCCGGCGACTGGTTGAGCGTGTAAAAGTGAATGCCCGGCGCCCCGCGCTGCAACAGCTCCAGACACTGGGCGGTGGCGTGAGCCACGCCCAGCGACAGCACCGCGTATCGGTCATGCCGCAGTCGCGACAGCTCGTCCAGCAGTGGCTGCGGAATGCTGGCTCCGCACATGCTGGTGAAACGCCTGATCTGGCGGAAATCGGTGATCGGCATGATCCCCGGGATGATCGGGACGCCGATCCCGCTGGCCCGGGCCCGGGCAACGAAGTCGAAGTAGCGCTGGTTGTCGAAAAAGAGCTGCGTAATCAGGAACTCGCAGCCCGCCTCAACCTTTCGCTTGAGGTTCTCCAGATCGACCTCCGGGCTGGGAGCTTCGACGTGCTTCTCGGGATAGCAGGCTCCGCCCAGGCAGAAGTCGAAACGTCGCCGAACGAAGCTGGCCAGTTCGTTGGCGTGGGCCAGACCGTCGGGGTGGGGCTGGAAAGGGCCGCCGGGCGGTGGATCGCCACGCAGCGTCAGAACGTTCTCCACCCCAGCCTCCTCCAGGCATTCCAGCACGCCGGTCAGTTCGGCCTTCGAGGATCCCACGCAGGTCAGGTGGGCCATGGCCTCGATCCCATAATCGGCTCGCAGTCGGCCGACCAGGTCGATGGTGCGCTGCCGCGTGCTGCTGCCGGTCCCATAAGTCACCGAGACGAAGGTGGGTCGAAGCTCGCGCAGCGACGCGATGGTGGCCTCGAGCTGGGCCAGGCCGGCTTGGTCCTTGGGCGGGAAGAACTCGAAAGAGAAGCTCGGCCGGCCGGTGGTCAGCAACTCCCGGATACGCATTGCTTCCATTTAGCCGCCCCCCGCCTGTCCCGCAAGCCGGCCGGGCCGTTCCCCGGCCAGCACTTCTCCCGGCCGCGGCTGCCCGCTATCATTCCGACTCCGCCTGCCGGCCGGGCAGCCGGCCCGGTGGAACGGTCGCAGAAGCAGATGACCGTCAGCGTAACATAGCCCAGGTGGAGCCGGGGCCGCCCGGCGTGGTCGGGTGGAAGCCGCTCCCGGTAATCGCGCTCGGAGGTGCGCATGAAGATTCTGGTCATTGTTCGGCAAGTCCCGGATTCGACCACCGTCATCAAGATCCATCCGGACGGTCAGGACATTGATCGGACGGGTATCAAGATGGTGGTCAACCCGTTCGACGAGTTTGCGATCGAGCAGGCGGTGCAACTGCGCGAGAAGCGAAAGGACGTGGAGAGCGTTACGGCTCTGATCGTCGGTCCCGCCGCGGCGGGCGAGGCCCTGCGGACCGCCCTGGCGGTCGGAGCCGACGACGGCATCCATCTCCAGGACCCCGCGTTCGACAATCTGGACGAGTTGCAGACCGCGGCCCTGATCGCCGCCGCGATCAAGGATGGCGGCTACCGCCTGATCCTGATCGGCAAGCAAGAGATCGACCTGGACAGCGGGCAGCTTGGACCGGCTCTGGCCGAGTTGCTCGACCTGCCGCACGTTGGGGCAACCGTGAAGTTCGACCTGGCCGAGGATGGCAGCTCATTCCAGGCTCGTCGCCGGATCGAGGGGGCGGAAGAAGTGGTGGAGGTTCGGCTGCCGGCGGTGGTCACTTGCGACAAGGGGTTGTGCGAGATGCGCTATCCCTCGCTGCCCAACCTGATGAAGGCCAAGAAGAAGCCGGTGCGGGTGATCAAGGCCGCGGAGCTGCCCGGGCTTAGCGACGCGCTTTCGGCCGTGGGGGGGACGGTCATGCATACTTTTCAGCCGCCGCCGGAGCGCCCGCCGGGCAAGCTGATTGCCGGCGAACCGGAGGAGGCGGCCAAGGAACTGGTGCGACTGCTGCGCGAAGAGGCGAAAGCGATCTAGTAGCGACGGAGCAACGAGGGGGAGCTGGACTCCTGAAGACTTGCGAGAAAATGCGATGACCAACGATATCCTGGTATTTGCCGAACAGCGGAATGACCGAATCCATCCTGCCGCCTTGCAGATCGTCACCCCGGCCAAAGAGCTGGCCGCTCACACCGGCGGGAAAGTGGTGGCCTGCCTGATCGGAGATCAACTGGAAGCCGCGGCCGCCGCGGTCGACAAGACCGGCGTGGACTCGATCATCAGTATCAGTCATCCCAGCCTGGGCATGTACTCGCCCCTTCGCTATCGGAGCGCCCTGGCAGCCGCGATGGCCAAGGTTCAGCCGCGAGTCACGCTGCTGGCGGCCACCTTCATGGGCCGCGACCTGGCGCCGCGGGTCGCGGTCCGGACTCGGGCGGCACTGGCCACCGACGTGGTCCAGCTTACCATCAGCGACGGAGCCCTGGACGTCCGCAGGCCGGTCTACAACGGCAAGGCTTTTTGTCATGTCCGTTTTCCAAAGGACCGCCCGGCCATCGCCTCGGTCCGCCCGAACACCTTCGTGGCTCCGGTTTCCGGCGGCGGCGGCGCGGCCTGCGAAACTTTGCCTTTCACTGCCGCTGCCGACGACGACCGGATCAACGTGAAGGAAATCGCCAAGGTCGGCGGGGCCATCAAGGATGTGACCGAGGCCGACATCATCGTCGCCGGCGGCCGGGCCCTCAAAAACGAGGATAACTTCAAGATCCTCTTCGAGCTGGCCCAGGAGCTGGACGCCGCGGTGGGTGCTTCGCGAGCCGCTTGCGACGCGGGCTATCAACCTCACAGCCGGCAGGTGGGCCTGACCGGCAAGACGGTCACGCCGAAGTTGTACATCGCCTGCGGCATCAGCGGTGCGATTCAGCACCTGGCGGGCATGCGGGGCAGCAAGGTGATCGTCGCGATCAACACCGACAAGGAGGCCCCGATCTTCAAGCTGGCCGACTACGGCATCGTCGGCGACCTGTTCAAAGTGGTGCCGGCGTTGACCGCGGAGGTCAGGCGACTGAAGGGTTGATCAGTCGCGGCCGCCTGTGCGAGGACCGGCCATGCCAATCAAGGGGATTGTTTCACCTCTGGCCATCCTGGCCTGGGCGAGTGTGGTCTTCGGTTTGGGCTGTCAGCGTGAGGGGCGGTGTACGGTTGAAGAGCTGGCCGTGCGTTGCGCCATTGAGCGTTACGCGGCCTGTCAGGCCGAGCGCATGGCCTGCCCCGATCGCCCACCGGGCCCCGGCCCGCGCGGCGGAGATGCGCTCGGGGTTTCCGCCGGCCCTCTGGTTAATGGCGGCCGGCCGGTGGGCGCTTGCCGACCCGGGATTTTCCGGCACCAGAAATGGTGGTCGGATTTCACAGTTGCCAGTGACCCGTCAGAGCCGGAAACTGCCATGACTGCTTGCCGGCTGGCGGGTGGGGACGAGACTTCGACCGAGTCGGCCTTTACCCTGGGCACCTTCGGCTATTCCGAGCCCCCCACGACTCAGAGCACCCAGCCGACCAGCGCGCCCTTCGTTCTGCCGGACGGCTATTGGCGATCTGACATCTGGCATCAGATGGGGCATGAGAGTTGGGCCCTGGCCAGGCACGACCTATGGCACGGGTTCAAAACCAGCTTCTGGGACCTGGAGAACGCCCTGTTGCTGACCGCGGCCATGGGCGCCAGCATTACGCTGCGCGAGACCGGGGTGGACGACACGATCCGAAACCGCACTCACGGCAGCCGGGCCCTGGGGGATATGAGCGAGACGATTCAGATTCTCGGTCATCCCGGCACGCATTTTGGCGCCGCCGGCGTACTGTGGCTGACCAGCACCCTCACCAAGGACGCAAAGGAGCATGAGGTTGCCAAGGCCCTGACCCAGGCCTTGGCCGTCAACGGCATCACCACCGTGCTGCTGAAAGTGTCCACGAATACGCGGGCCCCGGATGGCTCCCGCTTCGCCTGGCCCAGCGGACACACTTCCAGCGCGTTCGCGGCCGCCGCCGTGCTCAACGAGTATTACGGCCCCTGGGTTGGAATCCCCTCTTTGGCTCTGGCCGGCCTGGTGGGGTATCAACGGCTCGACTCCCGCGTGCACGACTTCTCGGACGTCGTATTCGGGGCCATGCTCGGCTACGTGATCGGCACCTCGATCGCTAAAGACGATAAGGCCCAGTTCCCCGAGCTGTTCGGCATGAAGGTCGTGCCGTACGTCGAGCCCGAATCCGGCGCCACCGGCCTGGCCCTGCTCAAGCGGTGGTAGCGAGGAGCAGCAGTGCGCGTCTACCGCTTCCATGCGTTCGGTTTGGAGCAGTTGAGGCTCGAGGAGTGCCCTTCGCCGGAGCCTGCGCCGGGCCAGGTAGTCCTCGATGTAAAGGCAGTGAGCCTCAACTACCGCGACCTGCTGGTCATCAAGGGGCTGTACAACCCCAAGCTCAAGCTGCCGGCTACGCCGCTCAGCGATGGGGCGGGGATCATCTCGGCGGTCGGGCCAGACGTTACGCGGGTCCGCGTCGGCGATCGCGTGATGTCGCACTTCGTGGCCGGCTGGATCGACGGGCCGTTCAAGCAGGAATACCTGGGGACGACGCTTGGTACGCCCGGAGCCGGGCTGGCCGCGGAGCAAGTCGCGCTTCCGGCCGAGGCGGTCGTGCCCATCCCCGAAGGATACGACTTCGCCCAGGCGGCGACGCTGCCGATCGCCGGGCTGACCGCCTGGAGCGCCCTCAAAACCGTCGGCGACGTGCAACCCGGCCAGACCGTCCTGACGCTCGGCACCGGCGGCGTCTCGATCTTCACCCTGCAACTGGCCAAGGCACTCGGAGCCCACGTCATCATCACCAGCCGCAGCGATGATAAGCTCGACCGGGCCCGCCGACTCGGCGCCGACCACACGATCAACTACGCCACCACGCCGGACTGGGAGCAGGCCGTGCTGGAGCTTACCGGCGGCCTGGGTGTCGACCTGACCGTCGAGACCGCCGGGCCGGGTACGCTGGACCGGTCGCTGAAGGCCACTCGGGCCGGCGGCACGATCGCACTTCTAGGCGCCCTCACGGGCCGGCAAGGCTTGGTCACGAGCGGGCTGATTCTGATGAAGCGCTTGCGAATCGTCGGAATCATGGTTGACTGCCGGGCCGCATTCGAGGCCCTGACTCGCTTCCTCGTCGCGCATCGCATCCGCCCGGTCATTGACCGCCGCTTCGGCTTTGATCAACTGCCTGAGGCCCTGCGATACATGGAAGCCGGGCAGCACTTCGGCAAGCTCGTGGTGAGCGTGGCGTGAGCCGGGCCTGCACGATCCTGGGTATCGAAACCTCCTGCGACGAAACTTCCGCCGCCGTCGTCGCGGACGGGCGCGATGTGCGGGCCAGCCTGGTCAGCTCTCAGGTTGACCTCCACGCCAAGTACGGCGGCATCGTGCCGGAGATCGCCTCGCGAGCCCACATCGAGCGAATCGGCCCGATCATTGAGGAGACGCTGTCGCAGGCCGGCCTGACCTATGCCGACCTGGACGCCATAGCCGTCACCGTCGGTCCCGGCCTGGTCGGGTCACTGCTGATTGGGGTGACTGCGGCCAAGACCTTGGCTCTGACCTGCGGCCTGCCGCTGGTGGCGGTGGATCACGTGGAAGCTCACGCGACCAGTGCGGCTCTCACTACTGACCCGCCGCCCTGGCCCGCCGTGGCCCTGGTCGTCAGCGGCGGACACACTTCGCTCTACCTGGTGCGCGACTTCCTGGACATCGAGCTGCTGGGGCAGACCGTGGATGACGCGGCCGGCGAAGCCTTCGACAAGGTGGCGGCCATTCTCGAACTCGGCTACCCCGGCGGCCCGGCCATCGACCGCGTCGCCCGCGGCGGGAACCCGAAGGCGGTCCGATTCCCACGCGGCCGAACCAGGTCGGGTCCGCTGAACTTCTCCTTCAGCGGCCTGAAGACCGCCGTGCTCTACCATGTGTACGGGCCCGGCCAGAAGTACGGATCGGTCCAGCATCTGACCCCCAGCCAGGTCGCCGACATAGCCGCCAGCTTTCAGGCGGCGCTGGTGCAGACTCTGGTGAAGGCCACGCTGGCGGCGGCCGAGCAGACCGGCGTGGAAAGCGTGGTAGTCGGCGGCGGCGTGGCCGCCAACACCGCCCTGCGAGCCGAGTTGCAGGCCGCCTGCCGTCGCGCCGGCCTCAACCTCCACCTCACGCCACCGCAGTATTGCACGGACAATGCGGCCATGACCGCGGCCCTCGGATACCGCCTGTTCTTAGCCGGCCGCACTGCCGACCTCTGGCTCGAGCCCCGCAGCGGCCTTCTGCGTCCGCCGCGACGCGGTTAACTTGTTTCCCGGCTGCCTGGATGTCTGGTCACGCGGCCGGAGACCGTAATGCCAAGCTTCTTTCTGGGTATCGACGTCGGCACCAGCGGCACCAAGGCCCTGCTGATCGACCAGGCCGGCAAGGTGCGCGCCGCCGCCACCGCGACGCATCCCAGCCTCTATCCCAGGCCCGGCTGGTCCGAGCAGCGCCCGTCGGATTGGTGGAAATCGGTCTGCCAGGCCACCAGCGCGGTCCTTCGCCAGGCGCGGGTCGGCAATCAGCAGGTCGCCGCGGTGGGGCTGTCCGGTCAGATGCATGGCAGCGTGTTTCTCGATTCACGCGGGCGGGTGCTCTGTAACGCCTTGCTTTGGAACGATCAACGCACCGCGGCCGAATGCCAGGAGATCGAGCGGCGTGCCGGCGGCCGCCAGGAGCTGATCCGGCTGGTCCGCAACCCCGCCCTGACCGGATACCAGGCCCCGAAGATTCTCTGGCTTCGCAATCATCGGCCGCGGCTGTTCCGACAGGTGCGGTCGGTGTTGCTGCCGAAGGATTACATCAACTTCCGGCTCACCGGCGAGCGGGCCAGCGACGTGTCGGACGCTTCCGGGACGCTGCTTTTCGATGTGGGCAACCGCGGTTGGTCAATCGCGCTCATGCAGCGCCTGGAACTGGATCCGCTGATCTTCCCGCGGGTGGTTGAATCACCTACGCCGATCGGCGAGGTCACCACACGAGCCGCCCGGGCCACCGGCCTGAGGCCCGGTACGCTCGTGGTGGCCGGGGCCGGCGACCAGGCCGCCGCCGCGGTCGGTACCGGGGTGGTCTGCCGCGGAATCGTTTCGGCCACGCTCGGCACCAGCGGCGTCGTTTTCGCCTACAGCGACCAGCCAGTGCCCAACGACCACGGCCTGCTCCAATCATTCTGCCACGCGGTGCCTGGCGCCTGGTGCGTGTTCGGGTGCATGCTCTCGGCCGGCGGCAGCCTGCAATGGGCCCGGCAGGTCCTGTACGCCGACCGACTGGCCACGGCCCGCAACCATCGGGCCCGCGATGCCCTGTACGCCGCAATGATCCGGGACGCGGCCGCAGCCCCCGCCGATGATGGGCTGGCGTTTCATCCGTACCTGACCGGCGAGCGCTGCCCCTACCCGCACCCGCATGCTCGCGGGGCATTCATCGGCCTGACCCGCGGGCATGGCCGCGCCGACCTGGTGCGAGCCGTCCTGGAAGGCATCACTCTGGGCATGAACCGGCAGATAGAACTCATGCGTCAGGTCGGCGTGCCGATTCGTGAGGTCCGTCTAGCCGGCGGCGGGGCCCGCAACCCCTGGTGGCGACAGTTGCAGGCCGACGTCTACGGCTGTCGGTGCGTCTCGATGCGATCAGAGGAAGGCTCGGCCCTCGGAGCAGCCCTGCTGGCCGCGGTCGGCGTCGGAGCGTTCCCGAGCGTACCCGCGGCCAGCCGCGCGGCCGCCCGGACCGGACGAGCCTACCGGCCCGCCCCGGCCCGAACCCGGCACTACCGCCGAACGGCGCTCTGGCTCCAAAGAACCTACGAACTCCTGGAACCCTTGTACCGCGAATCAACCGACCCGTAAGGTACCGTTCATGTCACCCGCTACTCATCGACCATTGCTGACCGCCCAGGACTTGCTGCCCGACGGTCCGCTCCGACGCCTCCGCGGCCAGGTCTTCATGCATCGGACCATCGACAGCACCAACCAGTTCCTTCTAGAACGAGCGACGCAGGTCAGCGACGGGGCGGTGGCGTGGGCCGAGTTTCAGACCGCCGGTCGCGGCCGGCTCGGTCGCCGCTGGGAGGCCCCCCGCGGCTCGTCCGTCCTGCTCAGCATCCTCCTGCACGAGCCGGCGGATTCACCGCTGTTGTCCCAAGCTGCGTTGCTGGCCGCCCTGGCCGCCTGCGAGGCGATCGAAGCTATCACGGATTGCTCGCCACGTGTCCGCTGGCCGAACGACCTAATGTTGGCGGGCCGCAAAGTCGGCGGTGTGTTGGCCGAATCCCGCGCCTTATCGGACCTGCCTCCCGAGACCCCACCAGCAGCTTCGCTGCGCCGAGCGGTGGTCATCGGCGTCGGCCTGAACTGCCTACAGCAACCCGGTCACTTCCAAGGGTCGCTCGCGGGCCGGGCAACTTCGCTGGAATGCGAGTCGACCGGCCCGATCGACCGGGGGGCGGTCACGCGCGTGCTGCTGGCTCGTCTGGATTATTGGCTGCATGTCTGCGGTCGGCGCCCGACGGGCTGGGGACGCGTGCGCTCGGCCTGGCGGCAGCGCTGCGAAGACGTCGGAACCCGGGTTACACTACTGCACCATGCCCGGACCTTCACCGGCACCGCGATCGAGGTCAGCGATGACGGCGACCTGGTGGTGCAGTTGGACCATGGCGGACGAAGGTGTTTCCCGGCCGCGACCACCACGAGGGTCTGGTGAAGGCGGCGGGCCGGCCCGCTTCAGGGAGAGGCGATGTCGCTGCTGGTAACCGGTTCGATCGGGCTGGACACCGTGCAAACGCCGCACGGCACGGTGTCGGATGTGCTGGGCGGGTCGGCGGTTTATTTCGCGCTGGCCGCATCACTTTTCACCCGGGTGCGGATGGTCGGCGCGGTCGGGGAGGACTTCGACCTGGGCCGGCTTGGGCCGCTGATCGAGCGGGGGGTGGACACAAGCGGGGTGGAGGTGCGTCGCGGCAGCCGGACGTTCCGTTGGCATGGGCGTTACGCCGGCGCGATGAACGAGGCCGAGACGGTGGACGTCAAGCTAAATGTCCTGGCCGAGCATGCTCCCCCGATACCCACTCACTTCCGCGACAGCCGATTCGTCTTCCTGGCCAACACGCATCCGGTCTTGCAGCGTCAGTTTGCCGAGCAGCTTTCGCGGGCCGATTTGCTGGTCTGCGACACCATGAACCTCTGGATCGAAAACCAGCCCGAGGAGCTCCGCCGCACGCTGCGACTGGTTCACGGCCTCGTGCTTAACGAGGGCGAGGCCCGGCTGCTGACCGGCAAGACCAATTTGGTCACCGCCGGTCGCGAGATCCTCAGGCTGGGTCCACGTTTCGCGATCATCAAGAAAGGCGAGCACGGCAGCCTGCTGGTGTCGGCCGACGACCTGTTCTTGATGCCGCCTTATCCGACCGAGCAAGTGGTTGATCCGACCGGCTGCGGCGACAGCTTCGCGGGCGCGACCTTGGGGTACATAGCGTCCAGGGGTGGCCTGGACCGGGCAACCTTGCGGGCGGCCATGGCTCGTGGTTCGGTGGTGGCTTCGCTGGTGGTGGAATCGTTTTCCGTGGATGCATTGTGCCGGGCCACGTCGGCCGAGGTCGAGCGACGGCTGGCCGCGCTGGCAGAGATGGTGCACTTTGAGTGACTGATCGCGTGCGTTAGTGCCGCGTGGCGTGCCTCAGAACGCCAATTGCCCGCCGGGGCGATGGAGGGGCAGCGCGGTGATCGGCTCGGGCAGCCTGGTCCCATCGCTGCGGCGGCGGAGCCACCGCTTAGTGGCTGGGGGGATGAGAGGACCGACCCATGCGTACCTTCATCGCCGTCGAACTGGAACCGGCGCTCCGCAGTCCGCTGGTCAAGCTGCTCAAGCAGGTCTTTCCTGCTAGTCCTGAGGTCCGCTGGTGCACCCAGGATCAACTTCATATCACCCTGAAGTTTCTGGGTGAAGTAAGCGACCCGCAGTTTGGCAGCGTTTGCGAGGCGGTGACCGCCGTCAGCGCTCAGGTCGAGCCTTTCAGTGTGCGGATAAAGGGGCTGGGCTGTTTTCCGGACCCGCGCCGTCCGCGGGTGCTGTGGTGCGGCGTAGAGGACCTGAGCGACGGATGCCGACGGTGGGTGGAGTTGGCCGACCCGTTGTTGACCAAGCTGGGCTTTCAGCCGGAGAACCGGGTTTTCACGCCTCATATCACGCTGGGACGGGCTCGCTCCCCGGCCGGCGGCCGCGTCTTCCAGAGCGTGCTTCAAAGCGCTCCGCCGCCGGAGACTGAGGCGATGAGGGTGCGTGAAGTGGTGGTTTTCGAGAGTCGCCTGCTGCCGAGCGGGGCACAGTACCGACCGGCGTTCAAGGCCCCGCTGGGCGGCTCCGGCTGACTTGCACTCCGGGCGCGCCGACGGCGTGGCGCTGAAGAGTCGGACAGGCTTGTGCGACCGAATGTTCACACCAGTCACAGAGCACTGGTACAGCCAAGCGGCCGCATAGGTGGGCACGGTGGTCTTGGGTGGAATGGGCGTCCCGCCCGTCACAGCGGGCCACGCAGGCCGCATCTTGACCGGTCGGACGCGTGAATCTTATATTCGAGCTTGGGCTGCGGAGGAGCGGGCGTTGACTTCCTGGGCGAGGCAGTCATGGCTGAGGTCGAGCTGATCAACGTCACAAAGGTGTTTCCCGGCCAGGTGAAGGCTGTGGACAACATCAGCCTCAGGATTCTGGACTGCGAGTTCGTGGTCCTGGTCGGTCCCTCCGGCTGCGGCAAGAGCACCACGCTTCGCATGATTGCCGGCCTGGAAGACATAACGTCGGGCACCATCCGTATCGGCGACCGGATCGTCAACGGCGTGGCCCCCAAGGACCGCGACATCGCCATGGTTTTCCAGAACTACGCCCTGTACCCGCACATGACGGTTTATAAGAACATGGCGTTCGGGCTGCTATTGCGGCGGAAATACGCGGCCTTCGACAATCCGTTGGCATTCATTTTCGCTCACGGCTACTGGAAGAAAGCCCGCGAGGAACGTCGGGAGATTGATCGGCGAGTGCACGAGGCGGCGGATATTCTGGGCATTCGGAACCTGCTGGATCGCCGGCCGCGGGCTCTCTCGGGCGGACAGCGCCAGCGGGTGGCCGTCGGCCGGGCCATCGTGCGCCAGCCGAAGGCGTTTCTCTTCGACGAGCCCCTTTCCAACCTGGACGCCAAACTGCGGATCGGTATGCGGGCCGAGCTCAAACGCCTGCATCGGCAGGTCCAGACCACCACGGTCTACGTCACGCACGATCAGGAAGAGGCCATGACGCTCGGCGATCGCGTGGTGGTGATGAAAGATGGCGTCATCCAGCAGACTGGGACGCCTTACGAGGTCTACGAGCGGCCGGTGAACCGGTTCGTGGCGGGTTTCGTCGGCACGCCGCCGATGAACTTCCTGGAAGGTCGGCTGGTCCGCGAGGGCGACCGCCTGCTGTTCGATGAGGGCGATAATCGGTTGACGGTCAGTCCGGCTCACCGGGCCCGGCTCGAGCGGCTGGCGGGCCAGCCCATCACATTGGGAGTCCGGCCCGAGGCCTTGTCGCCGGCCGGCGACTCGGGCGAGCAGGAAATCCTCAAAGTCCAGATTTCGGTCGTCGAGCCGCTGGGCGACCGGGTAGACGTCTATTGCGGCACGCCCCGACACCCGCACCTCGTCAGCCGTGTGGACAGCCGAACCCGCCTGACCGAGGGCCAACCCGCCCGCATGCGGGTGGACATGACCCGCGTGCACTTCTTCGAGCCCGGCGAAAACGGACGCAACGTCAGCCTCCCCCTGTAAGACCACGCACTACAAAGGCACCGGTTAACCGCCGGCCAAGGCGCCGCTGGCCGCGACGGGCGCAGTGCGCAACGTAAGCACGTCCGAGCATCGTTTTTCCCCGCGTATGGCGTGCCGCCCAGTTGCGTTCGCCCCCCGAACGTGGCTCACGTGAAAAGGCTGAGTTGCGACGGCCCAACCCGGCGGGTGCATGATCCGCGGTTCGTCAGCAGCAGTTCGAACATTACGGCATGGTGGGCATTCTTCATCGGCACCCGCTCCACGTGAAACCCGAACTCGCGCGCTAATCGCAGCACCTCTGGGGCCTCGTCATATGTCATGGCCACGGGGCCAGCCGCGCCGCCCAGCAGTCCAAATAGTTGTCGGTGATCTATGTCGCAGTGCAGGTACATGCGCCGGCCGGCACGCTTCCCACCGGCGGTGTAGGGTGGATCGACGAACATCGCCACGCTAGTGTCGCCAAGGAAACGCGGGATCAAGCTGAAGGCATCAGCGTGTTCGAAACTGATACGGTCGCGCATTGCATAGATGGCCCGAAGGCGCCGGGCCAGGGTTTGCGGGTACCAGCGCGAACGGAGCCCGCGGCCGTTTTCGCCGCGCCTGACCAAGCTGGCACCCGGAGCCATGATCCCGCCCCGCTGAACGCGGTTTCGAACAAGGGTCTGAAACGCCAGTTCAGGCTCGCTGGTCGGTGTCGCTCGAAGGATATGCAGCACGTTCGTGCGTGTGACCCTGAAGTCGAGAATCTGGCGAACAAGCCACTCGTTGGTTGGACCCAGCGCTACCTTCCACACTGCCGCGACGCCCGCGTCCAGCTCGCCGAGGAGAACCTTCTCGGCGAGGCCTTCAGCGGCCACTGTCAGGCTCGCAACGCCCCCACCGGCAAAAGGCTCGACGAACAGGCGCGGACGTCTCTCCAGCGACCTCAACCAGTTGCGGAGAAAGGGTATGAGCCAGGTTTTTCCCCCGGGGTAGCGGAATGGGCTTCTCTGAGGTACGCTTGCCACGTTGGTGGGTCTTGCCAGATCGACGAACTGATTCGCCGAGGCGACCATGCCGACTTTCCAGATCGCTGAGGTCTTCGGTTTTTCGATCAGTGATGATACAGAGGGTGCAAGAGAATGTCGAGAGAGACGTGCATGTCCATTCCGGGCGTCGCCCTGCACGAAGGCGGGATCAAGGGACCCACTCGGCGTGTGTTCGCTGACCGACGGGGAACGGCTGGCGACGCTCTGTCCGTTCCGGTTTGCCGAGGAAGGCCGCCTGTTCAAGGACGCTGGACGCTTGGCCTTTGGCACGGGTTCCCAGGTCATCGCCGTTGAGCAGGTACGAGTTCTCCGGGCTGAGCCGGAAGGCCCGAGCGCGCCGGGGCGGGTGCGCAGGATTGGCAAGATCGACTATGTAATCGCGAGACTGGCGGATACTGGAACGCCGGTAGATTTCGCAGCTCTCGAGGTTCAGTCGGTATACTTCTCTGGCGGGCCGATTCGCCCCGTCTTCAAACAGTTCATGGAAACGGGCCAGGTGCCCGCTGGAACCGGCCGGCGTCCCGACTGGCGTTCATCTGCGCAGAAACGCCTGATGCCTCAACTGGCGCTCAAGGTCCCCGTGTTCAGGCGTTGGGGCAAGAAGTTCTTTGTCGCCGTGGATCAGTGCTTCTTCGAGGCTCTTCCGACGATCAAGCGAGTCGATGATCCGGCCAACAGCGAGGTGACGTGGCTTGTCTACCCGTTCGCTCTGGTCGAAGGCCGTTTTAAAATGGGCGATCCGCGTCCCGTGTTCACGATATGGGAGGACATACAGGCCGCGCTGCGCGAGGGGCGGGAACCCTCGCCAGACGACATCCTGACGGAGTTGACCCGCATACAGCAGAAGAAGGGACTTCCTGTCTACGTTACCTGACTTCCCGGGCGCGAGTACCCGAACACAGTCACAGGGCGCGGCCGCTCGCGCTTCGCGTCCGGGTTTGTGACGCACGAACGCGGGTCTTCAAACCTCGCTTTCCGGTTTGCTCTTGACCGTCATGACGTAGAAACTTCCGTAAGTCCCGGACCGGTCGGTGGCCAGCAGTCGGCGGGCCAGGTCGTCGTGCCGCTCCAGGTGCGGCAAGATGGCCGGCGGAGGATCAAGCTGATAGCTCCCGCTGCGGTAGATCAGCCGGGCACCGACCCGCGCCGCTCGAAGCACGCTTCGCAGCGTGGCCTCGAACATGGCCGGGCTCATCCAGTCGAAGATGTCCAGCAGGTTGAACTTGGTGATCAAATCCGGCGGCAGAGTGTCCAGGAAGGGCCCCAGCCACCCGTTCACGATCAGCACCCGGTCGAGGTTCTGCCGCAGGGTCTGGAAGTTCTCCGGCCGCAGGTAGGGCGGCACGTGCTGGCCGCGAAAGCGTCCGCTGACCGCTTGGCTGAGGAAGTAGTTGTCCCTGACCGGCACCTGCGTCAGGAGATACTCGACCCGCTCCTTGACGTACTCGTACATGTCGTGCCGACCGTTGACCAGCCGGTACTGCTGGGGATGAACGCCGCAGAGGTAGAGCAGCGGCCGGAACATGACGAACTGTCGGGACCATGGGCCCCACAGTCTGGGTGCCACCCGGGTGCGGTACAGGTCGGTCTGCTCCCGAAGAGTGTGGCGCTGGAAGAAGTCCTCGATCAGGTTGGGTCCGATTCCAAGCAGGGCCAGGTAGCGGCGCAGGATGCGGCAGAACAAGCCCAGCCGCCCGAAGTTGTACAGCCCGCGAGCCACCATCCACAGGTTCTCGTCCCAGAACGCCGCCGACCGGGCTGAAAGCTGGGGCCGGAGTCTGGGTCGGTAGACCCGGCAGACCACCGAGGGTCGGCGGGCGGCGAAAATGTCGAAGAAGGTCTGATAATCAAGGCTTCGGATCGCCGCCAGCTTCAGCTCCAGAATTGCATTCTGAGCCGGGTTGCCGTCCACGCAAATCAACCGTCGGGGGTTCTGGCAAAGGAAGTTGAGCGGGTTGCACCCCCCGGAACTGATGGATACCACGCTGTCATCGGGCGTCAGATCCAGGGCCTGCCGGTCCATCTCAGGGTCTTCCCAAGACATGTGAAAGACGATCCCGTGGAACACCAGACGTTCCAGCCAGCTCCGATCGCCGGTCACCGGCATGTCCACAACCTGAGTCATCTTTGCCTGATTTTCTGACCGACCGCGATGAAGTTGTATCCGCCGAGCCAGTGGTGGATTTCCAACCGGTCGCAAAGCCTTCGCAATTCACTTTCGTACGGCCGCTGGGTCTGAACGTGGTTGCATCGCAGGCAGGCGCGGATCAATGGAGCCAGCGGCCCCCAACCGTCGAACCGTCCGAAGTCCAGAACCACCAGGTGGCCGCCGGCAGTCAGGTGAGCGTGGGCCCGGGCCAGGGCGGCCTGCCAGTCGGGGATCATGTTCAGGCTGTAGGCGAAGAAGACCGCGTCGTACTGGCGTCCCAGGCTCAGGGTGGTTGCGTCCGTCAGGATCAGCTCCACATTCGGCCACCCGTGCTGTCGCACCCGTCTTTCGGCCTTGCGGAGCATGTCGGGTGAGAAGTCGATCCCGGTCAGGCGGCCGGCTTGCGGGTCCAGCCGCTCCAGAATGTGGGGGAAGCTCAGCCCGGTGCCGCAGCCGATCTCCAGCACCTGGCTGTCCGGGCGCAGGCCCAGGTGCTCGATCGCCCGTCGCCGGCCGTGCAGAATCATCCAGCGGGTCCCGTCATAAACCCGGGCGTGGAAACGGTAGAAGCGTTGGACGGCCGTACCGGGCACTGGGGACCTCACCTCGCCGACGCCCCCGACGATCGAATCACATAGTTTATCGCCGCGGGCCGGCCGGTCCAAGCCCGACCGCAGGCAGGCAGCCGGCCGGCCCGGGGGTGGCGTATCCTTTCGTGTGTAATCTCGTTGCCGAGGCGTAGGAAGGGCGTATCCTCTGGCCCATATTGAATTAACAGACAAGGAGGACACGCCCATGAGGATCGTAGCGGCGGATTTGGAGCGGACGCCAGTTACC
>CAYZXK010000129.1:0-4017 GCA_964482395.1 uncultured Planctomycetales bacterium | reverse complement strand
GTGGCTGGTCCGCCCGCTTCTGAGCCACCCCCCAGCGGCGCGGCGAAATCCGAGAAGCGGATTGGGGACAGTGGGCCTGTCGAAATCTCCCGAACCGGCACTGGCAGGTTCATGCCGGGCGCCGGCAGCACGAAAAGCGGCCGACCGCCCTCCGACAGCGCGTCCAGACTGGGATCGACATTGGGGGGCAGGAAGGTAACGCAGTGCACGTAGCTCGTGTACTGGGTTGGGTTGTTGGGGTCCGGCACCGCCATCACGAAGTAGTCCCAGTCGATGGTGGCATCCAAAGCCGCGATCGTATCCTCGGTTATTCGTTTGCGGTTGAAGGGGTACTGGCTTCCACCCCCGCCGTTATTCTTAGTAGCGGGGCTCAAATCTATGCAGTAGTTTTCGGTCCCGATGGCTCGCACTTCGCCTTGGTCGAGCAGGCCGTCCAGGTTGTAGTCGCGTGGCAGGATTGCGGGCCACATCTGCACTTTCTGCACGCCGGGCTTGGTCGGGTCCGAGTCCCATGGCTGGCCGTTGGCGTCCAAGACGTCCATCAGCATGGTCATGTCGTTGGTGAACCTCATCCAGGTCAGCCACTCCAGAGTGAGGACATTCCCGCCGTCATAACCGCTGGCCCCATGGACGTCTCTTGCCAGCGGCCCGCCGGCTTCGATGAACCCGTCCTGCATGGGATATCCGGCGTAGCCCAAGTCGACGCCGTAGTACGTTATGCCGTAGGGGGAGGTCACCTCGCCGAGTCGGCCATCGCCCCCGTTCTCATACCACATATCGGGCCGCCACAGGCCGGACGGCACCCCGCCCGAGTGGTATATGGAAGAGGGCAAGTCGTCGAACTCGGCCGGCCCGTCGTAGAACCCGGTGGCGTCTGGCTGAATCCGCGGCTCAGTCGGGAGCAGCTCCGAATGAACATACCCATCCCCCGGGCTGTACGGGTCCATATTGCTGTACGGGTCGCATTCGGGCGGTGTATCGGAAGGTGCACAAATCCCCCCGGTCCGGGCCAGCGAACCGCCGACGTTGGGCTCGAACGGAATGGCGGTAGGGTCTTGCGGGACCCGATAGATGTAGGGCGGGCGTGCGAAGGGCACCATGTTGGGAATATCAATCGACCACCTGGGGGCGGGGTACTTGCGTGGTAGCGGGCTATTGGGGTCAGTGGGCGGTACGGGCGGTATTCCGCCGGGCAGACCCAGCCAATCGAAGTAAGCCGTCCACCGGTCGGCCAGATACTGATCCCACCAGACCACCCCGTCGCCGTCCGTGTCGTACTGGTAATCCCAGGGTGTCGTGCCCCACTCGGGCCACAGTGTCAACTCGTAGATCAGCGGTACAATGGGGTCTTGCCACATCTTGCTGGTGGTGTTGGGATCACTTTCGGTCCAAGCGTCCGGCCCGTCGTACTGACCGTTGCCGCAGCGGGCGATCAAGGCCATGGCGTTCCCCGGGTAGTTGCGAAGGATATAGGCCCGCCCCCAGGCGCGCGTGCCGACCATGTTCGGATCATTGGGGTCGCCGTAAGTGTTCTTGATGCTCGGGTCGAGCCTCACCCAGCCGTAGCCTGGCACGTAGGTGCGCAGGAAGTCCTCGAATGGCTCGGGGAAATCCCATTCCCCGTCGCCATCACCGCCGTCAGCAATCGCATCGCAAGCCTCATCGCTCTCGATCAGGCCGTCTTTCTCGCAAGGCTGGCCGGCCGGGGCGTCGCTGGTCCAGCCGTCCATGGAACCTTCCAGCAGGGCGTCGTAACGTCCATCGCCGTCCAGGTCCAGAAACCGTTCCCCGGGGGTCCACACGTAGTCCTCCAAGCCGGGAGGATACACGTCTGCGAGCGGGTTCGAGCCAGTGCCGGTTCCCGGGCGGTCTCCGTTGTAGTCGATCAGAAACATCTGTCTCGACTCATCGAAGTTTTCCCCATTAAACTTCTCAAAGGCTTTGTCCCCGTTGACGTCTATGTAACGAAGCTGCTTGAAGGCGTGCACAGCCTCGCCGGGGACAGCCAGGCTGTTCGGGTCCGGCAGAACCGGCCAGGGTATTTCGGCCCAGCCCGCCACGTCTCCGCTGACATTGACCGTGCCGTAGGAAATCTCTTTCCAGTACTCGGCGAAGGAGTCAATCTCGGGGTCGTACAGGTCGAAGTAGTGCAAGTAGCAGTCGTAGGGGTTGGGAAGGGAGACTGCGGGCCAGTTGGGAATCGACTTGGGCGGAGCGGCCAGCATGACCAGGAACTTCCGTTGCCCGCGATCCTGAGCCAACGCGCCGGGCGTGCCGCCGCCCAATACCAGAGCCGCCACCGCAAACCACAACATCCAATGATCGCTAGAGTTAGGGCGCATGGGCTTAACCTCTACCGGACCTCGCCGAAACCGTTTCTGGAAGCCAGGTCGTTTCCCGTCGGATGCAACAACAACAATCCTAATCCGCTTGGAAGTGCGAATCAATTGCAATTCCAGTCACCAATCCACCTGGTTGCGCTCGGGGCGGATCCGCGCAAATGATCGAACTTGCTATCGGTCGTCCCGGTCGCGACCGGCTCCCGGCAGGCCCGATACACGGTCGTCCGCATAATTCCCGAGTGGGCTGCGGCAGAGCCCGGGTGTGGCCGGTGTCGGACCGGCTACTCCTGGTTGGCCTTCTTGACTATCTGCTCCCGCAGGACGAGCACGTCCTGCCCCGTCGGCGAGAGCTCGCAGATCGCCCGCCAGGTGGCGGCGGCCTGATCCACCATCCCGATGCTCTGAAGCGCCAAAGCCAGGTTGGCCCGGAAGGCCAGGTTCTGGCCGCGCTCGGCCGCCGCCCGGTCGAACTCCTCGGCCGCCAGCTCGAACTGTCGCCGCTGTGCGAACAGCAGGCCGAGCTGGTAGTGCACGTCCACGTAGTCCTCGTTGAGTCGCAGGGCCTGCTGGAACATGCTTACCGCTTCTTCGGTCTGCCCGTTCTCCTTCAGGCAGATGGCCAGCTTGATCAGTGCCTTGGAGTAATTGGGGTTGATCCGAACTGCCTGACGGAATGCCTCGATCGCTTCCTGATAACGTCCCACCTGCCGCAGCAGCAGTCCGTAGCGGTAGTGAAGGTCGGCGTGGTTGGGCGAGCTGGCCAGAGCCTGCCGGTGCCGCCGGATCGCCTCGGCCAGCAGCTCGTCGGTGGCCGGGGAGTCGGCTCCATCGGCGGACTCGGACTGGGGATGGTCGGTCAGGCGGTCCACTCGGCCGCCGAGTTCCGACTTCAATTGCAGCCGGGCGGTTTCCGAAAACAGCAGGGTGCTGCTGGGCTCCAGGCTGGCCGCCAGATCGAAGGTGGCCATGGATTCGCGTTCTCGTCCGCAGTCGTGCTGGGCCACGCCCAGCCCGACGAAGGCGGTCATGAGCCGGTCGTTCAGCTCCACTGCCCGGTTGAAAGTCAAGGCCGCCTCCACGTAGCGATGCTGACGCAGGTGTTGCGTCCCCAGCTTGACCGTCGCTTCCAGCAGGCCGGGCTGGGTGGCCAGCGCGGTCTGATATTCCTCGGTGGCTCGCTGGTCGTTTCCGGCGCGGGCGTACAGGTCGGCCAGCCGGATGTGAAAGGGCGCCACCCCGGGGTACTTGCGGACCAGGTTCTCCAGCGTGCGAATGGCCTCGTTGAGGCGTCCTTCCTCGGCCAGCGAATCGGCGGCCGCCAGCGTATCGTCGTACCCGTCCGGTTCGATCAGCAGGGCCTGTTGGTATTGGTCGATGGCCGCGGCCGGCCGTCGGACCTGGAGATAGAGGTTGCCCAGGGTCAGCAGCACGTCCAGGTCACCCGGCTCCATTTCGGCCAACTTCTCGTATTGCTCGATGGCATCCTCCCATCGGCCGGCCCGCATGGCCATGGCCGCCATCCGCTCATAGGCGTTTCGCAGCCGCGGACTGATTCGCAGCGCGTCCTGATATGCCGCCCAGGCCTCCTGGACGCGCTCCATGCGCTCGTGGCAGAAGCCGATTCCGAATGCGACTGCCGGGTCGTTGGGGTCGCGGCTGCGAGCCTGTTTCAGGT